>JAQYWI010000051.1 GCA_030145015.1 Desulfobacterales bacterium
CGGTGGAAGAATTGACCCAAAGCCTTATCCGACTGGTGGCTGAAAACGGTATGGATTGGATGTTTGCCTGCTGCTCGACGACAGCGCAACGCGGGGCCCTGGACTGGGCACCCCGATTCAAGGAAGCGGTAGCACCGGTGTTTGATGATTTATATAAAAAAGTAATTGCCGGAGAAGAAACCAAACGGGTTCTGGAGACCAACAGTGCTCCGGATTACCGGCAAAAGCTTGATAAAGAACTGGAGACGATGCGAGATTCTGAAATGTGGCAAACCGGTGCCATGGTGCGCTCGCTCAGGCCGGAAAACAGAAGAAAGTAAACAAATGAGCGCCCCGCTTTCAGCGGAACTTGAGGATCGGCTCTCACGAGCCTCGACGAGCGGCCTTTTAGGCCTCGAGGCTTGAAAAAAGCCTGGCCTAAAGCGCAGCGCTCTACAAACGAAGTGCTCAATCATTGTTTGGAGAACCAATATGGACCCCATCTTTCTATATGATACAACGCTAAGAGACGGAACCCAGGGTGAAAACGTCACCTTTTCTGCGGAGGAAAAATTAAATATTGCGATGCGGCTGGATGATATCGGCATTCATTATATTGAAGGTGGTTGGCCCGGTTCGAACCCAAGAGATCTGGCATTTTTTGAACTTGCCAAAAGAGTGGAATTCAAACAGGCCCGTTTAGCTGCGTTTGGCTCGACCCGCAAGCCCGGCTGCCGCCCGGCTGAGGATGACAATATCAAAGCCCTTCTTGAAGCCCGGACACCCACTGTGACGATTTTTGGCAAAAGCTGGGACCTTCACGTTGAGAAAGTAATGAATAATACGCTTAAAGAAAATCTTGCAATGATAAGCGACAGCGTGGCCTTTTTAAAGCAACAAGGCCGCGAGGTTATCTATGATGCCGAGCATTTTTTCGATGGCTACAAAAACAACCAAGACTATGCCTTGGAAACACTTGCCGCGGCGATAAGTCAGGGTGCTGATTTTATTGTTTTATGCGATACCAATGGGGGTACCCTTCCCTTGGAATTGGATTCGATCATCAACGAAGTTAAAACAGAAATGCTTGTCAAGCGCGCCAACCCGTCTCAAAACGACGCCATCAAGCTCGGAATTCACAGCCATAATGACTGCGGCGTGGCAGTGGCCAATACGATAACAGCGGTCCAAACAGGCGCGGTCATGGTCCATGGAACCATGAATGGATATGGTGAAAGATGCGGCAATGCCGATCTGACTTCAATCATTCCGATCCTGTGCTTAAAAATGGGTCATGCGTGCATTTCAGAAAAAAATCTTAAAAAACTTAGAAATCTGTCGAGATATGTCAGCGAAACGGCCAACCTGGTTCCCTTAAATTCAAGGCCCTTTGTCGGGAAAAGCGCCTTTGCCCATAAGGGCGGTATCCACGTGAGCGCCATCATGAAAACACCGCGGGCCTATGAACACATGGATCCCGGGCAGGTCGGAAACAAACGCCGTGTTCTGGTCTCCGATCTTTCCGGCAAAAGCAACGTGGAATACAAAGCAAAAGAACTCGGGATTGAGCTCGGAAAAAATGGGTTTGACAGTCGCAAGATTGCTTCCGAGGTCAAGCAGCTCGAGCAGGAAGGCTACCAGTTTGATACTGCAGACGGCACATTTAAAATTCTTTTAGAAAAGTTTACCGATCAATTTAGGCCCCATTTCGAACTCGAATCCTTCAGGGTGACCATCGAAAAAGACAAAGATCAGCCCTGCAGCGCATTTGCAACCATTAAAATTTGTGTCGGGGGTAAAAAGGAAATTACGGCCGGCGAAGGCTACGGTCCGGTAAGTGCCCTGGACAATGCGCTCAGAAAAGCCCTGGATAAATTTTATCCGGATCTGGATACGATGCGCCTGGTCGATTTCAAAGTGCGCGTAATTGATGGAACCCGGGGAACTGCGGCCAAAGTCAGGGTTTTAATAGAATCACGGGATCAAAACCAGATCTGGAGCACCATGGGTGTTTCAGAGGATATTATCGAGGCCAGCTGGCAGGCGCTGGCAGACAGTTTTCAGTTCAAACTTGAAAATGAGGAAAAATTGCGAATGGCCAATTCAGCCTGATTAGAAGTGGCTGATTGCAATTCAAGCCAAGGCTGCAGAAGGAGACGTCATTTGAAAAGGACAGAAGGAAACAATGCCGCAGGTCAACCGATGATTCGGTGCCTGCGGCGAATGCTCCCGGTGTTAAGGTCAAAGGGTTAAGTGGTTAAATAGTTGAGTCAACGACCACCTGCACAGCCGGTGGCTTGGATTTTACCGCCATCGGCGGTAAAAGACAGGGGCGCGAAGTGCCCCAATCGTTGAAAACAACGCGGTGGAACCGGGCGCGAAGCACCCGGTTTGGAAAACCCAATCGGTACAGCCAACTTAATTGCGACAGCTATTTAACCAATTAACAATTCAACCATTTAACGAACCAACGATTTATTTAAAGCAAAAGGGAGTTAAAGCAAAATGACTGATCACGTACTTATGTTTGACACGACCTTAAGGGATGGTGAACAGAGCCCGGGTGCCAGTATGAATACGGCCGAAAAACTGCGCCTGGCCACCCAATTGGAAAAACTGGGTGTCGACGTTCTGGAAGCCGGCTTTCCGGCTGCATCTGATGGTGATTTGGAGGCTGTTTCGGGGATTGCCGCTAAGCTGCAAAGGACGGAAGTGGCGGCCTTAGCCCGCACCTCCAAAGACGATATCGACCGTGCCTGGGAGGCCATCCGCCATGCCGCCAAACCGCGAATTCACACCTTTATTGCCACCTCCGACATCCACCTGGAATACAAGCTCAAAATGAGCCGGGAGGAAGTGGTCACCGCGGCAGTGGAGGCCGTAAAATATTCCAAGTCGCTAACCGATAACATCGAATTTTCAGCAGAAGACGGCTCGCGTAGCGACCGGGATTTTCTTTGCAGAGTTTTTGAAGCTGCCATTGAAGCCGGGGCCACTACGGTTAACCTGCCGGATACGGTCGGCTATGCCATTCCGGATGAATTTTCTGATCTTGTCAGCTACGTTAAGGCCCACACCCCGAATATCGGCAAGGCCGTCTTAAGCGTGCACTGCCACAATGATTTAGGGCTGGCAACTGCAAATACGCTTTCAGCGATTAATGCCGGTGCCAGGCAGGCCGAAGTGACCGTCAACGGTATCGGGGAGCGCGCCGGCAACACCTCTCTTGAAGAAGTCGTGATGGCTCTGGTCACACGCAGCAATTCTCTGGGACTGACGACTTCCATCAATACCAAATATATCCATCCGACCAGCCGCCTGGTCAGCATGATTACGGGCATCATCGTACAGCCGAATAAAGCCGTGGTCGGCGCCAACGCGTTCGCCCATGAGGCCGGCATTCATCAGGACGGGGTGCTCAAAAACCCCATGACCTATGAGATCATGAAACCGGAAACCATCGGACTCAGCACCAACAAGCTTGTACTCGGCAAGCACTCCGGAAGACATGCATTACGCTCACGTCTAAAAGAGATGGGCTACGATTTGTCTGATGAAGAAATCAACCTTGTCTTCACCCGCTTTAAGGAACTGGCGGACAAAAAAAAGCACGTCGTCGATGAAGACCTCGAAGTTATCGTCACCGAAGGTATCCTGCGCACCTCCGATATTTTTAATCTTGAATATCTGCATGTGACCGCTGGTACGACCGTACTGCCGATGGCCAGTGTCAAGCTGGATATCAACGGAAGACCGGCACAGGGAGCCGGCTATGGGAACGGACCGATCGATGCGGCTTTTAATGCCATCGCCGAAATCACCGGAACGACATCGGAACTGTTACGGTTTTCGGTCAGTGCCTTAACAGGTGGCACGGATGCCCAGGGGGAAGTCACCGTTCGTCTAAAAGAAAACGGGCTGCTCGCACTGGGTAAAGGTGCGGACCCCGACATCATCACCGCCAGTGCCAAAGCTTACGTGAATGGATTGAATCGGCTGGAATATCTAAAGACGCATCCGGTCAAGGAGTCAGTGGTGTTGTAAATTCAGCAGCGTTGCGGGTTGCGCGTTTCGGGTTACGGGTTAAATAGTGAAAGACAGCAATATTTCAAATTAAGGCGCAACACGCAACCCGTAACACGCAACGATTATCCACCCCTTTACTCAAATGGATGTTGATTGTTTGTTTCCAACGTCCCGATGATATCCGCTACCCGGTCAATTTTTTTCTTCACCAGAAACTTTTCGATACCGTCGATGATATCTAGGGTCGTATGGGGGTTGACGAAATTGGCGGTGCCAATTTGAACCGCAGTTGCACCGGCGATAAAAAACTCCAGCGCATCTACTGCGGTCATGATCCCCCCGATACCGATAACCGGGATTTTTGCCGCTTGCGCCACCTGCCACACCATTCGCAGAGCAACCGGCTTGATGGCGGGACCCGAGAGCCCAGCGGTGATGTTGGCGATCTTCGGACGCCGGGTTTTAATATCGATGGCCATGCCGGTAATGGTGTTGATAAGAGAAAGCGCATCGGCGCCGGCCTCCTCCGCAGATCGCGCGATGATGGTGATATCGGTCACGTTCGGTGACAATTTTACGATAAGCTGTTTGCTTGTTTTTTTTCGGACGGCCTTAACAACGTTAAAGGCAGAATTCGGATCGGCGCCGAATGCAATTCCCCCGGCTTTTACATTCGGGCATGAAATATTAACCTCCACACCCGAAATGGCTTCGAGTTCATCTACCCTGGCTGCCAGCTCGGCATATTCCTCAATCGACCTGCCATAAATATTTGCAAAAATCGGCGGGAAAAGGGTTTGCAAAAACGGAAGCTTCTCCTTCACGAAGACGTCAATACCGACATTTTCAAGACCGATGGCATTTAGCATGCCACAGGCGGTTTCAACAATGCGCGGTGGCGGATTTCCCTTGGTGGGTTCCAGAGACAGCCCTTTTACAATAATGGCCCCGAGCCGATTTAGATCAACGAGTCCCTCAAATTCACGCGCATATCCAAAAGTTCCGGATGCAGTCATCACCGGGTTTTGAAGTTCGATTGCGCCGAGATTTACTTTCAGATCCGGTTTTTTGCTCATAAATATCTTAGTTCGCTTCGCTCACAATTGCCCTCCGGCCTGTAGGGCCTACGCCCCGGAGGGAATGATGGAAAGATGGAATATTGGAACATTGGGTCTTAATCGAATCGCATTGAAAAATATCATGATTCATGAGAAAAACCAATAGAAATGAAGAACAAATCGATACGACGCTTAAATAAAATCGCATTAATATCAACCCCATGGCCTCTTTACAGCCGGCCCTCGATACAGCTGGGAACCTTGAAGGCATTTTTGCAAACCCGCATATCAAACCTTCAAATTGACGTTTTTCACTTTTATCTATCATTGGCCCAAACCATCGGCTACAGACTTTATCATGAAATTTCAGAGCGGACCTGGCTGGCAGAAAGCGTCTATGCCGCATTGCTGTATCCACGGCGGTTCAAAAAGGCTGCCGATCTTTTTCGGAAAGAATCCGCTGGAAATTCAATCTTGCGGCCGGTAAATTTCAGAGCGCTAACAAACCGGGTAAAGCAGGCGACGGATGATTTTTTAAACCGTCAAAACTGGGGAGCGTTCGGGTTGCTCGGTTTTAGCATTTCATTTTGTCAGCTGACTTCGGCACTATATGTGATCAAGTGCATCAAGCAAAAATTCCCCAACCTGATGATCGTCGTCGGTGGGGCTTCAACTTCGGGCCAAGTGGCCCATGGCTTTCTGAAAAGATTCCCGGAGATAGATATTGTTGTCAGCGGTGAAGGTGAATTGCCCTTTTATCAAATAATTGAACATCTTCGCAAAGCCCCACCTGATTTGGATCTAACAAAAATTGAGGGCATCGTCACCCGACAGACGGGTTCAGAAAACATCTGTCAAACTTCTTCGCTACAAATGGAGACCTTAAGCGATCTGCCGGCTCCGGATTACGACGATTATTTTGATTTGCTGAAAACGTTTAATGCCCGCAAGACTTTTTTCCCTACCCTGCCCGTTGAAATTTCACGGGGATGCTGGTGGAAACGGACTGTCGGATCCGGCAAGCTTAGCGGATGTGCTTTTTGCAACCTGAACCTTCAGTGGCACGGTTACCGCCATAAACCCCCCTCTCAGGTCGTTTCTGAAATCGATGAACTGACGCGACGATACCAAACGCTTTCAGTGGCAATCACCGATAACGTTCTTCCGCGCAAGGGCTCTGTTGAAATATTTAAGCAAATCGGCCGACTAAATAAAGACCTGCGTCTTTTCGGGGAGGTTCGGGCAACCACGCCATGGATGGAATTAAAAGTGATGCGCGACAGCGGAATGCAAAAGGTGCAGATCGGAATAGAAGCGCTTAGCAGCCGTCTTCTGAAAAAACTGCATAAAGGCACCCGCGCGATTCAAAATTTAGAAATTATGAAAAATTGTGAAGCGCTGGGAATTGAAAACATTTCAAACCTGATCCTGCAGTTTCCGGGAAGTGATGGGCAGGATGTGACCGAGACCCTTAAAGTCCTTGAGTTTGCCATGCCATTTTATCCGCTTAAAGCGGTCAATTTTTGGCTGGGGATGGGAAGTCCGGTATGGCAAAATCCAAAAAAATTTGGGGTCAAAGCGGTATTCAATCATCCAAAATGGTCCACCCTCTTTCCCGCAGCGGTTTGTCGAACATTGCCGTTTATGATCCAGACTTACCGCGGAGATCTGACATACCAGAAAAAAATTTGGAAACCGGTAAAAAAGAAGATCGCCGAGTGGCAAAAACAGTATACCGAAATTCACAATGGACCGGGGCATCTGCCGATTTTGAGCTTTCAAGACGGCCGCGATTTTATCATCATTCGCCAAAGGTGCTTTCAATCCGAACCTGCCGCTCACCGCCTCGTGGGCGTTTCGAGGTTAATTTACTTATTTTGCCAGAAGCACCGCTCAATTAAGACAATTCTTACCCAATTTTCAACCCTACCGGATGATAAGATTTTGAAATTTTTAAAAATGATGGTAGATAAAAAACTAATGTTTGCAGAAGAAAATAAATATTTAAGCCTGGCCGCACCGGTCAGCTGAAAAAATTCATATTGGGTCTAGATCCGGTCTCGGCGGGAGTTTCAAAAAATCTGAAAAGGATGGTTTCAACCTCCTGCATATCATGCGCATTTTGAATCCTGGTAAAAAGGGTATGCCCAAATTTGAAATTGGCTGAAAAATAGAAAGCAAATTTTTTAAAGCGTCTTAAGGCTTTCGCAGGATTAAAGTGTCTAAGCATCAGCTTTGCCAAACTGCTGGCGGTCTCAAAATAAATTCCCGAATCAACCTTCATTCCACCCGACCACTCCGCAAACAGCCAGGGTTTTGCGATCGCCATCCGTCCAATAGCGACGCCGTCGCAGCCCGTGGTTTGCAGCATGTTCCAACAGTCTTTCTGATCAAAAACATTGCCATTGCCAAAGACGGGTATGGAAACCGTCTGCTTGACCATCGCGATGTACTCCCACTTGGGCGGCCGGGATCGTCGATCTGGAGCGACCCTCGGGTGGAATGTCAACGCATCCGCACCCGCATCTTCAAATCTTTTTGCCAGATCAACGGCAGCCCGGGGCTCGTCCTTCCATCCGGTGCGAAATTTGACAAAAAGGGGAATCGAAACACTTTTTCGAACTTCAAGTACAATTTTGGCAGCCAGATCAGGCTGATTTAAAATTGCCGCACCGCAGTTTTGGCGACAGATTGAACCGTCTGAACACCCAAAGTTAAGGTCGATGCCGAAAAAACCTTCCTTCTCAATCCGCCGGGCTGCAGATGCCATTATGACAGGATCGGCTCCAAAAATCTGACAAACCAGATGGCCAAGCTCCGGATCCCGCCACCTGAAATACGATGATACATATCTGTTTTCATGTGGTATTCTTTTTGCGCTGCACATCTCGGTAAACAGCAAACCATAGCCACCAAATTTATCAATCTGTTCGCGGAATGCGATGTTACCCACAAAAGCCATGGGGGCAAGGACCAACCTTTTCGCTATGGATTGGCTTCCAATGGAAAGAGATTTATTTAAGGTATTGGCAAGCTCGGTTGTCATCGTTATGATCCGATTATAATGTACCCAACTCGTATCATGCCCAACAAATATGCTAAAAAAGCCCTTTAGTATATTTTAAGTCCAGTCGAGTTTTTTACAGATTTCTGGCTGCTGGCCACTGGCTGCTTGTCTCTGGATCGGCCACCAGCAAGCCTGCGACGAGCTCAGTCGAGTCGAAGCCAGCAGCCAGTTGCAAGAAGCCTAAAATAAAACCGTGTTTTGTGATTTAATTACGGAACACAACACTATATATAAATACGGCAAAAACGAATTTAATCTATCAAATTTGACGGAGGTTTAAAAGCTTTCAAGTTTTAATTACATTCTAATAAATATAACTAGCTTAATATTTTTCATCCCAATAGGGTTGATTATTACGGCATTCCATGTACATTTAATAATTACCCATCCACCATTTCTTCGAAAAGGTAAAAAATGACGATGACGCGTATCGCTGTGGTCGGATCAACCACCGTGGATAAAATTGTGGGTCAAAATTTAAGTTTTCTTAAAATAGGGGGCGTTACGACGTATTCCGGAATTACCTATGCAAGACACGGTATCGATACGCTGGCGGCTTCCAATATTGCCGGACAGGACCAGGAAATTAAGGCACGCTTACAAAAAGAAAATATCGCAGTTTTTAATGGAAGAACTGAACACACGACTCATTTTGTAAACCACATTAACAGTGGGGGGCGACGTCAAAGACTGCCCCGCAAGGCTCGACCCATAAGCTATACTCAAATCGCAAATATCTTAAAATCGGCAAGAGCTGTCCATCTTGGCCCCCTGCATCCAGCAGATATTGATATAGAAGCAATCAATTTACTAAATGATCCTGACCTTAATGTAATCTTAGATGTTCAGGGATATGTCAGATCTGTAAGAGACCAGATCGTCTATCCGATCGTTTCGAAAAAACTATCGGATGCCTTAATGACGGCTCATATTATCAAAGCAAACAAAGCGGAATACCATGCCATTCTTGATTTTTACCAGGTAGATTTAATCGAATTGATGAGCAGATTTAATATAGAAGAATTTATCGTTACATTAAGAGAAAGCGGTGGGTTCGTGCAAAAGAGGAGCGGTGATAAAATTCATTATGCCGCAGATAAGATTCGTTCGATAGAAGATCCAACAGGCGCCGGCGATGTTTTCTTGGCTGCATATATTGTTGGAAGATTTTTCCAGCAAAAAAATATTTCAGAGGCTTGTGCATATGCGGCCAACCTGGTTGCTCAACAGATTGCCGGAAATTATATAGAGAAAAACACCCTCCTCCTGGCCCATAAAGAAAATTCACATTGAAAAGCGAATTATTTTTAAAACTGCATGGATTTTCAGCTGGAGTCTTTATCCAAAGTAAAGATTATGTTAAAAGTCTGATGTTACAGCCAGAATCGCGTTTATGATAAATAAGTTACTGAAAAGGCAGTCAAATGGCTAATACGACGCGTCGCCTAATTCCGGTAAGTTTGCAAAATGGTTTCGTAAATTTACTGACACCGTTGATTAAGATTCTTACGCGGTGGGGTATAAATCCAAACAGCTTTACACTCGCAGGTCTCATTATCACATCAATGGCTGCGGTTGCATTTATCATGGGCCATTTACGCCTGGGTGGCTTTTTAATATTGCTGGGCGGTTTATGCGATACAATTGATGGCAGTTTAGCCCGTTTCGTCAACAAAGCGACCCATTTTGGTGCCATGTTTGACTCTGCGGTGGATCGTTATTGCGAATTTGTCATGTTTTTTGGTATTGGTGTGTATTTCGTTATGTTAAAAGATTATCCAACTTCAGTTGTTGCTTTTTTTGCTCTATGCGGCTCGATTATGGTCAGTTATACCCGTGCGCGGGCCGAGAGCCTTGGATTTGATTCGAGGGTCGGTATTATGCAACGCCCGGAACGGATTGTCTTTCTCGGACTCGGCGCATTAATTCACCCTGGGGCATTAAAATTTGCCATCTGGCTGGTAGCCATTTTTGCAAATTTTACCGCATTGCAACGAATACGGCATGCCTATAAACAAAGTGAACTCAAATTCGATCGCAAACCGATAACCGAACCTTAGAATCTGTCCAGAACCGCCTTACCTTTCATTATAAAAAAAGAAGGAGACATCGAAATGATCAAGATTCATATCAAAAGAAGTGTGCCGCCCGAAATGCGGGAAGATCTGCGGGCATTAATTAATAAATTACGGGCACTGACCATGGGCCAGCCGGGATATATCGCCGGTGAAACCTTGAAACGCGTGGATAAGCCCGGAGAAAGCCTGATCGTCGCCAAATGGCAATCGGCCGATTACTGGCAGCAATGGCTGCAAAGCAAAGAGCGCTTGGAGATTCAGACCAAGATCGATGCGTTACTGGGGGAAGAGACGCGCTACGAGATCTATGAATATGATTAAAGCCAAAGGCTTTAATCATTGTCTAAACAACCCGTATATAAGGTCGTTCCGCCGCGATGACCTCACCTACCTTAATTGAAGCCTCGGCACCTTCTTTTTTTAGCGCAACGATCAAATCGGCGGCCTGGGAATCGGGAACTGCCAACAAAAGTCCGCCGGAGGTCTGGGGATCGAAGAGCAGCGCTTGTTCTTCGGCGGATTTATCTGTGGTCATCTCCCAGAATCCTGCAGCCAGTTTTCGGTTGGCCTTGTTACTGCCGGTGGTTTCACCCTTTTGGTACATTATTAAGGCGTTCGCATAAAACGGGAGATGATCGTAAATAAGGTCAATCTGGACATCACTGCCTTGGGCCAGTTCCAGCGTATGGCCTAAAATTCCAAATCCGGTCACATCCGTACAGGCGTGTATTTCAAATTTTAAGGCCACTTCCATTGCCCGGCGGTTAAGCGCGGCGATCTGCGGCAAAATGGCTTCCAATTCCGGATAGGCCAGTTTGCCGGAGCGGTTGGCGTTAAAGAGCACGCCGGTCCCCAGCGGCTTTGTCAGAATCAGGGCATCACCGACCTGAGCACCGCAATTGGTCAAAATACGATCCGGATGCACCCTACCGGTAACCGCCAGACCGTACTTGGGTTCATTATCATCCACCGAATGCCCGCCGGCCATCGAGGCTTCGGCTTCCCGCACCTTGTCGCTACCGCCACGCAAAATATCCTTCAAAAACCGCATGTCCAGTTTCTTCGACGGGAACATGACCAGATTCAAAGCCGTCAGCGGGGTGCCGCCCATGGCATAAACATCCGAAAGAGAGTTGGCGGCCGCAATCTGACCGAACCAGTAAGGATCATTCACCGGTGGCGTGATGTAGTCAACCGTGCTGATCAGAGCTATTTCGGGCGCAACTCGATACACGGCGGCATCATCACGGGTATCATAGCCTACCAGCAAATCGGGATCATTTGAGGCTTCCAGCCCCTTAAGCGCTTCCGACAGCTCCGTCGGACCGATTTTGGCCGCTCACCCGCAGGTGCGCGACAATCCCATCAATGTCTTTTTCTTTCTAAAGAACATAATTCTCCCTAAAATTTAAAATATGCGTCAAAGCCTAATCGAGCGATTTTCGTTCAATTAGCTTCTTAGCTCGTGTCTAAATTTATATTGTTAGCGGGAAAAACTCAAATATAAAATATCGATAATTTATTTATGTGAAATAGATAATATCTATGAGTCCAGGACTCGAAGTATATTGAAAATAATTCCAAATGCAGAAAATGGAAGGTAACACCGGCAATAAATAATAGGTGCTTAAGCGTTTAAAGATGCTTCAACCCATTCTAAACCCAACTCCAAAAGCTTGCCCCGATAGGGCCGGCCGGTTTCCGGATCACAGCCGATCATGTCGTAGTAAAGACGGATCGCTTCGTTAAAATCTTCTTCTTTGAATATGTTCTTACCGGCATCAGGGCCGTCGGGTTTGGGATCGAATAAGCGTTGCGGCAAACGATCATTATTTACACTAAACCCTTCACGGCTATTAAAGGCGCGGGCAATCATGGTGCCGCGCTCGCCTGCCCGCATTAATTCAAACAGGCTGGCCTCCCAGCCCGTAATGGCGTTGAGGCCTTTGACCATCGTATCGATGGGTATCACACTCCGGGGGGCATAGCCAAATACACACAGGCCCAGCGCATCCAGCGTGCGCCAGAAGTTTTCCAGTATTTTGTAGTTGCGCACCTTTTGAGGGCTGATCTCGGTCGCCGGCATCGGTTCATAAATTCCTAAAGGTTTGACCGAGTTTAGCGCATACGATTTTTCATCCACAAACACATTGTCATGGGCCGCGGTCATATGGTCTGCACCATAAGGACTGACTGCATAACCTATCCCCACCCCGACTTTCACCCGGGGATCATGCATTGAAATTTCCTGGCCCTTGACTGCAAGATGGCAGTGCCTGTCGGCAACACCCCATTTTATTGCCAGGCGCGTCGACCCCTCGGCCAGAAGATCACCGAATCCTTCCCGCCGGGCAATCAGCTCCAGCAATTGGATCATTAAATCGGCATCCCCGAAGCGCAGCTCCAGTCCATCGGTATCCGCCTTGGAGATAATTCCTTCCTGGAAGCATTCGCAGGCAAACGCAATCGTCATGCCGGTTGAAATCGTGTCCAGGCAATAGCGATTACAGATCTCATTGCCTTTTGCAATGGCTTTAAGATCCGCAATATTGAGGTTGGTACCCAGCGCAGCAATGGTCTCATACTCCGGCCCGCCATAACGGGAGTCCACGCCATACTTGGGATCATCCAGGGCAATGCCCCTTTTGCAGCGGATGGGACAGGCGTAACAGCCTTTTCTTTTTTGAAGAAGAATCTCATTATACGTATCCCCGCTGACCGAAGTGGCGTCATCCAGCTGGCTGCGCCGGAAATTATCCACCGGCAGGGCTCCGGCAGCGGATAAAATCGCCGCAAATGCGGTGGTACCGTAAACACGCAGCGCTTCCCCTGCAGGATTATTTTTAAAGGTGGCCGCAAAATGTTGAGCGGTTTCACCCAAAAACTCCGGATCATGAAATTCCAGTTTTTCTGAGCCCAGAGCAGCAACTGCCCGAATATTTTTGGATCCCATGAGCGCCCCGAAACCACCGCGTCCATTGAAGTGACCCAGGTTGTTGGTGATGTTGGCAAATCGCACCCGGTTCATTCCGGCCAGACCGGTCTGAGCGACACGGATTTTCTTGCTGCCCATTTCATCCCGGATGGCATCTTCCACTTCGCGGGCACCCAGCTCCGCCAGATGGGTTGCATCTTTTATCTGGGCTTTACTCTCAGTAACCCACAGATAGACCGGTTTTTCCGCCCGGCCTTTAAATACGACGGCATCAAAACCGGCCATCTTGAGTTCAGGACCAAAAAAACCGGCGGCTTCAGATTCGCCCGCTGTGCCTGTGAGCGGTGATTTGCCCACGGCGGCAAAGCGGCAAGCTGCCGGTAAGGGCGCGCCGGTCATGACCCCGGTCGCCAAAACCAAAATGTTTTCCGGTGAAAATGGATCCGTTTGGACCGGGACATCCTGCATTAAATAATGATAACCAATTCCACGTCCACCCAAATAGGATCGATAGAAAGCCTCGTCCTTTTCTTCAACCTCAATTTTTTGGTTGCTCAAATCGACCTGCAATATTTTACCGGTATATCCATATGGCATCGGATTTCCTCCCCTGTTTGTGGTTCACAATGTCCGCGAACAAATTGTATGCGAACTATAAATTAAAGCGGTGTTTATGTCAAAACTTGAAACATCTCATTTACCGCTTATTTTAATCCGTACAGTCGGACATTCTTAATTGAAGGTTAAAATAATAATTGTTGTTAAGCTATAAAATGCGCGTTAAGGGTATTGCAACCGGGGAAAAAATATAATCGCAATGAAACAAGATCTAAAATTATTAGAAAATAAATTAAATGCGCTTGAAAAGAAAATTGAGGAAGTCAAAAAGCGCATGCCGGCGCATTCCATCAAACCGCCGATAATGATGGAGCTGTTTGAACTTGAGGATGAAAGAGACTTAGTAAAAGAGCAAATTATTCAGCTGGATAAAAGGGAGGATGGGGGATAAAAATTTTATTCTAACGTCGCCTAAGTTGGAATAACTTTGAGCACATTCGTCCGAAAAGTATTTAAATTAAAAATCCTCAAAATCCTGTTAATCCTGTCAAAAAATAAAGCAACATTCTCCGGAGGAATTGGAGTTGGATCATTGTGTAAATCATCCGGGCAGAGAGACCGGCTACGAATGTCTGAAGCACCAGATCTACATGTGCCAGGACTGTATCGACTGCCGCGATCCGGAAATATACTGTAAATTCCGGGAATCCTGCACCATCTGGTTTTTGACGAAGAAAAACTTTGATGATGACGCAATGGAAAAAAACTGAGTTAACCTAAAACTATACGGATTGGGAAACCATTTGAGCGACATCGGTGAAGGCTTTGGTGACTGCCGAATGAAGGTGAACTTCCTGATAGCAGGCCCCCGAATCTCCGCAGGCCACAACATTGGGATCAAAGGGTATTCTGCCCAGAAAACGAACGCCCATTTCTTCGGCGGTCCTTTCACCGCCGCCGGCTCCGAAGAGATCGATAGGTTCACCGCAATGCGGGCAATTTAAGCCACTCATATTTTCGATCAGCCCGAAGATATCCATCCTGACCGTCTTGCAGAAATTTATGGACTTGCGCACGTCAGCCAAGGCCACTTCCTGAGGAGTGGTCACAATAATTGCTTTTGCATCGGAGATCATTTGGGCGACCGTCAGCGGTTCATCGCCTGTACCGGGTGGCGAATCGATGACCAGGAAATCAAGATCTCCCCAGTCGACGTCACCAATAAATTGCCGAATGGCAGCATACTTTAAAGGGCCGCGCCATATTATCGCATCGTCTTTGCCGGGGGTAAATGATTCGATCGATATGGCGCTCAGATTATTAGAGTATCTCAACGGGCGCAGTTTTTGATCCTGAGTCAGCTCCGGCATACCATTTATTCCGAGCATCCGCGGGACATCCGGACCATGCAGATCAACGTCCATAATCCCAACCTGATACCCGCTGCCGGCTAAAGCAATCGAGAGATTTACAGAGGTGCTTGTTTTGCCAACGCCACCTTTGCCGCTCATGACGATGATTTTATTTTTTATCTTATCCAGTGATTTTTTTACCGCTGCATCCTTTTCAGCATCTGCCTTTTGGGGATCGGGCGGCATATTACCTTGAATTTCAACCATTATTTTCTTCTCCTTACGGTGAAAATCATTTATGAGGAAAGACTTAGAAATCTGAAATTAAGCGCTTATAATCCTGTTGTCAAACGGTTTCAGATCCGCAAATCCTGGCTGGAATGGTTGGCAGGGTTCTTACCTTTTGGGGCCATTCAGGGATTCCGGGGGAATGAATCATTTTTTCGGCAATAAAATTTCTCAGCGCCTTTTGCTGTTGAGCAATGTAATTTGATCATTTAAGGTCCAAAAGTCGTAGATCACACCGAAACCTAAAAACCCAATGGTCAGCAAGTATAAAATCCCTGTTATCCATTTTCCCATATACATCCGGTGTATCCCGAAAAAACCCAAAAAGGTCAACAGTATCCAGGCGATATTATAGTTAATTTTCCCGGTTTTAAATCGTATATCGGCTTTGCGATCCATCGAGGGAATCAAAAAAAGGTCGACGATCCAGCCGATGAACAGCAACCCCAGGGTAAAAAAATAAATGGTCCCCAATACCGGATAGCCGTAATAAAAACGATGGGAGCCGGTGAAACCAAACAGCCATAAGATATAGCCGATTGATTTACGATGCGTATCTTCATGGGTGTTCATAATTTACCTCCTTTAGGCCTTCTTATGAAAAAAACATAACCATATATGATAAGGTTCACTGCGATAACGGCACCTCCCAGGATAAATTGAACTTTACGGGTGAGCCCGGACGGATAAAGAATCGGCATCAGATAGTGTCCCACAAAGCCTCCGGCATAACCCGATCCCCCACCCCTCATTCGCAACCAGTTCTCCAGCGGCGTCAGCGGGCAAATCTTTCCTGAAAATTCAATCCATGCCGCCCATACGGCAGCCGCAAGATGCAGCCAGAGTACTTTGCGCCACCGGATAATCAGCAGCGCCCCCAGCACGGCAAACAGCACAAACAAAAAATGGACTAAAACCACCAGATCGGCGAGTAAAACATAAGCCATATGGATCAATTAAAAAATGATGCATTCCGTAATTAAAAACCGAAGTAACACAATTTAAAATACCTGAATCCCCAAATTCCTTAATTCCTCAATTATGATTTATTCAGTTTCTGCAAGTCTTAATCTCACAAACAGCCAGGGGGCACCTAGCGTACACCACAAACCGACCAGTGCATATCGAACAACTCGAAACAACGCTACCGGTTCCATCCCTGCGAAGGCGATTCGGAGTCCCATCCAGATGCCGATCAGAACGATGAACCCCGGGATGAAACGCAGTATTCTTCGCAATGGTTTTCCCCCGGCACAGAATCGAATCCAGCGACGCTCCAGAATAATTCCCGGAGCAAACCCCAATAAAACGCTGCCGGCGTTCAAGGCGTCAATTGAACCCTTTGGATTAACGTAAATGAATAGGATCGGCAGTACAACTGCCAGTCCAATTTGCCAGAGGAGCCCTTTTTGGATCAGCCATGTTTCCACTTTTAAGATGGATTGAAGATATAACCCCAGCAGCAGGATACCTAAAATGTAGCCGCCGAGAAGATCTGTTGGAAAGTGTACACCTAAATATAGACGGGACATTGGAATTGCGATCATCAAAAAGCCGGCAAGAATCCACAACATACGGCGTCCTGCCTGCGAAGCCAGATACCCCCACACCACGACAGCGCTCTGGGTGTGACCGCTCGGCAGACCGCCACCGCCGGCATGCACCAGCGCCTTGACCCTGGAATCATACTGAAAGGGTCGCGGTTGATCCGCTATCACCTTGGCAACTGAGTTAATATATGCTGAGATCAAAAAAAGAATAAGCAGCCTGGCACCCATGCGGCGGTCGAGACACCAATAAATTAAGGGCATGAGGATCAGGAAGAATTCGAGATTTCCCAAAAAGGTCAGGCTTTTGAATGGCAGGTCGAGTGCAGGACTAAATTGCTGAAACCACAATACGACGTCTATCCCCCAATCTAAAATCTCTTCCGGCTTTGACATGGGTGCTGCTTCATACGCCTTTTAGGATTAAATTATTCTTATCTTTAGGATCCGTTCGTTGCCGGTTGTCAGTCGTCCGTTGTCGAATCGCTACCACGGGCAACGGACCACTGACAACGGACGCTGAATATATTTATTCAGCGGTTTCCCACCGTATGACCTTGTTTTTATAATCAATATTGTACTGGACATTTTTCAGAAAATTCATGCCCAGCAAGCCTTTAAAGTTTACCGGCGCGCCTTCATGGTTGATAACAAGGACATAGGCATCCTTCAGCGTATGCGGCCCAACTTTCAGGTAACTGATTTTGCCCACCTCGGTATAGATTTGCTGCCCGCCGGCCACCTGTGACAGGCCTTTTTTCTGGGCGATAATGTTTAATTGATCGGCCAGGTCGCGGTGCACCACCGTCTGAGAAGCTCCGGTATCCAGAAGCAACAGGGCCTGGATTTCAATACCCGCGTTTCCCAGTGTCACCGGCACAAAAATCCGATTGCCTGCGATGGTGATGGCGGTCTCCGTTTTTTTCTGACTGGCAAGTTGTTCTGCTAACTTTCTGGCGGCTTCCTCTTTTTCAGCGGCCTGTTGCAGTTCCAGCTCCATCTGACGCCGACTTTCAAGCTCCAGTTCTTCCTGCTGCTGGTTTTCCTGCTCAAGCCTGGATTTCCTTTCCCCTTCAGGCAAATGGTCATACTTTTCCTTATAAACATTAACCTGATCCAGATATTCCGGGGGCACCCTGCTTAAGTCATCCACATAAAATGTCCTCCCCTCCTTATCCACATACTTATAAAACTCCGCTTGCAGATTCAATGGATAGAGCAGAATGAGAAAAAAGAGGATGATATCGATGCAAATCCAAATTTTCCAAAGCGGCATCGCTAACTCCAATTAAAAGCTATCTCAAAATTAACAGTTCATCTTGAAAGACAGAGAAAAAAAGTTTCAAAGGTGCTCTAATGTTATGAGTGCCTAAAATGACTAAAATAAGCTAAAATGCCTAAAGTTACGGTGTCGCTGCGCTCTATCTTTTATTATAAATACGATCGTTCGACCCTGTCGTTCGACCCTGAGGCCCTCGAAGGGAGGCCCTCGAAGGGAGGCTCTCGACGGGTAGAATTCCTCAAATTTAGGCATTTTAGATCATTTTTAATTTTAGCTCATTTGTTGTTATCATGGGTCAATTCAAAGGTCTGAAGCCTGCCGCCAGTGGGCAATGGCGTTGGCATAATAGGCCAGGACATCAATTTCTTCCGGTACGGCCCTGTAAATTCCCCCCGACTCCCGAACCAGCTTTCTTAATTGTAACATATTTAAAGCGCTTAAAATAGATTCGACCCGATTTCGGGGTGAAACATACACATGGGCCCCGCGCTCTTGGAGTTCTTCAATGAGTTGATTCACCCGCGTCTCCACCTCAAGGGCACCCAGCCCGTGATGACCGTTTTCCAGCATCACCGTAGCAACCAGAGAGATAGGCAGCGCCGGGACGACACGCTCGATCGCCCCCGTGAGCTGATCGGCAAGTTTTTTGACGTTTAAAAACCGATCCGCACGCTCCAATTTCCCGAAGTTGACGCCATTTTCCGCACAATATTGCCTGACGGACACATGTTTCCCAAAGTTTACGTAAGCATAGCCAAATCGCTGCCAGCGGCTCAATATCATGAGAACCAGACTTTTCCATATAAACCCCAGGGTCGTTTTGACGACAAACCAATGGCTCCGTCTTTCGGCGTCGGGGTCCAATTCTCGTAATAAGCTTCGATCCTCTAAAGTTCTATCATAATTTACCCCCACGGGTATAAATACAATATCTCTATCATTTTCGGGATCATAACTGCGTAACATGTAATCCAGAAAGCCCAGTTTGGGTGGCCTCAGAAGTCCGTCACGACTCAAACCCCCTTCTAAAAATACAGCCTGGCAAACGCCTTCTTTGGTGGCCATATGAACATACCGTTCCAGAACACAACGATATAACGGATCACCGGAATTTCGCCGCACAAAAAATGCACCCATGGCCCGGATGAGCGTTTGCAGGGGCCAAATTTTAGCCCACTCGCCGACGGCATAGGACAGCGTTGTTTTTTCCGCGGCCAGAAAGGCCACCAGGACATAATCCATATTGCTGCGATGATTGATAACAAATACGACGGTGGATTCGGGATCAATTGCTGCAAATTGCGCATCATCAACAAGACCGATACGCACGCGGTAAAGCAGCCGGGCAATTTTTTTGGCCATCCAATATCCAATCCGGAAATAAAGATAGGCATTAAATGACGGTACAATTTCTCTGGCATAGGACAGCACTTCCCTTTGAACAATTTCCCGGGGACAATCGCGTTGGCGCGCGGTTTCTTGAATGGCTTCAACGACTTTGGGATCATAAACCAGACGATCAATCAACACCTGCCGCTTGGTCAATTGAAACGGCTTGATTTGAATATCCAGGCGGGCGCTGATTTCATCGATCACGCGATTGATCCGTCTTCTGATAAACCAGCGTGAACTGGGAATCAGGACCCGTTCCAAAACGGCCCATGCACATACGGCCAGTAAAAATACAAATAGCCAGATCGATATGGTGACTTGACCGCTCATGCAACCATCCTTTCTTGATTTGATTTAAGGGTGGCACCCTCGGTTCGAAAAAGTCAACGTCCGGATGAAAAAAATGAGTGCGCCTGCCCTCAAATGCAGTCACATCTTGACGAATCGACAACGGCGTGAAATAATTACGTATAAAAATGAAGCAGACCGTGATCATCTGATCCGGGATTTCCAACTCAGTTTAGCGGTGCGAATCTACGAATCAGGGGTATTATAGGGCACCTATCTGAGAATTCAAAGGGGTTTTTGATGGAAATAGCATCGATTCGTGAATTGTTAAAAAAATTATAAGCCGCAACCGTAATGACCACCAAACGCATTCTCATATTTGCGCCACTTTTGCTCACGCTGATCCTGGTCCAATCGTATTTCTGGGTTCCCACCTACGAACAACAGGCCAAAGGCAACCCCGATCGTTTGAATCAATTCATCAATGCATCGACCGGAGATGCCGCAATCCTTATCCCGATTTTATCTGCAGACAGCGCCAGCAGCGAGATAGAAGGAAAAGTTTTTGAAGGCCTGATTGACCGCGATGAGGATCTGAGTTTCAGGGGGCGGTTGGCGACGACCTGGCGTATTTATGAAGAAGCTTATTTTTATATCAACGCAACGGCCGATATACCCAACCTCGGCCGTTTAAACCCGCAAGCGATTGTAGAGTTGCTAGAAAATTCTAAACAAAAAGAGGATCTCTCACCGCCAACGCTGAAACAAACACTGGACAACATTAAATCAATTTCGGTGATTCCGCCGCGGACTTACACGGTGACCCGGTCAAATAAAGCATCTGCAGGAGGCAATAAAAAGAGTGAAATAAAAATCAGCGTTGCGGCGCCGGCCAGAGTTAAATTGGTCTTAGATGAGGTCAATCAGGATTTATTTGCCAATCTAAAACTGCTTTTAGGTAATCAGTATTTTTCGAGTTTTGGCGCCCAGCAATTTTTGACAACCCAACCCTCAATCGACGAAGATCTGCTATCATTTTATGCCCGTGAATTACTGCCGGCGGCAGAACACAATCCGGTTATCGTATTTAACCTGCGGGAAAACGTTAAATTTCATGACGGCCATATATTTGATGCCCACGATGTCAAGTTTACCTATGAAGCCATTATGGACCCCAGAAATCTCTCGCCCCGCATTTCAGACTATGAACCGGTCAAAAAAGTAGAGGTGATCGATCCGCTTACCGTTCGGATTGTTTATAAACGACTTTACTCACCGGCCATCGGAACCTGGGGTATGGGGATCCTTCCCGAACACCTCCTCAACTCGCAAGCGCTTAAGGCGGAAGCGCTGGCATTGGGCAAAGATCTGCAAAATTTTTCAATGCGGCAAAGCGGGTTCAGCCGCCATCCCATCGGATGCGGGCCTTTTGTGTTTCGCGAATGGAAATCGGACCAGTACATCGTACTGGACCGCTTCGAGTACTACTGGGAAGGACCATCGAATTATAAAAAATACATTTTCAGGGTCATCCCGGATCTACTGACTCAGGAAATGGAGTTTTACGCCGGAACCATCGACAGTTACGGCGTTCAGCCTCACCAGGTCAAACGCCTGAAAGAAGACCCCAAATACCAGGGTTTTTCCGGAACCTCATTCGGCTACACCTACATCGGGTACAACATGCGGCGCAAACCCTTTGATGATCGACGGGTTCGTCAGGCCCTGAGCATGGCCATCGATGTGAACAAAATTATTGAATACGTCATTTATAACCAGGGAGAAAGAATCACCGGCCCATTTCCCACGCAAACCGATTTTTATAACCATAATATCAAACCTGTTCCCTATAATCCTGAAGGGGCTTTAAAATTATTATCCGAAGCCGGGTGGCAGCGCAACGCCGAAGGTTGGCTTGAAAAAAATGGTCAGCGGCTTCAATTCAAACTCATTACCAACAACGGCAATGATATTCGCAAGGCCATCCTGGCCATTGCACAGGATTCATGGAAGCAAATCGGCATCGATGTTCGCACCGATCTTTTGGAATGGTCTGTCTTTATTCAGGAACGGGTCAATAAAATGGATTTTGATGCCCTGGTGCTGGGCTGGTCCATGGGAATCGATCCCGATCTTTACCAGATCTGGCATTCCAGCCAGAGCGGTCCCCATCAGCTGAACTTTGTCAGTTTTAAAAACAAAGAAGCCGATGATCTCATCATAAAAATTAGACAGGAATATAATCACGAACAACAGGTCAAATACTGCCACCGCTTGCATGAGATCATCGCCTACGAACAACCTTATACGTTTCTGTACGTCGGCAAATGGACCGCAATTTTGGACAAACGCATCGTGATACGCAATAGTGATGATCCTGCTATGATCGTTTATGAAAAAATCACGCCGACTGATACGGGTAGCTATACCTTTCATTTCAACAAGTGGATTAAACTCGCAGAAATGCCGGAGTTGAAACCATAAGAAGTTAAAGGAATTTCAGATGTTATCATTTATCGGGCGCAGCATGGTCCAGAAAATTATTACCCTTTTCTTTGTTTCCATCGTTTCTTTTTTAATCATTCACCTGGCGCCCGGCGAGCCCAGCCAGGTGGACCCCTTGAATCCCAAATTCACCCCTGAAATGGTGGAAAGATTTCGCACAGAATTTCATCTGGATGAACCGCTTTATATACAGTATCTCTACTTTTACCGCGATCTGTTCAGCGGCAAAACCATTTCCTGGAAGGATAATCAACCCGTCCTAAAGAAGATATGGGAACGATTTCTCAACAGTCTTCCGTTGTTTATCGTGGGCACCATTCTGACCTGGACCATTTCTTTTCCGGTCGGCATCCGCTCGGCACTTTTCAGAGGCGGAATCTATGACCGCAGCTCAACCTTTTTTGCGTATCTTCTAATCTCAATCCCGGGCTTCTTTTTTGCCTACATCCTGATTATATTCGTTGTCACTCAATTTCAGGTGCCGGTTATCGGGATGGAAACATTTGGAATTGGTGACACCGCCTGGTCGAACAGGGCCATGGACAGAATCTGGCATCTACTGCTGCCTTCTCTTTTGGGTGCGACCGGTGGCATTGCCGTTCTAAGTCGCTATGTTCGCAGCCAGATGCTCGAGGTCGAAGGCCAGGATTACGTCCGCACGGCCAAAGCCAAAGGGCTTACACCGGATCAGGTACATTACAAGCATGCTCTGCGTAACGCCCTGCTGCCGTTTGTGACCATGTTTGGACTGATTCTGCCCGGTCTAATCGGCGGATCGGTCATCATCGAATCGATATTCGCATGGCCGGGTATGGGCAGAATGGCCTATGAAGCCATTCTCGCCAGAGACTATCCGGTTATTCTAACCCTTAACTTTTTTTCGGCGGTGCTGGTGCTGATCGGCACCTTTATTTCGGACCTGCTTTATCTTGTCGTCGACCCAAGAATACGATTGTGATGGATATAAACCAACAGACAACCCCACAGGATTATGAACTGGATGAGCCCCTGGCGCCCAAACGAACCCGCTTCGAGGAGTTCTGGCGTATTTTCAAGCAAAACCGGCTGGCAATAGCAGGCATGGTATTTTTCATTCTATTCTTTGTCGTTGCCATCATCGGCCTGGCATTGACCTCCGGCAATGACCCTTTGCTCGATCCTGCCCTGGTGCGCCTGCAGGAAAAATTACGTCCGCCGCTGGCCAAACCCACTCTTGAAATGCTGCAGCCCAATGAAGTCCCGACGCTGGGCGTCTATGTATTCGGAACCGATGACCTAGGGCGCGATGTCTTTGCCAGAATGCTTCAGGGTTCCTGGGTATCTTTGACCGTCGGCTTTGTGGCGGTTGGCATCGCGATTATTATCGGGATATTTCTGGGCGGACTAGCAGGCTATTACGGGCAACGCCATATTCAGATCAACCAACTGATTGTCGGTGGATTTTTAGCAGCAGGCTTGCTGTTAATAATCTTTGATCTTTTTTGGACGGGTGTGGTGCTTTTAATTTGCAGTGCAGCCTGCAATATACTGTCGTTTTTGATAAAAAAATCAGCTGGCGCCAAAGCCCAACCCGCCTGGAAACGTATCTGGTACATCAATACCATCTCGGTCGATACGCTGATCATGCGCTTTGTGGATATCATGCTGTGCTTTCCGAGCTTTTTCCTGATTCTTACGGTCGTGGCGCTGCTGCCTGCCAGCATTTACAATATTATGATCATCATTGGATTAACGAGCTGGATGGGAACTACCCGGTTTGTGCGGGCAGAATTTCTTTCATTGCGGGAACAGGATTTTGTGGCTGCCGCCCGGGCTCTGGGACTGGACGATTTTCGAATCATCTTCCGCCACATGATGCCCAATGCGGTCGCACCGGTGCTGGTTTCCGCAACCATTGGTATTGCATCCGCAATTTTAACCGAAGCCGGCCTCAGTTTTCTCGGATTTGGTGTCCCGCCGCCGCATGCCACCTGGGGAAATATTTTATCAGGCGGTAAAGGATTCATTTTTGACGCCCCCTGGCTGACCTTCGTGCCGGGATTCGCCATATTGATTGTAGTGCTTTCATTTAACCTGTTTGGAGAAGGACTACGCGACGTACTGAATCCAAAGCTGCGAGAGCGAAATTAGGGGGGAACTTATATAAAAGCCTAACCACCGTAAAGTTGCTAAATGCCATACGTTCGTTGTCTGTCGTCCGTCGTCCGTTGTTGATAAAACCGCTATTTTAAAATCTGCCACGGACCACTAACAACAAACAACGGGCACTCTCTACAGCCAAACGGAAGTTGATTGCATAAAATGCACGATAAAAACAGTATATTGCTTTCAGTAGAAAATTTGAAAGTATACTTTCGCAGTGAAGATGAAGTCGCGCGGGCGGTGGACGGGATCAGTTTTGATGTGCGCCGGGAAGAAACCGTCTGCATCGTGGGTGAGTCCGGTTGCGGCAAAACCGTAACCGCCCTCAGCGTAATGGGCCTCGTTCCCATCCCCCCCGGCGAAATCGCAGACGGCAGGGTTTTATTTCGCGGTCAGAATCTGCTGGATTTCGATGATACTGAAATGCAGGAAATCCGCGGCAATCAAATTGCCATGGTATTTCAGGAACCCCTGACCTCTTTGAACCCGGTTTTTACCATCGGAGATCAAATCGGTGAGGCCATTCGCACCCACGAAGACATGTCCGAAAACGAGGTCACCCGTCGAAGTGAGCAGCTATTAAAAGACGTTGGGATCGCTTCACCGGCGCAACGTTTGAACGATTACCCCCACCAGCTTAGCGGCGGTCAGCGTCAACGCGTTATGATTGCCATGGCCCTGGCCTGCAGCCCGGACTTGATCATCGCAGATGAGCCCACTACAGCGCTGGATGTCACCGTACAGGCCCAAATTCTGCGCCTGCTGGACTCGATTCAAAAATTACGCGCCATGTCGGTCCTGTATATCACCCATGACCTGGGTGTGGTCTCAAAAATTGCCGATCGCGTATGCGTCATGTATGCCGGCACCATTGCAGAACAGGGCAACCGGCAAGATATTTTCAAAAACCCAAAACATCCCTACACCCAGGCGCTGTTGGCATCGCTTCCCAATCGAGAAAAAAGGGGCCAGCGGCTCTACAGCATCCCGGGCACGGTGCCGAATCCGGCTTATAAACCCGGTGGCTGCCCGTTTCACCCGCGCTGCCAGCACGCCATCCAAACCTGCCGGGAACAATATCCGGGAATGTGCGAATATGGCGATGGACACCACGCCCGCTGCCCGGTACTTTACGACGGTGGTAAGGAAAAGTGAAGTAAACTTGATTTTGGATTTTAGAATTTGGATTTTGGATTAAAACGGCTGGAAGTTGGTGCTCAGAAATTTAGTCAGTCGTTAAATTCAAAATCCGAGATCCAATATCTAAAATATAAATTGATTTGATTAATTTATGAATGAAATTCGTTCACAAAACAGCAACATTCTTCAAGTCGATGGCCTGAAAAAATATTTTCCCATTCGGAGAGGATTTTTTCAACGCATCGCCAGCTATGTCCGGGCCGTGGAAAACGTATCCTTTGTGATCAAAGCGGGCAAGACACTGGGTCTGGTGGGTGAAAGCGGCTGCGGCAAGACTACGGTTGCCAGATTGATCTTAAAGCTTTTAGAAGCAGATGAAGGCAAAATTATCTTTGACGGGCAGGATATTACCGATCTTACCGAAGCTGAAATGAAGCCCTTGCGTAAAGAAATTCAGATTATCTTCCAGGACCCTTACGGCTCTCTGAATCCACGCATGACCATCGGGCAGTCCATTGCCGAGGGACTTAGAATTGCCGGCATTCATAATCGCTCAGAGTTACAAGAGCGCCTCGAGAAACTTTTGAAGATGGTGGGCATGTCTCCGGCCGCCATCGATCGTTACCCGCATGAATTCAGCGGCGGTCAACGCCAGAGAATCGGCATCGCCCGGGCATTAAGCGTCGAGCCCACCTTAATCATTTGTGATGAACCCGTATCGGCTTTGGATGTTTCGATCCAGGCCCAGATCATTAACCTGTTAAAAGATCTGCAGGATCAGCTGAACCTCAGTTACCTTTTTATATCGCATGATCTAAATGTGGTGGGCTATCTTTGCGATATGGTGGCGGTGATGTACAAGGGTCATATTATGGAATATTCACCTGCGGATGAACTTTTCGACCACCCCGTTCACCCCTATACCCATCTGCTGCTTTCGGCCATTCCGGACACGGAACGCGACGATATAAGTGAAATGAACACAATGGCAGATGAGCCTGCGAATTCGCTAAATCCACCCGCCGGGTGCAGCTTCCAGGATCGCTGCCCCATATGCGAGGACCGCTGCAAACAATCCGAAATTGATTTTGAGAAAATTGGCGCAGACCATCTGGTGCGTTGCTGGAAAACAGCCCATGACGGCTCTCATCAATTTTCCTCTTGATTCCTACCACAAAATTCTTAACTTTAATCGGCAAAGCGCCAAGGTCATACAAGCTATAGAAACAGGAAAGGAAACGTAAACGTGTACAACACCTATACCCATACCCCTCAGGCTGAAATAGATCAACGGATTAAAAAACTAAAAAAGCAGCTTGAAGAAAACAATATTGGAGCCGCCCTGTTTGTTCAGCGGGCCGATCTGTTTTATTTTGCAGGCAGCATTCAGGAAGCCCATCTTTACGTACCGGTTGATGATGAGCCGATTTTAATGGTTTTTAAAAGTCTTGACCGGGCGATTGCCGAATCGCCATTGAGGCGCATTGTACCTCTGGCTTCACCCAAAGCGATTCCTGATGTACTGGATCAGCACGGATATAAAGTTCCGCCCGTCATGGGAATGGAGCTGGATGTTTTGCCCACCAACTTATACTTTACCTACCAAAGGGTATTTGAAGAAAAAAACCTCGTTGATATTTCCCATTTGATTCGGCTGGTGAGAGCCATTAAATCTCCGTATGAAATTTATCTGATGCGCCGGGCCGCTAAAGGATCCGATCAGGTGGCCGCCCGCGTTCCAGAGCTTCTGCGCGAAGGAATGACCGAACTCGAACTGGCCGGAAAGGTTGAAGCCGAAGCCCGCAAACTGGGCCATCAGGGAATTGTGCGTATGCGTTACTGGGGCGGTGAAGTGTTTTACGGGCACCTGATGGCCGGACCATCGGGTGCCGTGCCCAGTTTCCCGCGCTCTCCTACCGGCGGCAGGGGTGCCAGCCCGGCAGTTGCCCAGGGTCCGGGTTTCAGACCCATCCAACGTCATGAACCGGTGCTGGTAGACTATGTGTTTGCGCTAAACGGCTATTATTCGGACCATACCCGCATTTTTTCGATGGGAGAACCCGCCGCTGAGCTGATGGCGGCCCATGCCGCCATGCTGGATGTTCAGGCCTTGATAAAAAAGGAAGCCAAACCGGGTGTTAAATCCGGCGATATTTATGAGCTGGCCATTGAGCGTACACGCACCTTAGGATACGATAAATATTTTATGGGGGTGGGCGACAAACGCATCCGCTTTGTCGGGCATGGCATCGGTTCCGAGCTGGATGAATACCCTTTTTTGGCATCCGGTCAAACACTTGAACTTCAAGAGAATATGATCGTGGCTGTGGAGCCCAAGTTGGTTTTTCCGGAAAAAGGTGTCGTCGGCATTGAGAACACACACCGGGTTACCGAGAATGGATTAGAACAATTTGGTCAGTATGAGGATAATATCATAGTGATATAATTTATCGAATTGAAAAAGCTCCCTATCAATGTCTGATGCCATTTAAAATTTAAATTTCGAAGCACGAAATCCGAAACAAATTCAAAATCATAAATTCGAATGTTCAAAACAGTTTTGAATTTTGATCATTTGAAAATTCGGATTTGCTTCGATTTTCGATATTCGGATTTCGGATTTGAAGCGCTCATTCACCATGAAGCCCTTGCACCTTGCCATAATAATGGCACTACATGATCCTCAGCTTAAAGCAGCTTGGGACATCTTCACTGACGCGACAGTCTGTCTTCCAGGTCCTGTATCTTTTTCTGCTGCTCCTGATAAAGTAAATGGGCCGTTTCCAGCAAGACCCTTTCAAAGCGGATGGTGTCACCGGGGGTGGCCTGGGCAACTTTTGGAAGATCCACGGAGATAACGGTTACGATCTTGGTATATCCGCCCACGGTTTGTTCAACCATCAGTATGATGGGTTGTTCGTCGGCCGGAATTTGAACCCCTCCCGGCATGGTGGGTTCCGAAATAATACTTTTGGGCATTCCTTTTCGAAGTCCCACTTTAGGGCCCTGGAGCCGGTAACCCATGCGGTCGGCTTTGGTGCTGACCATAAAATCCGATTGGAATATGATGTCCAGGCCTTCCCGGAAAAAGTCATCCTGGGGCCCGGGAATCGCACGGATTACAATTTCCGAAGGATATGAGGGGATCATATCGGCGGGTGTTTCGCGCACCCTGGCCAGACGTTTCGCTTGACCGCATTTTATCACATCCCCGGCTTTCAGTATGCGCCCGTGGTAACCGCCAATTTTTCCGCCCACATAAGTAGAGCGGCTTCCCATCACTTCGGGAACATCGATTCCGCCACTGATGGCCAGATAGGCACGGCAACCGCTTCTGACCTGTTGAATGTCCAGAATATCTCCCGGGTTTACGCTAAAAGACTTCCAGCCTTCAACCGGCTGATCATTCAAGGTCATTCCAATTTCCGCGCCGGTAACGGCGATGTCGGCTTCCACCGCAATTTCAAGGCGCGGACCCATTACCGTGATTTCCATCGCGGCAGCGTTCTTAAGATTGCCGACCAGCAAGTTGGCGGCCTGGAAAGCAAAGGCGTCCAGAACCCCTGACATTGGAATACCCATTTGCTGATAGCCGTAACGCCCTTTATCCTGAACCGATGTGTAGCCACCCGGTGTCAATACCGAAAACGCATCCATTATTCTTGCTCCTGTTTAAAGATGCGGGCGTATTCTTCAGCGGATATCGGATTGAATTTAATGCGGTCGCCGGCCTGGTAAAGAAATGGGTTGCGCCGCCCGGGCGCAAACAATTTTACCGGGGTCCGGCCCAGGATCCGCCAGCCTCCGGGGCTGGCGACGGGATAGATGCCGGTCTGATTATTGGCAACCCCCACGGATCCTTCGGGAACGAATGTGCGCGGTGTCTCCAGCCTGGGGGTGTGAAGCTTTTCAGAAAGCCCTCCCAGAAAAGGAAAACCCGGTGTAAAGCCGACCATGTAAATCAAATATTCCGGCCGGCAATGCAGCTCAATGACCTCCGCAACCGTCAGATTATGAGATTCGGCCACAACCTCGATGTCCGGCCCAAACTCGCCGCCGTAGCAAACAGGGATTTCGACGGTAACCGGAGGCGGGATCTTAATTTCGTCCAGGCGAGATTCCAATGCTTTAAGGGTTTTTTGCAGCTTAACAGGATTCGTACGGGCAGGGTCATAAACAATTAGAAGCGAGCGATACGTCGGGATGACCTCGGTGACACCCTCCGGTGAGTCCTGCTCCATAACCATTGCCATGGACCTGACTTTGTTATTCACATCCGGATCAATAATGTCACCGTATTCAACCAAAAGTCCGCGATCACCCGCCGTGCGAAAGTGGGCTTTTTCAAACAAACCGACTTGCATGCTCGCCCTCA
>JAQYWI010000406.1 GCA_030145015.1 Desulfobacterales bacterium
ATCTCCCGCAATGGCCCCGGTAGGTTAATCGGGGAAGCAGGGCCGGAATATCCCTGCTTTCAATTGCGAACCTACCCCCGATTTTGTACAATCCTAAATCACTTTGCAAAATAGTGCAAATTGGGTGCGGTGAAGGTGCGTTTTACGGCAAAATTTTAACATCTCCATTTTTTCGGTTCTAATAATTTCAATTACTTACGCTCGGCGCACTCCCCGAAAAACAATTGACACTTTTACATGGTATCCAGTATACAGATTGCACGTGGAGTCGCTAGAAAGCAAAAAAAATCATAATAAATTAAAAACTTAAATAACATCGTTGCGTGTCACGGGTTACGAGTTGCGAGTCATGAGCTGCAGAATATAGGTTTCGATGTTTTAATCCGCAACGCGAAAGGCTCCAACTTTTTTGTTTGAAACCTATTTTAACGTTAATTTTTTAGAAAAGGATAAACGACCATGACGAAAGCCAAAACACATCAGAGTGAATTAGATAGGCTGGCGTCTCTTGAGCAACGGGCTGAAGGCGGCGGCGGTCAAAAGGCAGTCGACCGTCAACACGATAGAGGCAAATTGACCGCCAGGGAACGCTTGAACCTGCTTTTTGATCCGGACAGTTTTGTGGAGGTCAACAAATTAGCCGAAAGTCAATCGATAGACTTTGGCATGCAGGAGAAAAAAGTGCCCGGTGACGGTGTGGTCACGGGTTATGGAACGATCGAAGGCCGGCTGGTGTTTGCCTATGCTCAAGATGTTACGGTTCTCGGCGGATCCGTGGGCACAATCCACGGACAAAAAATCTGCAGCCTAATGGACGAAGCCATAAAAGTGAAAGCCCCCCTGGTGGCCTTAAATGACTCCGGCGGCGGCCGACTCCACGAAGGCTTTTTCGCATCCAGAGGTGTTGCCGGCATGTTTTATCGCAATACTGCCGCCTCAGGTCTTATTCCCCAGCTTACCGGCATGATGGGCTCCAGCGCGGGAGTGGCCGTATATTCACCCGCATTGACCGATTTTATTGTTATGGTAAAAGGCAACAGTCACATGGTAATCACCGGACCCGGGATCATCAAATCAGTGACCGGCGAAGATATCAGTCTGGAAGAACTCGGTGGCGCCAAGGTCCACAGTGAGATCACCGGAACGGCTCATTTCGTGGCCGACAGTGATGAAGCGTGTCTTGAGATCATCAAAAAACTGCTCAGTTATCTACCTTCAAACAATAGTGAAAATCCACCGGTTGTGGACACCGGCGATGACCCTGAAAGGGTTGATAAAGAGCTGGAGGAAATCGTCCCGGCTAACTTTCGAAAATCCTATGACATGCATCAAGTTATCGAGCGGGTTGTCGACCAGGGAACCTTTTTTGAAGTCCTGCCCAGGTATGCCCTGAATATTATCATCGGATTTGCTCGCATGGATGGCAATGTCGTCGGAATGGTTGCCAATCAGCCGCGCATAAAGGCCGGATGCCTGGATGTAGATGCATCCGACAAAGCCGCCCGGTTCATTCGATTTTGCGATGCCTTTAACATTCCCTTGATCAATTTTGTTGATGTACCCGGATATTTCCCCGGAGTTTCCCAGGAGCACGCCGGCATCATCCGTCATGGTGCTAAAATGCTTTACGCTTATTCGGAAGCCACCGTACCCAAAATCACACTGGCCTTGCGCAAAGAATACGGCGGTGCCGTGATGGGAATGTGTTGCGTGGGCATGGGGGTCGATCTCATGCTGGCCTGGCCCATCGCCCAACTGGTGGTCCTCGACACAACCGCAGCGGTCAATTTGATATTTCGCAAAGAAATAAAAGCTGCAGAAAAACCGGAAGAACTTCAACAGCAAAAAATCGAAGAATATGATTATAAATATTCGAATCCTTACCATGCCGCATCCAATCTGCTGGTAAACAGTGTGATTAAGCCCAAAGAGACACGCCCGCAGCTGATCAAGGCATTGAGAATGCTGCGCAACAAGCAGCGACCGGAATTGAATAAGCGGCATGGGAATATGCCGCTGTGAAATTTAGATTCCCTTTAGAGTTTCAGTAGCATTAGTAATATAAGGTGCCAAATAGTTAGATATTAAATCCGAAGCACGCCTGATTTTATAAAATTGGCCGAATCTCGAAACAAATTCTAAATTCTAATTTTAGAATGACCAAAAAGTTGCAGACTGCTTGTTGCTCGTATTAAAATAATTTTTTCTAGTTTTGGTCATTGGAGTTTTGATTATTGTTTCGAATTTCGATATTCGGATTTCGTGTTTACCATTACCACGCACAGCAAGCTTTCGCACCGATAGCTAAAAAAATTTCTTAATGCAAAGAGACACAGGAAAGGATTAGCAGTATGGACTATGATCTGACCAAAGAACAACAGTATATTCAAAAAGCAGCCCGGGAATTTGCAATGGGCGAATTTCCCGCTGTTGCCCGTGAATTTGACATCAACGAAACCTTCCCGGCAGAAATTCTTAAAAAGGCGCGCCAATTGGATCTGGTCGGACTTTTCATCCCGGAAGATTACGGGGGGCCCGGACTCGGTTTTTTAGAGCAGGCTTTGGTGCTGGAAGAGTTCTGGAAAGTGGATCCGGGTATCGCACAGCAGCTTTGCTCGGT
>JAQYWI010000407.1 GCA_030145015.1 Desulfobacterales bacterium
ATGGAAAACAATAAGAAAGTAGCAGCTGCAATGGCTGGAGTGATGAACTACATCACAACGGAAGAAGAAGCGATCTGCATTCAGTCCATGGCCGCACCTGCGGTGACACCGTCGCCGGCACCTTTTGCCGCAGCACCGGTGAAACTGTGGGGGGCAAACGGGAGACAGGCCCAGATGCAGATGCGTAATTTGATGCAAATGAGAACTTTCAGATAATTGAAGATTGCAATCATCAATTGTCAATCATAAATATTACATTAAAAAGGGGAGAACATTAAGATGAGCGATCACAACCAGGTGAAATTAACGACCATGGATTACAGCAAGGACAGACCGGCGGCTGAAAATCCCGTTAAGATACAAGATCTCACCCTGCGGGACGGCCACCAGTCTCTGTTCGCTACCCGGGGGAGAACCGAAGATATGATTCCGGTTGCCGAAAGGATGGACGAGGTGGGGTTCTGGGCCGTGGAAACATGGGGCGGCGCCACCTTTGACACCATGCACCGTTTTTTGAACGAGGATCCCTGGGAAAGGCTCCGGACGTTAAAACGGTACATGACCAAGACGCCGTTTTCCATGCTTTTAAGAGCGCAGAATCTTGTGGGCTACAGAAATTATGCCGATGATCTTGCTGAGGCTTTTGTGGAGCGAACATCAGAAAACGGTCTGGACATTTTCCGGACATTCGATGCCTTGAACGACTACCGAAACTTTGAAACGGTTGTTCGTGTTATCAAAAAGTGCGGAAAGCATTTTCAGGGCTGTATCTGCTATACCATGACCGAACCGCGGCTGGGCGGAGATGTTTACAATATAGACTACTATGTCAACAAAGCCAAAGATCTGGAGGCCATGGGTGCCGACAGCATCTGTCTCAAGGATATGGCGGGTCTGATTGCGCCTTATGATGCTTACGAGATTATCAAGGCCTTAAAGGCGGCCGTGAAGCCGCCCATTCATTTGCACAGTCATTTCACGTCCGGGATGTCTCCCATGAGCCATTTGAAGGCCATCGAGGCCGGCGTCGATATCATTGATACCTGCATGTCTCCTTACGCCTATCGGACGTCGCATGCCGCCTTAGAACCGCTGGTGATGACACTTTTAGGGACCAACCGCGACACCGGATTCGATATTAAGCAACTGGCGGAAATCAACGAAATACTGGAAAAGAAGGTGTTGCCCAAATACAAGCATCTTTTGGACGATTCCAAGGTGTCGGTCATCGATATCAGTGTTCTGTTACACCAGACACCGGGAGGAATGCTGTCAAATCTCGTCAACCAGCTAAGAGAAATGGATGCGTTGCACAAGATTGATGAGGTTTACAAGGAACTCCCGAGAGTCAGAAAAGAACTGGGTCAGATTCCGCTGGTAACGCCCACCAGTCAGATCGTGGGGATCCAGACCGTCAACAATGTGCTCTTTGATGATGATAAGGAACGTTACAAGATGATCACCGGTCAGGTCAAGGATCTGTGTTACGGTTTATACGGCAAGACCGCCATTCCCATCGATCCGGATGTTCAAAGGAAAGCACTTGCAGGATATCCAAGGGGAGAAGAACCGATCACCTGCAGGCCGGCCGAAGTTTTGGAGCCCGAGCTTGAAGCGGCTAAAAAGGATACCGAAGGGCTGGCCGAGGACATTGACGATGTGATCACCTACGCCATTTATCCTGTTACCGGCAAGCGGTTTTTGAAATGGAAATACGGCAAGGAAGATCCACCAGTGGAAGTCAAGTCTCGAACCCTGGAAGAGATTAAAGACGAAGAAGAGCTGGTGAAACTGGCCAAACTGGGTAAGCTGGTCCGAAAAGTGGAAAAGACAGGGCCGCCAAAAACCGATGCTCTTCGAACATTTAATGTATTTGTGGATGACGAATATTTTGAGGTTGGTGTGGAAGAACCCGGTGGGTCGCCGATTATCAGCTATGTGCAACAATTGCCCGCCGGAGTACCGGTTTCAGCGCCGGCACCTGCCGCGCCTGTTGCCGCGCCGGCAGCACCCAAACCCGCGGTACCTGCGCCGCCTAAACCGGCAGCGCCTGCCGCACCGACACCGGCTGCACCCAAGCCGAAAGCCGCTGCGCCGACGCCTGCCGGTGTTGAAGGCACGCCTTTGATAGCGCCGATGCCCGGCATGATTGTTAGATATCCCAAGCAGGTGGGGGATGCAGTGAGCAAGGGGGACACGGTTGTAATTCTGGAAGCCATGAAGATGGAAAATGCCCTTCCGGCCCCTGCAGACGGCACCGTTAAAGCCATTAATTTCTCCAGCGGAGATTCCGTGGCCAAGGACGATGTGCTGTGCGTAATCGGATGAAACAATCGAATATTGAAGATTGAAGAATTGTTGCAGGATAAAAGGAGATTTTTGCATGTTTTCAACATTCAATCATCAATCAACAATCATCAATCAACAATTTGAAGAGGGAGACGCGTTTCAATGAAGATCCACGAATATCAGGCGAAAGACCTGTTCAAAAAATACAACATCCCTATTCCAAAAGGGGGCGTTGCTTTCAACCCGGACGAAGCCAAGAAAGTGGCCGAAGATTTGGATCAATTTCCGGTTGTTGTTAAAGCCCAGATTCATGCCGGCGGCCGGGGTA
>JAQYWI010000408.1 GCA_030145015.1 Desulfobacterales bacterium
GCCTCGGCATTTCCCATGGCAATGTTGGAATAAAGGCTGGCAGGGCCGGTTGATCCGGCGCAGGGCATGGGGAAAATCAGAATGGGAATTTCAAATTCACTCGAGTCGATCAAGGCTTCGCTCATGCTGCCGTCGTGGGTCAGCGGGGCCAGAGTGCAATAACAGACCGAATAAATCTTGCGCTCCTTGACCGCTGCTTCGCTTCCCAGAATGGCGGTCATCCCTTCGATTATATAAGGAACTTCCCTGGGATCGGTAAGCTCATCCTGAACGTGCTTGGAAGTAAACCTCAAGGCCGACAGGTCCAGATAAATCTGGCTTGAATTGGGGTGGGTAATTTCCATGTCCGGTACGGAATGGGGCCAGATGTATGATCCCAGGCTCATTTCCTCAAATACGCGGAGCGCATCTTCGCAATCCTTCAAAATTGAATACCGGCGCTGACCTTTTTTATAATCAAATGTAAACACCCCGCCGCAATCCAGAACATAACCGGTATAGGGTGCTGGATAGGGGACATCAAATTCCGGGTTTCGGGCGCCTAGGACAAAGGATTTGGGCGCGGTCTTGAGCGCCTGGTCAACCATCTCCCTGGGGATTTTGGCCATTTTTTCGCTGTAGTCTACTTTGGCACCGTTTTTTTCCAAAACCTTGAGCGCTTTCGCGCTTAAAAATTTGATACCGATCTCTTCGAGAATCTTGATACTTTTTTCATGAACTTTAGATTGTTCATCCTCAGACAAAAACTGACACTTTGTTTTCATATGTTAACCTTTTTATCGTTCCATCCACGTTTCATTTTTGCCCGCCGGCAGCAGATGGACAAAACAGGTTTCAAAATCAGGCGATATCAGACGTAATCTGTTTATGAATGATCACATCCCATTCTTTGATGCCCTCAAAGAAAATCTTTCTTTCTTCGGCATTCAAAACCTCACAAGGGAATACCCCGGTCCGTTTGATCTGACCTCTGAGAATCATCAAAGCTAATACCGATGCCGGAACGGATGTAATCCAGGAAACGTCATTGGTTCCGGGGATCATGGAACAGGCCTTTTCAATATTCGGGCTATCCGTCCACATTTTATAGTGCAGCTTTTTGCCGGCTTTGGTCCCCTTGACATCAACAGCCAGCACGAGCTGGCTCTGGATCTTCTTCGCCTTGACCAGTTCACTGCATTTTTTAGGGGTTAGGGTCTTAGGCAATTGATTGCAGAAAACGTCCTTGACACTTACCTTGTTGCCTTTGATGTCAATAGTCTCCTCGTCCATCAGCTTGAGTCCTTCAAGCAGGAACTCCCATGTTGCGCTGTCCGGGTCGCCCATTTTGAAATCAACATACTTGACCGGTTTGCCGATAAATGCAGGGATTGTCAGGGGTTCTTCATGGCTGTGGTAAAACACTTTGCCCTTTACATCCAACGGTGCCGGGAAATAGTATTCCTCTTCTCCGGCAAAGGGTTCGGCCCACTTGTACTGGCCGTCTTCCCAGTAGATAGCTTTATTGGCACAATCTTCCAGGTAAGTTTGAAAAGACCACAAGGCTACGGGTTCATCGCAGGTTACTACACCGAAATCCTTAATGCCGATATAATCGACTTCATCCAGTTCATCAACGGCTTCTTTGGCCATCACATTAACCAACCCCGCGTCGCCTCCGGCCAGGATGTTGGCCATGAGGCCTTGCTTTTTGAATTCTTCGGCATATTCAAGCTGCTCAACCAGGAATTGTTTGCCATCTTTTTCAGGGAGAAATTCATCGGAGGCCATATCGATATAGTGCGCTCCGGCTTCGAGGGCCGCTTCAATAATCTGTCGGTTAAACGTCGACAAGGTGGCATTCACCACAAGATCGGTGCCACCTTTGGTGAACAACGCCACCAATTGCGATTTATCGGATGCATCCGCTTTTTCGACCTCAATTTTATCTGAATTGATAAATTGAGCGACTTCCGCGGCTCGCTCGACATCCAGGTCGACCAGCATGATTTTACTGACTTCCCGGGCGTTGGCTAAAATGCCACTAATCACGTTCCCTTGGGCGCCTGCCCCGACAATGATAACTTTCTTCATAATGACCTCTTTCGAATTTAGTGATTCAAAATGAATGTTAATATTGCTGTTTCGAGAAATAGTAACGGCTGAATTGGCGAATGTCAATAATTATCATGCGTACTATGAAAAAATTAATTATGATTATGTACTGAATACGTTTTTTATGCTATTGTTTTTGCGAATTTAGAATATATTCGCCTTTGAGCATGGCTATAACGATCTTAATTCTACGCCGATGGGTTGGGAAAACATGAATGATCAATATGATGCGATCATCGTAGGCGGTGGACATAACGGGCTGACGGCAGCAGGTTATCTAGGCAAAGCCGGCTTTAAAACACTGGTGCTGGAACGCCGCCCGGTGGTTGGTGGCTCAGTCGTTACCGAGGAATTTTATCCGGGATACAGAATTTCGACTATTGCATACGTGGTGAGTCTTTTGCACTCCAAGGTCATAAAGGACCTCGAACTCAAACGCCACGGCTTTGAGATGATCAAAATGGATGGTACTCTCTCGATATGTAAAGATGACTATCTCTTCTTTAACGAGG
>JAQYWI010000409.1 GCA_030145015.1 Desulfobacterales bacterium
GTCGCTGACCACGTGGTATCCCTGCTCTCCCCGTGGAATCTCACAGGATGCATACGCCTCCCCCTTTGGGATTTTAGGGCCCCGGGTCACATTGACAAAGTGATGAATCAGGCTTTCGATATCTTTGAGCATGTCCTCTCTTTTGGGTACCGCGTAGCGGTAGTCATCGGTAACATAGCGTCCCGGCGGCATCTGTGCTACAGCCTGTTTAATGATTTTCAGGCTTTGGCGCATCTCCTCAACCCGAACCAGATAGCGCGCGTAGCAATCGCCGTCTGAAGCGAAGGGAATATCGAACTCGAATGACTCGTATCCGGAATAGGGAAACGCTTTTCGCAGATCCCACGCCAGGCCGCAGGCGCGCAAATTGGGACCGCTGACACCCCATTCCATTGCATCATCCAGGGAAAGCCGCCCGACGCCCTGGGTCCTGGCCTTGAAAATCGCATTTTTGGTAATCAGAGCTTCGTACTCCTTGAGACGGGAAGGAAAAATGTCCACAAACGCATCCACGGCCGATTTCCACCCTTCGGGAAGATCGGCGGCAACGCCGCCCAAACGAAACCAGGAAGGATGCAGTCGCCCTCCGGTAATATGCTCAACGATGTCGAGAATCATCTCCCGTTCCCGGAAAGTATAGAAGGTGGGAGTCATGGCCCCCACGTCGTGGGCAAAGGTCCCGAAAAAGACGAGATGATTGCTCAAACGGAAAAGTTCACTCAACAGCACACGAATATACTGGGCTCGATCCGGCACCTTGATCCCGGCCAGGGTCTCCACGGCCATGACATACGGAAGGTTGTTGGCTGCGCCGGCCAGGTAGTCTACACGATCCGTGTAAGGGATGAATTGATGCCAGGTTTGTCGTTCACCGATCTTCTCGGCGCCCCGATGATGATAGCCGATATCCATGTCCATTTCAGCAATCTCTTCTCCTTTAAGGGCAACGATAAAGCGCATCAAACCATGGGTACTCACGTGGTGAGGACCGATGTTCAGTACCAGCTCTTCCTCTCTGTCCGATCTCCTCATATAAATACCGCCATCCAGCGGCTGGTGTTTTACTGCGTCATCTCGGGTAAAGGAAAGCATTTCTGTGGCTCTGCCGGGGTGACTTTTTCGAAGCGGGTGCCCTTCCCAGTCGTGGGGCATGAGAATCCGGCGAAGATTTTCATGACCTTCAAAGCGGATGCCGAACATGTCAAAAACTTCCCGTTCATACCAATTGGCAGAGGGCCAAATATCGGTAATGCTTTGGGTTATTGGATCATCGCCCCACAGGGGCACTTTCAAGCGCATCCGGCGAGCCGGCTCAAATGAAAGGAGACTGTAAACCAGCGAGTAATCCGGATAGCTTTGACCCGGCCTGCGCGCGGATTCGTCGATGGCCGTCAGATCTTCCAGACGCCGAAACCGGGGGGACGCCTCGGTCTTGAGAAAGCGAAGTATCTTCTTTAGTCCGTCTTCCTTGACCTGAAAAGTCAGCATATCTGAGGTTTTCGAAAGTTGCACAATGGTGTCCCCAAATCGCGCTTGTAAAATTTCAGCCAGGCTTTTGTCCTTCTCGCTGATTTCAATCTGAACCGGCGGCGGCGACCACATCAGATTGGAGCGGCTCTCAAAAAATCCGGGCGGTATCGCTGACGTACCGCGAATCGCAGCGCCCTCCATTCCCGGACCGCGCGGATCACGGGATTTGGTTTTTCCGTCCACAAGAATGGGTGTCCGGGAGCCCTGGGTTCCGCCGCCAAGATGCAGGATGGAACGGACTGGCCGTTCCGAAAGGATTTTCTTCTGCAAAAGAACAAGTCCTTGCAGAACGGCTTCGGGCCGCGGCGGACAGCCCGGAATGTAAACATCTACCGGTAAAATCTGATTGATACCCTGCACCACGCTGTAGACGTCATACATGCCGCCGGTGTTGGAACAGGATCCCATGGAAATTACCCATTTGGGTTCCGCCATCTGTTCGTAAAGCCTCAGAACCACCGGAGCAATTTTTTTGAACACCGTTCCGGAGACAATCAGAAGATCGGCCTGTCTGGGTGAAGGGCGCAACACTTCGGCACCAAAACGGGCGATATCGTAGCGGGAGGTGAACGCCGTCGCTTCTTCAACAAAACAGCATGAAAGCCCGAAAAACATCGGCCACAGGCTCATCGACCGCGCCCAGTTGATGACCGGATTCAGGTATTTATCGAGGCGGTTTAATTTCTTGTTCGCGTCGGTCCCCAATCAAGTCCCCCTTTTCGCCAGATGTAAACGAGGCCTAAAAGCAGCATAATGATGAAAAACGATATTTGCAGCCATCCCGACCAGCCGAGTTCGTCACAGGAGATGGCCCAGGAAAAAATATAGGCACCTTCCACGTCAAAGATAAGGAAAAAGACGGCGATTAGAAAAAAGGGAATGGGATAACGAAGGCGGGCGGAACCGGTAGGAATGATCCCGCTTTCATAAGGTCTTAATTTTTCAGGGTTAATTTTCTTTTCCCCAAGCCATGAAGCGATAAAAAGAAGAGCGGTTACCAGTGCAAGAATCATCATTCCATAAATGACCAGGCTAAAAACACCCGGTTCCCAGGGAGATAACGTTCCGGCAATCG
>JAQYWI010000200.1 GCA_030145015.1 Desulfobacterales bacterium
CACAACGATGTTGCGCTGTTTCAGCAGTTCTTTAATGCGATCGGCCCGGATATCGAGGATGCGGGCATTGCCATGGCACTGGTCGGTAAGAACTTCTGCCTGATGGCCCATCAGCGACTGTGCCGGGTAATTCATCGATTTTAGAGTCATGGCCAGCAGGGCGGAGGTCGTTTGTTCGCCGGTAGCCAACAAGACATCGAGCTCGCGTTTATCCGGCGCTTGCGAAATATTGGAAGCCATATTTATCAGATCGTCGGTAATACCGGCCATGGCCGAAAGAATGACGACAATGTCATTTCCCTGTTCATAGGTTTTGGCTATACGGGTGGCCACATTATGAATTCGCTCCAAGTTGGCTACGGATGTGCCTCCGTATTTTTGTACAATTAAAGACATCTTCTATTCCTCAATTTTCCTTTCAATAGCTAAATTTGCTGCATTTACAGAGTATTCTTTCAATTCAGTTTTGACTCTTGTTTCTACAGCTTGTAGCAAATTGCCGGCCTGATGTCCATATGCAAAAATATCGATTTGGCGGGATTCTTCATCGATGAGCTTAAATTGAAGCGCCAGGTGATCGGAAAGCGTATCTGCGGAAAGCCGATCAGCCCACTCGATTGCGATGACTGCATCCTGATATAGAACTTCGTCCAGGCCGATGTCCTCCAGTTCAGATATATGCTCAATACGATATAGATCCACATGGAATAGGCGACGGCGTCCCGGGTATTCATTAATGAGGGTAAACGTCGGGCTGGTGATATAGTACTTTTCAGAAACATCAAGACCTTTTGCCAATCCCTGAACAAACGCTGTTTTTCCGCACCCAAGCTCACCGGTTAATGCAATGATGACGGCCTGCTTCAGCGTTGCGCCCAGAGTGTGTCCCAGTTTCCGGGTTTCTGTTACGGAATGGGTCGTTATCTGGATGTGTTTATCAGCTTTCAATTAGTTTTTTGATTTCCCCCGGGATGGCGTTCATGACTTCACTGGCCAGATAACCAATGGGGCCAATGGTTTTCGCAAGCGTGTCGGCAGCGGCACCGTGCACATATACGGCCGTATGGGCAGCTGCTTCCGGGGTAAATCCCTGGGTGATAAAGCCGGCAAGGACTCCGGTTAAGACATCACCCATGCCGCCGGATGCCATGCCCGGATTGCCGGTGGGATTCAGATATGCGCTGCCGTCGGGGTGCGCAATAACCGTAGCGGCACCTTTTAAAACCAGATGCACCTTGAAATTTGTGGCAAAATCCCGGGCGCACTGCAGTCGATTCTGCTGGACTTCAGCAGGGGTTACATCCATCAGCCGTGCCATTTCCCCGGGATGGGGTGTGAGCACCGCCGGGCATTTGATGTTTTTTAAAAGTTGGGTTTGTCCGGCGATGTTGTTGAGTCCGTCGGCATCAATGACTACAGGGATCTGACTTTGGCTGATAATTTTTTTTACCAGGTTTCGCGTTTCCTCTGCCTGACCGATACCGGGTCCGATGGCCAGGCATGCTTTACCCGCTTCCATCTTTTTTATATCTTCGACGGCGGTGTTTCCGAGCACGCCGTTTTGGTTTTCCGGCAGGGGCGTGGACATCACTTCCAGCATCTGGGTCTCAAGAATGGGATTTAGACTTTCGGCGATGCCCAGGGTAACCAAACCGGCACCGGCCCGCATGGCCGACATAGCTGTCATGGCGGCTGCGCCGGTTTTGCCGGGAGAGCCGGCAATAACCAACAAATGACCGGTTCGCCCCTTGTGCGTGTCCGCAGGACGGGGTTGCAAGTGTTTGCGAATCTGTTCAGATGTCAGCAGGTGTTGTTTGGGGCTTACAGCTTGTACGACAGCGCCGGGGATTCCAATATCGATAATTTCAAGCGTTCCGGTGTATTCGGCTCCCGGATAAGTGAAATGACCGATTTTGGCCAGGCCGAAGGTGGCGGTGCCCTGCGCCCGGATGCACGTACCGCAAGGCTGGCCCGTATCTGCGTTTAAGCCGGAGGGAATATCCACCGCAAAAACCGCGATGCCGGTACGATTAAGCGCGTTGATAAAATTTATGACTGTTTTGAATAACCCTCTAACGTCTGATGTCAGGCCGGTTCCCAGGATGGCATCTACAAGCAAGCCACAGTCAGACAGGCTGGGTTTGGTTTTCGAAAAAGTATCTTCATCCGGGATTTCGATGACCCGAATATCAAGCGGTACCAGACGCGCGAGGTTGGCGGCGGCATCTCCTTTTAGGGCAGCAGTTTTGGCGAGCAGATAGACGCTAACATCGATGCCTTTTTCCGCCAGGCATCTGGCAATAACAAAGCCATCACCGCCATTGTTGCCTTTGCCGCAAATAATGCCTACCCCGGCCTTGACCTGATCGCCAAATTGATCCAGTAATACGCGCGTGGCACCACGTCCGGCGCCTTCCATGAGCTCCAGCCCCGGAATTCCATGCGTTGAGATGGTTTGGCGGTCCATTTCCTGCATCTCACCGGCGGTTACAAGAATCATCTGCTGCTCCGTTAGAAATGCCTAAAGTGAGCTAAAATGCCTAAAATGCCTAAAGTTGTGGTTTCGCTTCGCTCTATCTTTTTTTAAAAAATGATAGAATTCCTTAACTTTAGGCACTTTAGATCAATTTAGGCATTTTAGGCACTTTGTTTATTTGAGTCACTTTAGCTCACTTATAATATATGTATGATGCCGTTAAAGACCTACAATGCCCGGATCAGCTCGATCATCTCTTTTACAGCCGTTTGCATTCCAGTAAGGAGCGCGCGCGAGACAATACTGTGGCCGATGCTGAATTCATCAATTTCGTTTAGGCCGCTAAATGTTTTGATACTTTTATAGCACAAGCTGCTTCCGGCCTTAACACGGAGATTGAGTTTGTGCGCAAGTTTGATGGCATCAACAATCCTTAAAAAAGCCTGGTGTCGTTTTTGGGCTGTTTTGGCTTCGCAAAATGCACCGGTGTGAATTTCCACAATGCCTGCATTTGTTCTGTGGGCCTGTTTGAGCTGTTCAGGCTCCGGGTCGATTAAAATGGATACGGGTATGCCGCTGTTTTGCAAGGTGTCAACGGTTTCCGTTATTTCGTATTTGTGGACAACCAGGTCCAGACCGCCTTCGGTGCTGAATTCCTCCCGTTTTCCCGGCACCAGCGTTACGTGGTCCGGCTTTATATCCAGAGCCATGCCGACCATTTCAGTGGTTGCAGCCATCTCCAGGATCAGTTTACTCTGAATCGTCTGGCGAAGAATTCGAACATCCCTGTCACGAATATCACGCCGGTCATTGCGCAGATGCACGGCGATACCGTCGGCACCTGCCAATTCAGCCATCAGAGCGGCTGCCACCGGATCGGGAAATGTACTTTTCCTGGCTTCCCTCAAAACGGCCACCTGATTAATTTTTACGGCTAGCCCGGCCATTGCTGAACCTCCCCTGCGGTGATTATTTTAAGAAGTTCTTCTGTCTTTTTTTCCATTGTGCGCGCTTCGGTTTTTGTGTTTTCATGATCATAACCGCAAAGGTGCAAAATCCCATGGATTAGAAGTTGGTCCAAGCGGTCTTGCATGCTGAGACCGGCGCTTTGTCCTTCCCGATGAGCGGTTTGGGCCGAAATCACGACATCGCCCAGAAGGTTGGGCGTAATCTCTGAGAATTGGCCCGCGCGCATGGGAAATGCAATCACATTTGTAGGCCCTTTGCGGTTAAGGTAATCGCGGTTGAATTGCGCTATCTGTTTATCGTCAACAATGAGGATGGAAAGTTCTGCGTCAGGATAGTCCAAGGCGTTTAAGATGGCTATTGCCGTTTGCCGAATCTTCTTCTTTGAGATCCTGTGATTGTCTTGCCTGTTGTCTATCTGAACTTCCATTCTTCAGTTTTCCTTTTTCATTTCCATTGCCCGACGACCGTCTTTCGCTATATTCGATTCGGTGATGGTGGATGCCATACAAAATCTTATTGTAGCTTTTTGCAATGTTGTGCAGGTCTTTTAGGGTCAGTTCACAGGAATCCAGCTGGCCGTCTGAAAAAATCTGATTGATAAGATTTTGTACCAGCCCTTTGATCCTTGAAGTGGTGGGATTGTCTAAAGTTCGCGAAGCAGCTTCAACCACGTCAGCCAGCATGACCAGACCGGCTTCCTTGGTCTGGGGTTTGGGGCCGGGGTATCTAAAATCGTCGATTTTAACAGCGTCCGCTCCTTTTTTCTGTCTGGCTTTTTCATAGAAAAATTTGATAATGCTGGTACCATGGTGTTGGCGGATGGTATCGGTGATCACCTGTCCCAATTTATTTTTTCTGGCGATTTCAACCCCATCTTTAATGTGGGCAATCAGGACCAAACCCGACATGGAAGGAGCCAGTTTGTCGTGTCTATTTCTGCCTTCCGTTTGGTTTTCAATGAAATACAAGGGTTTTTTTATTTTGCCGATATCATGATAATACCCGCAAACTTTTGACAGTAGCGGGTTGGCACCTATTTCCATGGCAGCGGCCTCCACCAAGGAGCCGACAATGACCGAGTGGTGATAGGTTCCGGGTGCTTCGATCATCAACCGGCGCATGATCGGACGGTCCAGATTAGCAAGCTCGAGAAGCGTAATATCGGTCGTATAATCAAAAGCAATTTCGACGAGCGGAACGATGCCGGCGGTTACGATTCCGGTTAATATGCCGCCCATAAAGGCAAAGGCCCAATCCCACAGCAGTTTGGAACTTGATAATTCTCCCATGTAAAGGTGGATCGCCGTGGCTAACACAACATTTAGCACGCCAAGTTTTGTGCCGGCTGTTATAAATACTTTACGCTCGCGGCAATCCCTGAGCCAGTAGGCTGCCATCGTGCTGTTTATCAGAAAATACATAAACATTTCAAAATTGTTTTGAAGAATGATGGCAAAACCGATGGCCATTACCAGGGCCATGGGAACGGCTATTGTTAGCCCCAGAAATAGGCAGATAGTCATAGCCCCCGCGGCTAATGGAATACCAAAATAAATTGAAGATCCCGGAATTGGGACCGGTGAATTCTGGGTCAGTAATGCTGCAAACGAGGCCGATATCTCTGCCAGGAAGATAAAGGTTAAGGCCAGGCTGGCAATCAGGAGCAGATTTTTGATATGATAGGTGGCCATTCGGCCCTGGTAGTTAAGATGTAAAATATAGGTGGTTACCAGAAGGCACATTAACAGCATGGATGCGCCAAGGCTGCTGAGTAAAATTTGTTCCTTTTTCGTCTGGGCCTGGAGCGCTTCTAATTTTAGAAGATCAAATTCGGTCACCCTTGCACCTTCACGAAGCAGCATTTCTCCGGCCTTTATTTTATACAAAACCGGCTTGATTTCTTTGGCGATTTTATTTTCGCGCTCCTGGGTTTCGCTGCGGTTTAAGGTGATGTTGGGTTGGATAAGTTCTTGCACAAAATCAACCACTAAATTTTTGAGGGTATAATCGAGGTCTTGAAGATAGGGTTGGCCGATGGAACGAACCAGGGCTTTGGCTTGATTCAATCCATAAAATTGATTCAGGTTGCCGGCAATCTTTTCTTTTTTTGTACTGACATCTCTCAGAATGATGCCTTTGTCCAGTTCCTTTAGCAGAATTTCCTTGTTGGTTACGACTCCGTTGGCTAAAATTTTATCTAAAATCTTAGCTATGAGATTTTCAAGATTCGTTGAAAATTCTTCTCGAGCAAGGGCCCGATAAGCACCTTTACTGAGATTAATGCCGATGGTTTCCTCAAATTGTTCTTGTTTTTCCCAGACCAGGGTCTGCAGCGACGGGCTTTGCTCTGCCGGCAGTATCTCAGCGGGCTCCAACTGGTATTCCATTTCCTGGCGTTCGATTTTTCGCGATGATTCAATAACGGTTCTTAAATCGCCAAATGCCTGCTCCACCTTGCGTTTCAAAACATTCGCCAGGTTGGGATCGTGATCGTAAACCGTTAACACCTCCGCGATGGCTTGCTGACGATTTTTGTCTGTGGCCGCTTGATCTTCGATAAAAAAATCTTTGGGGGCTTTGATGTCACGTTCAACCACATCTCCCAGGTTATACGGGTGTTTGGTAATAACCAGACTCGGATATAGAATGATGATAAAGAGCGTCGTGGCTAACACCAGAATTGCCCACCTTATCTGGGTATTGCTCTCCAAAAATTTGTTAATCGGTTCTTTGCTTTTTTCGAATTTCATAAACTTCCCGCAAACGGTGCTTTCTATTTTTCCTTGCTGGCCTCAAACTCCTCGTAGGCGTTGATGATGTGTTGCACAAGTGAATGTCTGACAACATCCAGTTTTGAAAAAAAGACAAACTTGATGCCCGCAATTCCCTGGAGGATATTTTTCGCCTGGACAAGACCCGAGGTCCTCTCAGCCGGCAAATCTATCTGGGTGATGTCACCGGTAATGACGGCTTTTGAGTTGAAACCGATCCGCGTAAGGAACATCTTCATCTGTTCCGGAGTCGTGTTTTGGGCTTCATCCAGGATAATGAACGAATCATTTAAGGTCCGTCCGCGCATAAATGCAATCGGGGCAACCTCGATGGCCCCTTGTTGAATCAAGTTCGAGACTTTTTCAAACTGCATCATATCATGAAGTGCATCATATAGCGGCCTTAAATACGGGTCGACTTTTTCCGCCAGGTCGCCCGGTAAAAAACCCAGTTCCTCACCGGCTTCAACCGCCGGGCGCGTCAGGATAATGCGATCAACGAGCCCCTTTGTAAGCGCTGCAACCGCCATGGCCATGGCCAGGTAGGTTTTTCCGGTCCCGGCAGGGCCGATCCCGAAAACGATATCATATTTTCGAATCGCATCAATATATTCCTTCTGAGCCGGACTCTTAGGGGCGATCGTGGTTTTTTTTGAGGTGATGAAAACGGTGTCTAAAAATATTTTTTTTAAATCAGCGCGGTCATTGCCGCTTAATACGCGAACGGCATAATCAAAATCTTTGGGGTGAATGGGGTATCCCTCTTTTATCAAGGCATAGAGCTGGTCCAGCACATTTTGAGCCAGGCGCGCGTTTATGCTGTCTCCTTGAATAAAAACCTTACTGCCTCTTGCATTCACAGTGGTGTCGGTAGCCTCAGCGATTCTTTGAAGGTTACTGTTATGCTCTCCAAACAACTGCCGGGCCAATTCAATATTGGAAAAATTTACCGTGGTTTGTTTATGATCCGAGATTTCATTCATACGAAGATTTGCCTGACCCCGCTTTCCTCATAAAATGTATGTCCTTGTCGTACCGCTGGAAATGTGTGCCTCTGGATTTTGGATCTATTTTCTATCATAACCTAAAATGATTGCAAGACACAAATCCAACCTCCATATTATGCCATAAAAATACCTTGACTCACAAAATCTGCTCTGTTAGTTCAACCGTCTGATACCGTTGCAATTTGTATCAGGACCATTTGATATGGGCAGACGTATTGAAATCAAGGAACGTTCGGGTTTTGATTCCGTTGCCTTTTTGGTGACTAAATGAACCCTTTTGATGTTTTTATAATAATTGTGTTAGGTTATAGCATCGTTCGAGGCCTCTTCAGAGGGTTGGTCAAAGAAGTTTCATCTATTTTTGGTGTACTGGGCGGTTTTTATGCTGCCTATTCATACCATCCTGTAGTGGCCAAAATTTTCGCCGGATTGGTTATCAATCCTTCGTACCTGAATATTTTGAGTTTTTTGGTTATTTTTTGCAGTGTCCTCATAATAATCAGTATTCTCGGGGTTGTGATCAAATATTTGCTGAATGTAGCCTTTTTGGGGTGGATTGATCGCATAGGCGGTGTTTGTTTTGGATTAATTAAAGGCGTATTAATTGTCACTGTGTTGTTTATCATCCTCACCACCTTTCTTCCCAAAGGTGCTCCGCTAATCAAAAAGTCTGTTCTCGCCCCCCATGTCATCTGGATCTCGGAAAAAATGGTTAATGTTGTTTCCGAAGAAATGAAGCGTGACTTTTTTAGCAAACTTGAAGAATTTAAAAGAGCGTGGAAAATTCCAAAGTAAAATCAGCAACAGATTCACTAAAGGCCCTGGTTGCATTGGTTGAATCCTTGCGGGGGGCGCACGGATGTCCCTGGGATAAAAAGCAAACTCCCCGAACTATGCTTATCTATCTAATAGAAGAAATGTATGAACTTGCCGATGCAATCGAGTCAAACCGCGCTGAAGATATACGCGAAGAGCTTGGGGATGTGTTATTTCATATTGTTTTTATGGCCCGACTATTTCAAGAAACGGGTCAGTTTAGCATTGACGATGTTGCTCGGGAAATCACGGACAAGATGATCAGACGCCACCCGCATGTGTTTGGCACTGTCCGGGTTGATAACACTGAAACGGTGAAGTACAATTGGCATAAAATAAAACAAGATGAAAAGAAACCGGGCAAAAAAAAGTCTGTCATTGATTCCGTGCCTAAGCGGCTTCCAGCTTTAATGCGCACATACCAGATTTGTGAACGTACGGCTCGCAGCGGTTTTGATTGGAAGGATGCCGAAAGCCTTTTAGAGCAATTGGAGTCGGAATTAAATGACCTGAAACAGACTATGAAGGGTAACGAAGAAGAGCGGATTTCAGAAGAATTCGGGAATTTGCTGTTCGATCTGGTTTATTTGGCGCGGTTTTTAAAAATCCATCCCGAGACGGCTCTGTCCGGTGCGCTTAAAGGGTTTGAAAAACGATTCCGGCAGATGGAAAAAAGGGTTTACGAAAGCGGAACAAATTTCGATTCTCTTTCGCAGGCCGAAATTCAGCAGATCTGGCAAGCAATGGAATCCAGTTAAGAAGGTAAAAATGATCGCCATTATCGACTATGATGCCGGAAATCTTACCAGTGTCGCCAGAGCGGTTTCGCACCTTGGCATGTCATGTGTGATAACAAAGGCCGCGGATGAAATTAGAGGCGCAGATCGGATCATTTTTCCGGGAGTTGGTGCCGCCGGCGCAGCAATGGAAAGTTTGAAGCGCTCGGGACTGGATATGCTTATTAAAGATGAGTTGGCCAGGGGAAAACCCATTTTGGGTATTTGTTTGGGTACCCAGATTATTCTGACCCACAGTGATGAGAATGATACACCCTGTCTGGGGATTTTAGACGGGACGGTGCGCGCTTTTGCGCCGGATAACCAATTACAAGATGGGCAAAAGCTGAAAATTCCCCACATGGGATGGAACGGGATCCGGATTGAAAAATCCCACCCGCTGCTTTTTGATGTGGGCGCGGATGATGAATTTTATTTTGTGCACAGCTATTATCCGGAACCGGAAAACTTCGAATCTGT
>JAQYWI010000201.1 GCA_030145015.1 Desulfobacterales bacterium
CGGGGCAAGTTCAGCCCGTGTGTTACCACACGAACCCGCCCTCTGCCTACATATCCAAAAGGGCAACTGATATGATAACCTCCTTTCAGGTTATTAGATAACGGTCTCGCGACCTCTTACAAACTTGGGATATCATGTCAAAAAAACCAAATATCCGCCGAGAGAAGTGAGCGGATCGAGCCATGCAGCGCTCCGGCGGTCCGTGCAGAGTGCTTTGTTCGGAGACATTTCCAAGTGGTTTTAAAACTACTTTAGATGATACCTAATTTTTTGCCTACCTTGGTAAAGGCCGCGATGGCCGTATCGAGCTCTGCAATCGTAAGCGCGGCTGAAATTTGCACCCGGATACGGGCCTTGTCTTTGGGTACCACCGGATAGGAAAATGCGATCACATAGACGCCCTCTGCCAGCATCCGATCGGCCATTTCCACGGCGACCTTAGCATCGCCCAGCATGATCGGTACAATTGGATGATCTCCCGGATTTATCTTAAACCCGGCCTTAATCATTCCCTTCCGAAAATAGGTGGTATTGCGCTCCAGGCGATCCCGCAATTCCGTGGACGCACTCAGGGTTTCCAGTGCCTTAAATACAGCCGCGGCGATTCCGGGAGCCAGGGTGTTGGAGAAGAGATAGGGACGTGAACGCTGCCGGAGCATATCAATGATTTCCTGGCGCCCACTGGTAAACCCGCCCGACGCCCCGCCGAGTGCTTTACCAAAGGTGGAAGTAATAATATCCACACGGTCCATCACCCCATGATATTCGGGGGTGCCCCGACCGGTCGTTCCGATAAAACCGGTTGAGTGGGAATCGTCCACCATGACCAGGGCTTCATGGCGGTCCGCCAGGTCACAGATGCCCTTCAGATCCGCGACGATACCATCCATGGAAAAGGAACCGTCGGTCGCAACCAGGCGGAAGCGCGCGTCCTGGGCTTCGCCCAGTTTGGCCTCCAGGTCCTTCATGTCGTTGTTCTTATAGCGGTATCTGCGGGCTTTGCAGAGCCGGATGCCATCGATGATGCTGGCATGATTCAATTCGTCGGAGATAACCGCATCCTCGGGCCCCAGCAGGGTTTCAAAAAGACCTGCATTGGCATCAAAGCAAGAAGAATAAAGGATCGTGTCGTCGGTGCCCAGAAACTGCGATACCTTTTGTTCAAGCTGTTTGTGAAGCGCCTGGGTGCCGCAGATAAAACGCACCGAAGACAGGCCGTATCCCCATTTCTCCAAACCTTCCTTGGAGGCATCGACCAATTCCTGGGTGCCGGCCAGGCCTAAATAATTATTAGCGCACAGGTTGATTACCTGACTGCCGTCAGCCAGTTGTACCGTGGCTCCCTGGCGGCCGGCAATAATCCGCTCGTCCTTGAATAGACCGCTGCTGCGAATCTGCTCCAGTTCACTGATCAGATGCTCCTTTATTTTGCCGTACATTCTGGGGCTCCTTCCGCTTGATAGTACTTCGTCAAAAACTTCAAAAATTTTCCTAATGTTAGGTTATAACTAAGAGAAGTGACTAAAGTTGGGAGTGAACTAAAGTGACTAAAGTTAATGAATTCTATCCATTTTAATAAAAGATGGAGCGAAGCGATACCATAATTTTAGGCACTTTAGCTCACTTTAGTCACTTTCTTCAAACCAATTCAAAATTACCTTCCCCGATTTGCCGGACCGCATGACTTTAAACGCTTTTTCATACTCGGTATAATTAAAACGATGGGTGATTATCGGGCTGATATCCAAACCGGTCTGTATCATTGCGGTCATTTTATACCAGGTTTCATACATCTCACGACCGTAGATGCCTTTAAGGGTAAGACCGTTAAAAATGACCAGGTCCCAGTCAATGGCCGTGTCAGGGGGTAAAATCCCCAGCATCGCTACTTTGGCCCCATGGCACATGTTGGCCAGCATTGCACGCAGGGCATCCGGATTCCCCGACATCTCCAGGCCGACGTCAAAGCCTTCCTTCATGCCGAGTTTTTTTTGGGCGTCTTGGATCCTGGCGGTGCGCACATCCAGGGCCAAACTGGCGCCCATTTTTTTGGCCAGCTTCAAGCGGTAGGGAATCACATCGGTTACCACTATGTAACGGGCACCGGCGTGTTTCGCAATCGCGGTGGCCATGCACCCGATGGGTCCGGCACCGGTGATCAGCACGTCTTCGCCCAGCACATCAAATGACAGAGCGGTGTGAGTCGCATTGCCCAGAGGATCGAAGCACGTCAGAACATCGGACTGAATATCAGGGTCACAGTACCAGATATTGGTCACGGGAATGCTTAAATATTCGGCATAGGCGCCGGGTCGGTTAACACCGACCCCGCTGGTGCGCATACACAGGTGACGTCGGCCGGCCAGACAGTTTCGGCAACGGCCGCAAACCAGGTGGCCTTCACCGGAAACCAGATCGCCGGGCTTGAAATCATGGACATTGCTGCCGACCTCTGCGATCCGTCCGACAAACTCATGGCCCACCGGCATCGGCACGGGAATGGTTTTTTGGGCCCACTCATCCCAATTATAAATATGGATATCCGTACCGCAGATGGCGGTTTTGTGAATTTTAACGAGAACGTCGTTGGCCCCGACCTCCGGAATGGGCACCTGCTCCAACCAAAGCCCCGGCTCCGGCTTTGCCTTTACCAGTGCATTCATTTTAGAAGCCATGCTTACCTCCACCTAAGTTGAGCGTTTCAAATTTTAAAAATGGATATTTTGTCTTATATTAAATGAATTCTACCCGTCGAGAGCCTCTGGGTCGAACGATCGATTTATATTTTTAAAATTTGAAACCCTTCGGGATTGCCGATCTTACCGCATCTACTGCGTTAGATGCCGTTCCGCATAGCTAACTATAGCGGAACGACATCTGCCTTGTAGCTGCGCCAACCTCGACAATCGCTCAACTTAGGTTGTATTTGCAGCTCAAAAAAGAACCCACCGCTAGGACGAATCGGTTGCCAGATCAAGAATCTCGGCGATATCTTTAACCGCGATAGCGGACGAGGTTTCCTTGACACCGTCATTGAGCATGGTATTGCAAAAGGGGCATGCCGCCACAACGGTTTCAGCATTTGTGGCCATCGCCTCTTCGACGCGCTCGATGTTAATGCGCTTACCGATCTTTTCCTCCATAAACATTCGGGAGCCACCGGCACCGCAACACAGCGCTTTGGGGCCGCTGCGGTCCATTTCCCTTATCTGAAGACCGGCGATTGAACCCAGAATTGTTCTGGGCGCATTTAGCATACCATTCCATCGGCATAGATAACAAGAGTCATGCAATGTGACAGTTTCATCCAAATTACGGTTCGGCTTTAGTCTTCCATTTTGAATAAGGTCCGCAAAAAATTCCGTGTGGTGGACCACTTCAGCCATGGCCCCGAATTGAGGGTATTCATTTTTCAAGGTGTTGTAACAGTGGGGACAACCTGTCAGGATCTTAGCGGGCTTATATTTGTTCAGCGTTTCCAGGTTTGCCCGGATCAGCAATTGCGCAATATATTCATTGCCCGCCCGCCGGGCAGCATCTCCGGTGCAGCTTTCCTCCGGACCGAGTATGGCAAAATCAAGGTCTGCTTTTTTCAAGAGACTGGTAATGGCCCTGGCGACCGTTTTACCGCTTTCGTCATAAGCGCCGGCACAACCGACAAAGTAAAGAATCTTGGCTTTGGGGTGGTCGCTCATTAAGGGCACATCCAGCCCCCGGCACCACTCTGCCCGGGTTTCCGGTGCAAAACCCCATGGATTAAACTGATGTTCCAGGTTGGTAAAGGTTTCCTGCAATTCATCGGGAAAGCGGGACTCCATCATAACCCGGTTTTTGCGTATTTCCAAAATGAAATCTAAATGCTGTATGTGAAGCGGACAAATGCTTTCACAGGCCCGGCAGGTCGTACAGGACCAGATAACATCTTCGGTAATCGGCGCTCCGTTTCGAATAATTGGTTTGACCGCGGTTCCATTTTTAGAAAATTGGTTGATAAGATCGTCCTTCAAATCCACAACCACCGCTTTGGGAGAAAGGGGTTTGCCGGTCATGTCCGCCGGGCACTGTTCTTCGCACCTTCCGCACTCTGTGCAGGCATACAGGTTAAGAACGTTTTGCCAGTTTAACTCATCAATCCGGCCCAGTCCAAAACGCTCGACCGTCTCATCTTCTAAATCGGTTTTAACCATGGCCTTCGCAGTTTCCAAAGGCGCCAGGATCACATTCGGGATCGCCGCCAGGATATGGAGATGCTTTGAGCCGGGAATATAAACAAGGAAATAAAAAATAACCGCCAGATGAATCCAGTAAGAGACTTCCAGCCCGGTGATTAATTCCGATCGACTCAGGTTTTCTAAATTAAGAAACTGCGAAATGGGATACGAAACGATGTAGGTTTTGATGAGATGCCGTGATGCTTCCGGGTAAAGGACAATTCGAAAGGCATTGATTGAAAAAAAGCTTGCGATGATGATGGTGGTAAACAAAAGAATCAGCCGGGAGTCTAATCCGTTTGTTAGATATTTTGGCTTTAAGATGACCCGCCGGTAAACACAGTAAACCAGACCTAAAAGGGTCAGCAACGCCAGAATGTCTGCAAAAAAAGCATACAGCGCATATATTCCGGGTACGAGGACGGCAAAACTGAATCCGGGGAAAATGCCGTCAATTATTAGTTCAATGGTATGGGGAAGTATGGCGATGAAGCCGAAAAAGATCAGGGTGTGCGCTAAACCCGGCAGACGCTTTTGGCGTACCCTGGACTGCAGCAGGCCTTCCTTGAAAAGGATTTTTAGGCGCATCGATAATCGGTCCAGCGGGAAATTTTTGTGACCGGATACGGCGGTCATCAGATGAATCAGACGGCGGGATTGGATAAAGAAATATCCAAAGCTTCCAACAAGTCCAAGCGCAACTAAAATGGACTTTATGGTGAAATACGCGCTCATCTATATTTTGCACCCATCAGTCGCCAAGCCTTTTTGTGAGTTGCCTCTGCGTATATCAGAATCCAAACCGATGATCAAGTTTGGCGCATCAGGCAAGCCGCCGGGGTCATCATGCCGACGGTATAATTTAAGTTGCTTTACGACGAGGCGCTCAGGGAAATTGGTCAAGCCCTAAAAAATATTGACGGGGCATGTCCATGGGCATAAGTTTAGCGGAATTTGAGATTTGACAAGGTTGATTTTTTTGACCAACGAAAAAAACGAAGCGCCAGAAAAATCGCTGTAGGAGGAGTCCAAGTGAATAGACAATATGATGCCATTATCATTGGTGCCGGGATCATCGGTGCTGCCATCGCTTTCGAACTTGCCAAAAGCGGGTACAAAACGCTGAATGTGGACAAGCTGCCATCAGCCGGTTATGGCTCTACCTCCGGCTCCTGTGCCATCATTCGTTTCCATTACTCCACGCCGGATGGGGCGGCCACGGCCCGGGAAGGATATTATTACTGGATCAATTGGCCCGAATATCTTGAGGTGGCGGATGAACTCGGTCTGGCAAATTACATTAATACCGGCTGTCTGGTGATAAAAACCGAACTCAACAAAAACCTTAAAAATGTCATGGCCAGTCTTGACGACCTGGGGGTTGCGTACGAAGAGCTGAATATCGAAGGAATTAAGAAGAAAGTACCTTTTTTAGATACCCGCAAGTACTTTCCGGTGAAGCTGCCCGATGCGTCCGATTTTGGAGAGCCCACCGGCAACGCCGTGGGCGGGGCCATTTTTGTTCCCGAGTCGGGCTATATCAACGACCCGCAGCTTTCCACGCATAACCTCCAACGGGCGGCCGAAGCCAAACGGGGCGAGTTTATGTTTAATACCGAAGTGGTCGGCATCCGCAAAAAAAACGACCGGGTGTCCGGCATTACGTTGCAAAGCGGAACCCAGATCGATGCGCCGATCGTGGTCAATGTCGCCGGTCCTCACTCCTATATCATCAACCGTATGGCCGGAGTGGAGGAAGGCATGAAAATCAAAACCAGAGCCCTGCGCCAGGAGGTCTGCCATGTTCCCGCTCCCGACGGCATTGATTACCAAAAAGAAGGGACGATGATCTCCGACGGCGATATCGGCTGCTATTCCAGACCCGAGACGGGCAATCACATCCTGGTGGGCTCGGAGGACCCGGAGTGTGATGAACGCGAGTGGGTCGATCCGGACACCTACAATAAGAACTTTACCAGACAATGGACCACCCAGGCCATGCGCGAGGCCCAGCGGATCGAGGGGCTGCGGGTGCCAAATCAAATGCAGGGTGTCGTAGACCTATACGACGTTTCTGACGACTGGATTCCCATTTACGACAAGTCGGATTTACCCGGTTTCTACATGGCAGTCGGCACTTCCGGAAACCAGTATAAGAATGCGCCCGTGGTGGGGGTCATGATGAGTGAGCTGATCGATAAAGTCGAGGCCGGACACGAGCATGACAAAAATCCGATCCAATTCCAAATGAAATATACGGGAAGAACGTTTAATATGGGCTTCTATTCCCGTCTGAGGGAAATCAATCCGGACAGCAGTTTTTCAGTAATTGGCTAAGTCCATCGATCCGTAAATTCGATTACGAATTTACTTACTCAGGACTTAGTGCTGCCCTCGGCCATGAGCTCGGGCCGAATGGAGCAAGCAAATACGTTGATCTAACACCTTTAAATACGTTACCGTATTTGCGAGTCGAAGCACTAAGCGGCCCCTTATTTTTTTTCAGCGACCTCCAGCAGCTTCCGGGTGAGGACCGGGATGATCTCAAACAAGTCGGCGACAATGAAGTAATCACATTTTTGTACAATGGCTGCTTGCGGGTCTGTGTTAACCGCAATGATTATACCGGCCGTTTTCATACCGGCAAAGTGCTGCACGGATCCGGAAATGCCGCAGGCAATATAGACTTTCGGATTTACGGTCTTGCCGGTTTGCCCGACCTGCATGCTGTGCGGCACCCAACCGGCATCGACAGCAGCCCGGGACGCGCCGACTGCGGCTCCGACCAGTTCCGCACATTCGAAGAGAATGTCAAAATTATCCGAGTTTTCCATACCGCGTCCGCCGGATATGATGATATCGGCTTCGGTTAAGTCGATTCCTTTAAACGTTTGCTGTTTGATCTCCTTTACCACCAGGCCTTCACTTTCAACATTTGTCTGAAAAGGGATCACTTCGGCTTCGGCGGTTGCGGGTTTTGCTTCGATGGCATTGGGCCGAATGCCAAATATATAATGCAGTCCTTCGACTTTAATGGCAGCGATGGTCTTGCCCGAAAACTGGGATTTTTTGACCGTGTGCTCATTCAGATTTAGATCGATGCAATCCATAACCAGGGGTGCATCGAGGTAAGCGGCAATCCGCGGCAGCAAATCCTTTCCCCGGGCGCTGGTGAGTCCGCAAAGGGTGGTAATGCCAAAGTAATTCATGGCGGCGATGATGGCCCTGGCCCATTTGACCGGGTTCCACTGAATAGGTCCTTCGTCCGAAGTAATATCGATTATTTTTCCGATACCATATTCTTGCAGGTGCTCTTTATAGGCGATGCCTTTGCCGTTTAATACAAAAGCATACAGTTCACATCCTTGCTTGCGGGCAAGGGTGATCACGCCGTAATTGGTCTTCTTAATTTCATCGTCTTTTAATTCGATTAAAATACCGATTTTTCCCATTTTTAGTTCGCTTCTATATAACCTTGGCCTCGTCCCGCAGCACCTGAATGAGCTGCTCGGCAACTTCTTGCGGTTGTCCGTTGAGTTCTTTAGCCTGCCGCTGTTCGACGGCGGGCTTCAATTCGAGAATTTCCATGCTGGCGGAGGGTTTTTCAAGTTGCAAACTGTCCAGGCGGATCTGCTTAATTTCTTTTTTCTTGGCGTTCCGGATATCGATAAAAGTCGGATATCTGGGCTTATTCAAATCCTTGCCGGCGGCGATCACACAGGGTAGCGGTATTTCTAATAATTGCCTGACACCGGCTTCCATCTCACATTCCGCCAAAGCGTTCTTCGCTTCCGTTGAAAAGGCCACGACATTGATTGCAACGGGCATGTCCAGCACCGCGGCGAGCCGGAACATGGTTTGCATCCCTTCCCTATCGATAGACTGTTTGCCGGTAAAGATAATATCGGGTTTGCCGTCCTGCTCGATGGCGGCCTTTAATGCCCGGGCCGTAAGAATGCTGTCGACCCGATCATCGGTTTTGATCAATATGCCCCGGTCCGCTCCCATGGCCAGAGCAGATTGAAGGGTGTTTAGGGCACCTTCCTTCCCCAGGGTCACGGCGATCACTTCGGAATTTTCGATCCGGGCTTTAAGTTTGGCGGCTTCCTCGACGGCATGTTCATCGTAGGGATTCAGCAAAAAAGTAACATTTTCATCGATCTGATTTTTCCCCCGGATGGTAATCGTTGCCGCTGAGTCCGGTACATGTTTGACACAGACGTAAATCTGCATTACGAACACCTTTTTATCCGGCCCTTTGGATGTTATCCATATTCAATAGAACATTAGGTTTAAGGTGGCAGAGGTATTATTGGACGCCACCCGAGGACGAGAACGAGGACGAGGACGAGTAAAATGAGGAGAATCAAATATCGTCCTCGTACTCGTACTCGTCCTCGAGAACCGACTGACACCTGAACACTGAAACCTGAAATTATGAAAAGAGGGTAGATAACTTTTTAAGTAACGAATAACTGATAACTAATAACGCCTCATTGAGCGTTGCCGCCCAATGAGGCAATTTTAGCCGTTAACCGAAAAACTGCTATTATAATTGATTTCGCGCTTGCGTGAAAAGAAACCCACATCGATTGTTCGCCCGATATGGCGCAACTTGTATTGAAAGGGTTCGTTGTCATGATCGAGGCCCTTTTCGCAGACGTCAATCAATTCGGCCATCATGGCGCCGACCACCGGAGCGTTTTTGTACTGATTGCCGCTGGTGCCGATGGCCATGTAGAAGCCCTTCATATCCGACTTGTCGTAGATCGGGATCCAATCGTCCGAACAGTCATACAGATCACAGACCCCCCGGGGCTGGTTCGGTATCTGCATGCTGGGAACCCGCTTGGCGCAGCGGTAGGTCTGGGCTTTCCACTGGGCTTCGCTGAGCTGGTTGTCCCGCCCGGTTCCGCCTTTGCCGGCATAAAACTCGTCAGGATCGACCCACTCCTGAGGATCACATTCCGGATCTTCACTGCCGATCAAGAACATGTTGCCGACTTCGGGACGATAGTAACAGGCAATGTCACCGTCAGAGGTGTGGTAGCCGTCATTTAGATAATCGTATCCTTCTGGAGA
>JAQYWI010000202.1 GCA_030145015.1 Desulfobacterales bacterium
GAATCAATGGGTATTTTTCAATGAAAAGACCGGAACACGCTATAACAAACGACCTAAGATGATGCGCTCATTGTGTATTAGAGCCTTTGCTCCAAATTTAAAGGGAAAAGATAAGGCTAAGTATGAAGGGCCGGTATTTGGGTTTCACGATATAAGACACTTCATGGCGTCATTCTTGGCAGACCGAAAAAAACAATCAACCAAAACTGTTCAGAAGCTGCTCAGGCATAAACACCACAGGACAACGGAGATCTATTTACATTCGATTGATGAACAGGTAAGAGAGGCGATGAGGCTTGTGGAAGGTGAGTTTTCAGTAAAAACCACTACACGCAGCCACTACCAAAATGAAGATGAGAAAATTAGAAATAGTGTAAACTATTGAAATTATTTGGTCGGGGCGAGAGGATTTGAACACCCGACTTCCTGCTCCCAAAGCAGGCGCGCTACCAGGCTGCGCCACGCCCCGATCTGCGGGAGACTTTTTACCATGCTTTTTCCGTCCTTGCAAGCCTCTAAGAACCGGATTTAAGTGAATTTTTCATTACGAAAGCACAAAATTGGCGGGGAGGCTTGAAAGATAGGAGACCAGAAAGCGGAATGGATTCGATTTTATAAATATTCGGACACAGATCTTCACAGATAAACGCAGATTTTGTTAATTATTTTACTTTGAATTAATTTTATCTAATCCCTGAACATCTGTGTGTATCCATGTCCTATTAATTCTTTTAGACTCCCACCCCTATGGCTTCCCGGCTTCCAAGCATCCCGGCTTTCGAGCTTACCGGGCTTTTTCTGCAAAAAACGCATTAATGCCTTTGGTAATTGCGCGAGCAATAACCGCCAAAAACTCAGTATCACCCAGCGCTTTTTCTTCGTTGGGGTTTGACAGATTCCCGATTTCGATCGCAACCGCCGGCATATCGGCGCCTTCCAGAACCAGCAGAGGGGCTCCCTGAATTTTAGTATCCGGCGGCTGGCGGACATTGCTAAGCTGGTATTGTATCAATTTTGCCAGCTTCTGGCTGGTTATCCGGTATTTCGACTGGATCTGATCCCAACTTACGGGTATGTCGCTGTCCGTCAGGGATTGCGGTGTTTCGGACTCAGCTGTTAGCGCAGACCCTATAAATTGTTGATAAAAATATACCGTCTCTCCGCTGACACTGCCGCTAAAACTGCTACCGGTATGCAGGCTGATAAAAATATCGGCTTTGGACTGATTGGCCACAGCGGTACGTTCTGAAATGTCCAGCCGATAATCATCGCTGCGAGTCAGCACCACCCGATAACCGGTCTTCAGTTGGTCTGCGATCGAGCGTGCCAGATTCAAGGTAACCGTTTTTTCCTGGGTACCGGCCGGGCCTTTTGCGCCGGTGTCATTTCCGCCGTGACCCGGGTCGATAACGACCACCGGCGCGCCCGCCTCAAAAAGCGCCCGTTTTGCATCTGTTTCGGAAATCAGGATGAAAATAAGCAAACTAAAAAGAATTGCGGCAGCGGTGTAATAGCCCCGAACAGATCTGCTGGTTCCGAGCACGCCATTTTTTGGGGAGCGGCACATTTTTAAATTCGAGGCTTTTTTGTTTCGAAGCAACATCATATACTTATATTAAATCCTGGCTGTTTTTTCAATCCTGTTTGGTGTGTGGCGACATTATTTTACTTGACAGCCGATTGAATTGACATTATCTGTTTTGTCTTTTATACTGAAATTTAACGGATTTGGGCATAAAGTCAAGCCGCTAGATTACCATAGATTCAGGGATCGGCACTTTATCCGTCGGAGTCAAGTTGCCCAAATCACTTACCCCGAATTCCCTTTTAAAATAAGCGAGAGTGGCGGAATTGGTAGACGCACTGGACTTAGGATCCAGCTCTGGCAACAGAGTGGGAGTTCAAGTCTCCCCTCTCGCACCATTGTGAAATTTTGCAGAGTGCCTTTAGACGAAATGACTTCAGGCGCTTAAATTTTATAGGACAGGAAACACAATGCAATTTAAAGTTGAAGATGTCAGCAGCGTTAAAAAAACGCTTCATATTGAGATACCAAAGGATGAGGTTGCCCGGGAGCTGAAAAAGGCGTATAATCAACTAAAGAAGAGCGCTAAGATTAAGGGTTTCCGGCCGGGGAAGGTTCCCCGGTCCGTTTTGGAGAGAATGTTCAAAAAAGATGTGCATGCCGATGTATCTTCAAGACTTATTCAGAGTTCGTTCATCGATGCCATCAAACAGACTGAGCTTAAGGTCATCGGAAATCCCGAACTGGAACCACCTGAGTTGACGGCGGACAGTTCCTATAAATACGATGCCACCGTTGAGATCTCGCCGGAAATTGAGGATATTGACTATAAGGGACTCGGCCTGGAGCGGACCCGTTATGAGGCCAGCGACGACGAGGTGGACGTTCAGCTGAAAACGCTTCAGAAAAATATGGCCCGGCAGCAGAAAATTTCTGACGATCGGTCGGCGCAGGATGGGGACTTTGTCCAGATTGATTTTGAAGGTTTCAAAGACGGAGAGCCCGTACCGGAATTCGCCAAGACCGAAAATTTTAGCCTGCAAATCGGCAAGGCCGTTATATCTGAAGATTTTGATAGCCGGCTCTGCGGCCTGAAGCCGGGGGATACCAATGAGTTTAAGATACAATTTGCAGGAGACTACGCCAACGAAAAGCTGGCCGGTCTTGAAATTTCCTTTAAGGTGACACTGAACGAAATCACGGAAGAAATATTGCCGGAAATTAACGACGCACTGGCAAAAAAGGCCGGTTCCTATGAAACCCTGGATGAACTGAAAAATGTGATTTTGGACAATCTAAAGCAGGGCTACGCCAAACGCACCGAACAGGAACTTAACGAGCAGGTTTTTTCAAAATTAATCGCTAAAACAGATTTTGAAGTGCCGGATACCATGGTCGATATGGAGCTGGACGGCATTGTTGCTGAGGCTGAGCGTTCGTTTTCTTATCGGAATACCTCTCTGGAGGAGATGGGGCTGTCCCGAGAAACGATTGCCGAAAAATATCGTGACACGGCGCTGAAGCAGGTCAAACGCCATCTCATTTTAGGCAAGATCATCGATCAGGAAAGCCTCACCCTATCCGATGACGAGCTTGAAGGCGGACTGCAGGAAATGTCTGAAAACTTTAACCAGCCGCTGGAAGAAATCAAGAAATACTATGATGAGAATCCGGATAACCTGGGTTTTTTTAAGCATACCTTACTTGAAAAAAAGGCAATCAAACTTATCATTGATAGTGGTACAATTAAAGACCTAAAGCCGGAAGCGCCGGAAAAAGCCAAATCTAAAAAACAAACTAAAAAGGAACAAGGAGATAGATAGTGCCACTGATACCGATGGTAATTGAGCAAAGCAGCCGGGGAGAGCGGGCTTATGATATTTATTCGCGGCTCTTAAAAGACCGGATCATCTTTCTCGGCACGGCAATGAATGATGAGGTAGCCAATCTGATCATTGCTCAGCTGCTCTTTTTGGAATCCGAAGAGCCGGAGAAAGATATCAATTTTTATGTTAATTCCCCCGGAGGTCTGGTAACTGCCGGTTTGGCGGTGTATGATACCATGCAGTATATTAAACCGGATATTACCACGGTATGCATCGGCCAGGCCGCCAGTATGGGTGCGGTTTTGCTGGCGGCAGGCACCAAGGGCAAACGCTATTCGCTGCCGAACTCGAGGATTTTAATCCATCAACCCATGGGGGGATTTCAGGGCCAGGCGTCGGATATTGAAATCCAGGCCAAAGAAATCCTGCGCATGAAGGATCGGTTGAACCAGATCCTGGTAGCGCATACCGGTAAGGAATTTGAAAGCATACAGAAAGATACCGATCGAGACTTCTTCATGTCGGGTGAGGAAGCCAAAAAATACGGTATTATTGACCATGTCATTGCCAACCGAGACGATCTTGACCACTTAGAGGAGTTGGAGGCCAAAGATGCCCAAGAAAAAAGATGAAAGCGACAATCTGTTTTGTTCGTTTTGCGGAAAGAATCAATCTGAAGTTCGCAAGCTGATTGCCGGTCCGGCAGTATATATCTGTGATGAGTGCATCCAGCTATGCAGCGAAATCATTGAAGAGGAAAGCGAAAAGGATACTCCGGATTCGGATCGCATCCTGGTACCCAAAGAAATTAAGGAAAAACTTGATGGCTATGTGATTGAACAGGAGTCAGCCAAAAAAGTGCTATCCGTTGCAGTCTACAATCATTACAAGCGCCTTGACTCCACCTTGAACACCGGGGATGTTGAAATCCAGAAAAGCAACATTATGTTGATCGGTCCGACCGGCTGCGGAAAGACATTGCTGGCCCAAACCCTTGCCAGATTTTTAAACGTGCCCTTTACGATAGCGGATGCGACCAGTCTGACAGAAGCCGGTTATGTCGGTGAAGACGTTGAAAACATTATCCTTGCACTGCTCCAGAACGCCGATTACGATGTAGACAAAGCCAAGCGCGGTATCGTCTATATCGATGAAATCGATAAAATCGCAAGTAAATCTGATAATCCATCGATCACCCGTGATGTCTCCGGGGAAGGCGTTCAGCAGGCGCTGTTAAAAATTATCGAAGGAACTACGGCCAGTGTGCCACCCAAAGGCGGCCGCAAACATCCGCAGCAGGATTTCGTCAAGGTGGACACCTCCAACATTCTATTCATATGCGGGGGGACTTTTAACGGCCTGGAAAAGATTATTCAGCGGCGTCTGGGAGCCAAACAAATGGGGTTTGGGGCCAATATTATTCTGGAAACAGAAAAAAGTATCGGTGATATTCTGCTGGAAGTTAAGCCGGAAGATCTGATAAAATTCGGGTTGATTCCCGAATTTTTAGGCCGCCTGCCGGTGGTTGCCACCCTTGATGAGCTCAATGAAGACGCTCTGATTCGAATCTTGAAGGAACCCAAGAATGCCTTGCTCAGACAATTTCAGGTGCTATTTGAGATGGAGGGGGTCAACCTCAGACTTGCCGACAGCGCGCTGGCGGCAATTGCCAGAGAAGCCTCGAAACGCAAATCCGGCGCCAGGGGGCTGCGGGCAATTATGGAATCCTGCATGCTTAACATTATGTATGAGCTCCCTTCAATTAACAATGTGAAAGAATGCGTCATCGGAGAGGACGTCGTGCTAAACAAGGAGGATCCCATCTTTCTATATGAGCAGTCCAAGAAGCAGGCCTAACGTGATTTTTTTTAATTCTATTAAAAATTAGAGATTCGTTATATAAATAATGGTCAATATACCGAATTTTTTAAAAGAAGAAGGACTTGAGGAATCAAATATGCTTTTACCACTTTTACCATTAAGAGATCTTGTCGTCTTTCCCCACATGGTGGCTCCGCTTTTTGTCGGGCGAACCAAATCGGTGAATGCGCTTGCCGACGCTATGAGTAAAGATAAGCTTGTCTTTCTGTCAACCCAGAAAAGAGCTAACGTGGATAACCCCGGTGAACCGGACATCAATAGTATCGGGACGATCGGAAAAGTACTTCAGCTCCTCCGGCTTCCGGATGGAACGGTTAAAGCCCTGGTGGAAGGCAAAACCAGGGCGCGAATCAAACGGTTTTCCAGCGCAGATGACTATTTCCAGGTCGAAGTCGAAAAGGTTGGGGAAACCATCGTACCCGAAGCTGAAGCCACGGCGCTTATCCGATCGGTTATCAAAGAGTTCGAAGAATATGCCAGCGTCAACAAAAACATTTCCAAAGAACTGGTTACCAATGCTTCCGCCATCGGTGATGCCTCACAGTTAGCCGACACGGTCGCTTCGCATTTTTCATTTAAAATCGAGGATAAACAAAAGCTGCTGGAATCGTTTAACCCTGCTGAACGGCTTTCTCTGCTTTTGAGCCTGGTTAAAATGGAAATTGAAGTTTTCCGAATGGATCAGCGCATTAAAAATCGCGTCAAAGAGCAAATGGAGAACACTCAGAAAAATTATTATCTGAACGAGCAAATGCGCGCTATTAAAAAGGAAATGGGCTCAGATGACGATTTGGCCGATGAGATCAAAGAGCTTGAAGAAAAAATCAAGCAGAAAAAGATGTCCAAGGAGGCCACCGAAAAAGTTGAGGGCGAACTTAAAAAATTGAAGATGATGACGCCCATGTCGGCGGAAGCCACGGTGGTGCGAAACTACATAGATTGGATCCTCAGCCTGCCCTGGTATGAAAAAAGTGAAGTCGCCGATGACCTCGACGAGGCCGAGAAAATCCTCGAAGAGGATCATTACGGACTCGAGAAACCCAAAGAACGGATTTTAGAGTACCTTGCGGTTCAAACACTGGTTCAGAAAATTCGGGGCCCGATTCTTTGCTTTGTCGGGCCGCCGGGTGTCGGCAAAACCTCCCTGGCCAAATCCATTTCCAGGGCCACAGGTCGCAAATACGTGCGCCTGTCTCTTGGGGGTGTACGGGATGAGGCCGAAATCCGCGGGCATCGGCGAACCTATATTGGCGCCTTGCCGGGTAAAATTCTTCAGTCGCTGAAAAAGGCCGGTGTAAACAATCCGGTATTTTGCCTGGATGAAGTCGATAAAATGAGCATGGATTTCAGGGGCGATCCGTCAGCGGCGCTGCTGGAAGTTCTCGATCCGGAGCAAAACTTCAGCTTCAATGATCATTATCTGGATATGGATTACGATCTTTCGGATATCCTTTTTATTACCACCGCCAATACGTTGCCCGATATTCCACTGCCATTGCAGGATCGAATGGAAATCATCCGCCTTCCGGGCTATACGGAATATGAAAAATATCATATCGCCGAGGGTTTCCTGGTTCCCAAGCAGATTGATTTTAATGGTCTGGGGAGCAAAAATGTAGTCTTTACCAAAAATGCGATCCTTGCCATTATTCGACGCTATACCCGCGAAGCCGGGGTCAGAAATCTTGAACGCGAGATTGCCTCCATCTGCCGTAAATTGGCTAAAGTGGCGGTAAAGAATAAAGATAAAATCGATTTTAAAGTTGGCGAAAAATCCGTTGCCAAATATCTTGGACCCTACCGGTTTCGACAGGAGCAGATTGAAGAAAAAGATCAGGTCGGCATGGTTACCGGACTTGCATGGACCCAGGTGGGCGGTGAGTTGCTTTTCATTGAAACATTGATCATGCCCGGAAAGGGAAAACTGACGGTTACCGGAAAATTGGGTGATGTCATGCAGGAGTCGGCCCAGGCGGCAGTGAGCTACGTTCGCTCACGGGCTCAAAATTTAATGATCGATGAAAAGTTTTACCAGAAATACGATATTCATATCCACATTCCCGAAGGCGCCATCCCTAAAGACGGTCCCTCCGCCGGTATATCCATGTGTACATCGCTCGTATCGGCACTGGCCAAACGGCCGGTGCATCGCCGTATTGCCATGACCGGCGAGATCACCCTGCGGGGGCGGGTGCTTCCCATCGGTGGTTTGAAGGAAAAAATCATTGCGGCGCACAGGGGTGGAATTAAGAAAGTCCTGATTCCCAAAGAAAATGAAAAAGATTTAAAAGATGTCCCCAAGGTCATTTCCAATCAGCTTGAAATTGCCCTGGTGGAGCATATGGATGAGGTGCTGTCCCATGCACTCATCCTTGATGAGGGCACCACCATTTTCAGGAACGTTGATATTCCGCTTGAAATTTCTAATGAAGGGGCCGAAAAACCGTCATCGTTAATTTGAAAAGTGTCCAAAACAGTTTCAGGGCATTTTAAGCTTGACAATAGCCACTGAAGTTGTTTACACAACTCTTTTTAGGATACCAAACGGGCTGACTAAACGTGGGCGGGTAGCTCAGTTGGGAGAGCATCGGCCTTACAAGCCGGGGGTCACAGGTTCAAGCCCTGTTCCGCCTACCATTAAATTCAAGGGGTTAGCCAATATTGGTTGCCCCTTTTTTATTTTCTGACAGGGAAGGGTGCGTATAGGGTGCATCCGGGTGCAAAAATTTTTTGTCCTAAACTGCTTTTTTGGCTTCATCATGTGTCCCGTTTTTATCGCGAAACTCCTGGTCGTCCAGCTCGTCAATCTCAGCTTTTTTCTTGCCCGGCATCCAGTGGTAATAGATTCTCATTGTAAAGGTTTCAGAAAAATGCCCGAGCTGGTTTGATACGTCTGCGATATTATCACCCTTTGATATTCTCAGTGAAGCGTAGGTGTGGCGGAGGTCATGGATTCTGATTCTGCGAAGTCTAGCCTTCTCCACCGCCTTCCAAAACACCCGCCTACGCCAGTTGGTCACGTCGACCCGGCCGCCAAGGCGGTTAGTAAACACATAACCCGGATGGTTCCCAAGACCTAATTTCAACCCTTTTTCTTGAGATTTAACCAAATGAGCTTTCAGGACTTCGGCAAGCTGCAAACTCATATCAACCCGACGTCCCCTTTTGCCCTTGAGGGTTGTTATTTTTCCCCTGGATAGTGACCGCTTCAGATTAATAAACCGGCCATTGAAATCAATATCCCCCCATTGCAACCCCAATGCTTCGCCAATTCGGACACCGGTCCTTGCCAGCAGCAGAAATAGGGGATAGTGCTCCGAGTAATGCTTTTGAACCTTATCAAGCAGCAGTTTCAATTCTTTTTGTGTTAGCGGGTCCGGTTCCCCCTTGCCCTCGTCTCCATTTGAAACCTTGCGCGATTTAATAGCATCATTGATTTTTTTCATGAAATTGGTGCCTAAATTCAGAGCGGGATTTGCGGGTATAAGATCATCATCAACGGCCTGGTTCAATATCCCAGAAACCACATTTTTAATATGAGATACCGTGCTGCCAGCTTTACCGGCATTCACCTTGCTGAAAAGAAGTTCCTTGATCTTGCCCTCTGTAATCTCATTGATCTTTAGGTCCTCAAAAGTCGGGTTTACATGATTATCTAAAATCGCCTAATTACAATTTTGACAAAAAACAACTGACTGTAAATATTTTGCTGCCTAATAATAAAAGGACTTTCAGTCTTGGAGGCTGGGAAGAAACTTATAAGTTGGAATATTATAATAAATACAGTTCAAAAAAATATAAGAATAATCAATTCTGTCCGGTTAGCCAAAAGTAATAGCTAACTGTTTGTTAATATAGCCTTTATCGATAGACTTCGGGCCTATCCCGCAAAAAAAGGCTAATTTAGTCAAAAATTATTTTATGTAATTTGTCTCACTGCTCCCGTTTTTTTCC
>JAQYWI010000203.1 GCA_030145015.1 Desulfobacterales bacterium
CTTTCAGAAAGCATTTTGCCGTAGCGGCCAAACGCATAGGTTTCCCCGCTTTTGCCGAGCCGCCCCAGCTGTATCAGCCGGGTAAAATCCCTGGAAGGATCGATCCGCCGGGTGACCACGGCGATGACCTTTTCTTGTTTATTTTTGATCGGTGCAGCGAAAAACATGGACGCAGATTTTTTATCCTTACCTTCCAGCGCTGTAATCAAGGGGATGTCCGACCATATGGGAGGCACCATGACAGCGTCACCCCGAAATGCCTTGTTGAGAAGATCCAATGCCTGGGTGGCAATCAAATTTTTGGCCCCTATATTATCATCACGCATGGATGCGATATTGATAAAATCCGGGGATATAATGAAAAATCTAGCCTGCCCAAACGGGTCTCTTCCGTACCGAAAAAAATCACGCACTTCCTGTAAAGCCTGACTTTTTAACAATGCCCTTTTGTTGCGGGGTTTACTCAACAGGCGTCCGGCCAAAAACACCAGGCGCGGGTCCTCGGCAAGACGGGTTAGCTGAAATTTGTTGGATTCCACCCACAGGTTCAGTGATTCCTGAGTGGTTTGCAAAACGATCTGCAGGGCGTCGCCCACATCAGCCTGAATTTTCTCCTCGACCCTGTCAAGTGCAAACCAGGCCAGGACGACCACCAGCACAATGAAAAGGCCGGCTAAAATCATTAAAATGGTTAGTTTTTGTGTTGACCCGTATTGAGATGATGGCGGATCTTTTCTAAAGTTCTTCAAAAGCAGGCGCGACATAATGTGCCTCTCAAATTGAATGCCAAAGATTCAAGTCGGCATTTCTTTATCCAGTGATTTGTATTTGCCGATCAAGGCTTTGCCATGATTGCTGAGATCTTAAAAAAGACCACACCGATATGTGGTAGGACAATCTTGTAAGTGGCGGGTTTATCAATATAATAGAATTGTTAATAGTTCAATAGCGAATAGATCCCATCATTAATGGAGAAACGAAATCCTTTCAGGAAATTTACACATTTCGTTATGCGATCTAAAGGATAAGGGTATATCTCCCACTATCATCAAACTTGAAGCTATCTCAAAAGGGTGGATCAGGGCTCCCCGCTCATTCTGGCGGGGCAACGCCGCCATGGGCCCTCAGACGCATTTTTGAGATAGCTTTTAAAATCTGTACTGCAAATTCGCTCCAATGACAAACAGCCAGTTGGAATCAAATTCGCCCTTAAAACGCGCGCCCTGGGCGACCTGATCTACTTTTCCATCACCGAGCCAAAGCGCGCTGGCCGATATGGCGTGGCCCCATTTGCTCTCACCCCTTGTAGCATAACCAAGGGAAAATTTGAGCTGCTCATCTAACGGCAGATCGATGGTGCGGTCTTTGTCGTCAACCGGGGAGGTGTCGTAAGCCACACCCGCACTGAGACGATAGTTGTCATCCAGATTAAAGAGCATGCCCAGGCCCACATGATAGGTATCTTTCCAGTTGCGTTCTATGGTTTCGACAATGGTGACCGGGCCGGTGCCATCTACGCTCAGCGTGTTTTCGCTGAATTGGGACCAGTCCTCCCAATCAAAATCCGCAAAAAGCGTCATATTATCGGTGGCATCATACTTGAACCCCAGTCTGAGAACCTGCGGGTAGTCGAAGCTGATTTTCGCGTTGTTCAGGTTGGATGTGATCCGGTTTTCTATGGGATTGGCGATATTTTTAAATTTGATATCACCTTCCACATCCACATCGGATTTGGTGCGATAGAGACCGCCGAGCATGAGTTTGGGGGTTATCTGGTAGGTCAGACCCAAAAAGCCCTGCGCGCTCCAGTCATCGAGGTCATCCAATTTTACTTTGCCATCGTCCGCCGGGGCCTGATTAACGGCGATTTCCTCGTTAAATAGGGTATATAAGGCCGAAACACCGACACCCACCGACAGTTTATCGCCGATGCGGTAGGCCACAGAAGGGGAAAAAGCAATGCCATTGATAGATGATTGATAGGCCTGGTAGCGTCCCACGAAATTATCGCGAAAGTCGAATCCGCCGCCAATCGGACCGGCTACGGAGAACCCGGCTCTAAATTTATCGCCCAGCGTCTTGACGGCATAGAATCCGGGAACTACGGCCAGCACCCCGGCATTGCCGCCGTCATTGCCTCCGGCCTCCGCTATGGACGAATCAAATTTTTGATATGGAATCAGCGCCTGATTGCCGACTAAAACCTGGTCCCTATACAGACCGGTCATGCCGGCCGGGTTGGTCAGGGCCGCATCGGTTCCGAAATTGTTGACCACATTTGCCACCCCGGCGGTTCCCACACTGCCCGGTGAGCCGACTTCGGGAAGATAGAATCCGCCGGCAAAACTGTGCTGACTCAACAGTCCTAAAATGACGATTAGAAAAACACCGAGGGGCCATTTAAAGCGTATTTTGTCCACTTTGGTACCTCCTTTTTGATTAATGCTCAACGCGATTACTTCACCGCACTGGCCGGAATCCATCCCTGCTGGACAAAGAATTGTCCCAGCCGCCTGGCAATTTCTTCGGCAGTGCGTTTGGCATCGGCCTCAACGTTGGCCGAAAATTTTTCGCTGGCTGCGGACACCCCGCCACTGACAACGGTTGAAACGGCCGCATGACCCATCAAAGCTCCGGCCCCCACAAACACGGCCATCCCCGGCTTGCGCCCACTTTTGGCATCCGTCGTAAATTTTTCCACTGCCCTCCGCCCCTGGGCGGCGGAGTCGTAGACCTGAACATTGGTTTTTACATCAGTGCGGCCCAGCCCGAAGCCGATAATGACCCGCTCGGTCTGATTGCCTTCGTCAATGGACAAAAACTGGCCTTCGATTTCAAGGATCTTTCCCGTGGCAGGGGGGTTGCCGGCAGCACGCTCTGCGGGCAGGCCGAAATTCTGGATTTCTTTGACAAGCTCCTTTGACAATGCATTGGCCACGTGTCCTCCCACCGCTTTTTCTTCTTTGGTTCGGGGTGTTTTCTTGACCAGGTGTTTAAGATCAGCGATGACCCCTTTGCTGGTATCAACATCATCCGGCGATGTGGCAAAGTCATAGACCAAAATGCGATCCGGGCGGGGTAGCTTACCGCCATACTCACTGACTGTCTTTACCTGAGTCTGGCCACATCCGCTGACGACCAGGACAGCCATCAATCCGACAATCAAAACGCCATAAGGATAACGATTTTGAGTTTTCATAATTAAATCCTTCTTTTTTATTTTGTGTCTTCATTATTGTTTGCATCCCCTGAGGACGCCTGATATCTTCTTTTCTATCTTCTGTTGGCAGTCCTTTGAAGTCTGTCATTTCATCATAAACTATCCAAAATGGCCTTCTTCTTGACCTTGTATTCTTCGGGTGTAATGCAACCCCCTGCGGCCAGTTGCTTTAGTCTCCCACTTGAATTCGCTCGACTTTGCCGTTTACGATGCTCACATAATAGGTGCCTCCAAGATCATAAACCCACCTGACCGGTTCCTGTGGGTCAGGCGTTAACACTTGCTGGGGCTCCCCACATTTTTCTTTGACGCTGTCTGCCGAATCGCCCGGAGCCACAATGCCGCCATCACACTGCAGCGATGACGTATCGTCCAGGGCCATCACATTCGGCTGAATAACGAATATAAAAACAAAAGCATTTATGAATACCGTTAAAATCATTTTTCGACTCATATCAGCCTCCTTTGGTGTTATCAGCTCCCCTCATCTTCCAGGATACGCACGACTTTACCGTCTTTAAATATCACTTTATAAACGGGTTGCGACGGCCCAAAATTATAGACCCACTCGTTCATCGACTGGCTATTGGGCTGGCCACATTTATCCTGGACATCAACATCTGCATCCCCAATGTTCACCACGCCTTCATCGCACATCATCGTTGAGGTTTCTTCGGTTGCAAAAATGGGAATGCTGCCACCCAGCGCCGTCGCCAGAAACACGAAACCGATAAAATAAATGTTTATTTTTTTCATATTGACCTCCTTAATCACAAGTTTGTTCGCATCGCTCACAATTGGAATAATGGAATGTTGGAATTATGGAATGATGGGTCTAAAGAAAAAATCAAAGCGCATATTTTTGCATTAATCGTTAGTTTTGATGGGATACTTTTAGGATAATAGCAGAAAATGAATATATGACGGTCATCATCATTTCATGGAGATTCAACATTATTTAAAAAAGATTTCGTTTTCCGCTTTTTATACCCAGTATTCCAACATTCCACTATTCCATCATTCCATTTGGTTTCCCAAAGTGGGTAGCCACAAAAAATACTATATTACCAACAAGTTGTAGCAAATGTTTAGACATTTAATTACTGAAAAGCCAACTTCAGGTTATCAACATTCTGCCGCATGACACTCAAAAAATCTCCCTGATCCGGCGTATTGCCGCAGGGATTAAACACCAGGCTGTTAACGCCGATGGAAAGCAGTCGTTCAACCGTTTCCTTCATGGGTTCTCCCTCCCAGACCATCCATTTGGCCGGGTGCTCTTTCAGAATGCGATTAAGTTCTAATATCTGTTCATTAGCCGGTGTTTCATCGGGTTCCCAGTGTACGCTTTTGATATTCAGTCCATAGCGGCGCGCAAAATAGTCGTACACGGGATGTGACACCACCAGCGGTCGCGAAGGATCTTTCGAAATCAGAGTTTTTAAGTCCCGGTCGAGCTTCAGTAAATCCTGCTCGAGCTTTTGGTAGTTCTTCTGAAAAGTATCCTTCAATTCAGGCCTTTTGCGACTCAATGCTTCTGCAATGGCTTTAGCCTGTCTGGCCGCAAGGTTGAAGTCGATCCATGTCGTGAAAGCAAGAGATTCATGTGCATGCTGGCCTTCTGATCCATGAGAGTGGGTAAGAATCTCGGCAGATTCTATGTACTGGTCTTTGAATCCGGCAGAGGTATTTACCATCCTAAACTGGGGCAATGTTACCTTGTTTATCCACTTAGCATAGCGAGCCCCATTGAGCAGAATCAAGTCGGCCTGCTGGTATGCGGTAATTGTTGGCGTATCCGGCATCCAGTAGGCCGGATCGACATCCGTCGGCGCCGGAAACACGACATTGACATGCCCGCCACCATTGCGTTCGGCGAAATATTGCAACGGATAGTTGACCACGTAAACGGTGAGTTTGCCGGCAGAATTACTGCCCGCCCAGGAAACAGAGACCATATGTGCTATGGTAACAATGGCACAGAGAATATAGAAAAAGAGCCGGTTGTTATCACGCAGTGAAAACCAATTAACTTGCATTTTTATTGCTTCCTTAATTTATGCGATCCAAAATCCGCAATCCAAAATCCAAAATGCAGAGCGTTATCTTATAAACAACATTCTTACCAAATCATTAGAAAACTGATTAATCAGCAATATCATTGAGCCGCAAATTACCCCGCTTGTAATGACAATAATGAAAATCTCCGCGGTCAGAAGCCGGGCAATGGTTGCCCGCCGGCAGCCGAGTTTGAAAATCGTCTGTATTTCGTGCTGTCGCAATCTCAAAGACAGGGCAAACACAAGAATAATTGCCAGAATTGTCGCAAGGGCAACCACTGAGATGACTGCATCCAGGACATTCTTGATCCGAAAGATGTTTTGCAGCAAGCCGTCGATGACATCCGCCGGTTTGACAATTTGCAGAAGCTCCTCTCGGGCAAGATACCGGCCCCGCAGAATCGTTTCAGACTTGGCGTCCCGGGGCACGGCCAGCACAGCCGTCAGGGGGTATTGGGAGAGGTCCCCGTGAAAGTGAAAACCGTCGATATTCTTTTCCGAAATTTCAGTATACTGGTAGAGCTTGGCCGTAGCTGCCACGTTCTTCTCGGTCCTTTTGAGAACAAGCGTGGGGTCCTGCAGTCGGGTGACATCCTGGTGCCCGTGCCCCAGCCCCTGGATCACCCAGGCGGTTTTCACATCCACAAAAACAGCCAGATCGTCGGAGGTATGGAACTTTTCGAGCACGCCCACCACTTTCATCTTCAGAGGATAAACACCGGCCAGGTCGAAAAGCGTCTCGGGTGACGACACCAGATTGTCTCCCGGTTTGAGTCCGAGGTTTTCCGCCACCCGTGCTCCCAACACGCAATCTCCCAGAACGGCGAGCTGCCTGCCCCGGGCGATTTTCAAACCACGGAAGTCAAAGTAATCCAGTGTTGTACCCACGATGGGGTTGCCCCGGGCTTGAAATCGAACGTACAATGGTATTGGCAGAGCAAGCTCGCTGTCCATCACCCGTTTGGCGGCCTCCATGGTAATGAGCTCAGGCACTTCGTCGACAAAGTAGAGGGTATTCATCACCAGATCCAGGGCGCTACCCTTGGCGCCAACTACCAGAGGTGTTGAAACAGCCCGCAGCATGAGTTGTTTCTCGCTCTCATTCAAAAGCAGTTCCAGGGCCACGGGAAGAAAGGATATCAACGTAATGCAGGCCACCAGCACGGCGCTCTTGATCTTGTTATACCGGATGTACTTCCAGGCAATGTATATACTGTCGATCATAATCAAAAAATCCGAAGCACGAAGCACGAAATTAGAAACAAATCAGAAATACAAATGTTCAAATGATCAAAACGCTGTTCACTTTTTCGCAGAATTGCGCCGGATATGTTCATAAGCACAACCGATCTCATATTTGTTGCGAAAGAAAGCGTTCGATCTTTAAGATCGTATTGTTTTGAATTTGAATTTTTGGTCATTCGAATTTGTTTCGGATTTCGGATTTCGGATTTAAATTTATTGGTTATCAATCTTTATACCTTGAAACTCATTAAAATCGACAATTCTATCAAACCGTTTCAGGAGTTCATGGTCATGTGTCACCGCCAGCAAGGTGGCATCATGGTCGCTTACGGTACTGAATAGCAGATCCAGGATAAGGGCTTTGTTATCCGGATCCAGATTGCCGGTCGCTTCGTCGGCTAAAATAAGCTTCGGTCGCGGTAACAGCGCCCGACAGATGGCGACGCGTTGTTTTTCACCGTGAGAGAGGTCGTTGGGATTCCGTTTTAGCTTGTCACCGATGCCCATGTCCTGAGTGAGAGCCTCGGCGCGGGCGCGCACCGCTTTATCCAGCTTGAGAGCGCCGGTGATTCGATAGGGATGTAAAACGTTGTCAAAGACGTTGAGATAATCAAGAAGTTCAAATTCCTGAAACACAAATCCGATGTTGCTGATACGGAAATCACGTCGCTCCCAATCGCCAAGTGAGCTTACCGGTGTGTCGCCCACTCCGACGGTGCCGTTTAGCGGGGTTATGATGCCGGCAATCAAATTGAGAAGGGTGGTTTTGCCAGAACCGCTGGGCCCGATGACCGCAACCCGCTCCCCTCCGGAAACCCGAAAATCAGGAATATTCAATCTAAATTCTCCGCTGGGGTAGCGAAATTCTAGTTTTTGAATGGTTATCATTATTTCTTTTTTTGTGTGTAAGAATCGATGCGTTTTTCCTCCAGCAGTTCCAGGCCGGTGATCTTCCAGGCCCCGCCCACCGGCTCCACGGAGATATTGGCCTCGTACTGGTTCTTGCGCATGTGAATGTGGCCCCAGTGACCGACCGTGCCAGTGGCGGTCCACTTGGCGTGGAACATCCGGCCCAGGGGATGGTCATCGAGTTGATTCACATCGACCCCCAGGATCCCCACCTCTTTCACCCGGGCCCGGGCGCCGCCGGCCTGGGTCACGACCAAAGATTTGCGGTTCTGCAGGTAGATTTCCGAAAGCAAATCCCCGCTGACGCTGGTGGCCAGACGGTCGTAAACGTCCTCTTCTTCCCGGAAATCAAAAGACCGGTAGATGTTTTTCAGCAGGCTGTTTAAAACGGCAACCGCATCCTTATCGTTCATCTGCGGTGCCAGGGCAGCCGGTTTGGCAACGGCCACCTTCAAAAAGGGATAAAGCGCCACACTTGCGGCGATCAACATTACCGCCAATCCCATATGAAGGCCAATCGATCCGGCTTTCTTTCTGCGTTTTGCGATCTGCCATCCCAGTGGTAATAATGCCAGCAGGCATAGAACACTGGCAAGCGGTATTTTCATTTTTGTCAGCGACTCGTCCACTTCTATTCTGGCAACGGCCGGCATCTGATATTTTTTAAGAAAATTGGTCCAGGTGAGCACATTGTCGTCGGGCGTCACGTAAGAGGGAAAGGGCCCGGCCGGATCGATGGCATCGGCCGGAACTTTCTGGATACGGTCTGACCACAGGTCCCATTGGTTTGTGACCTCTTGCGGTATCCCCTGGGTCAGGTAGGTAATAATTACGCCCACCATGGCAGTGTTGATCGGCAACTGCTCGGGCTGGTCCAGGAAAGTCGAACCGGTCATGGAATATTTGACAAAGGCGGTGCGGTCAAGAATCGGCCGCAATTGCTTCCCATCAATCAGGGTTTTGTCCCGTTTTAGAAAAAACTCACCCACCCGTTTTTTCAACGTTTCGTTTTCATCGGCCTCGATAAATTCATCACCCCGCAGCCCGAGATCGATCCATGCTTCAAGATCTTTCACTCTTGCCAAAATTTCATGACGTACTTCAAAGGGTTCAATGTAGAGAAAAGACATGACGCTGCCGCGCTGCCAGCGTTTGAGGGCCTTTTTATCGAACTCCGTATACCACGGATCCGTCCAGTCCAGTGTCAGCGTCGATGGCCCGGACAAATATCTGAAATCATTAATCAGCACGCCCCTGTGATAGGTAATGAAACCGATGGGAACTTTGCTGATTTTCGTCTTTTCATCCAGAGGGGGGATGAAGGTCAATGATGTGGGTTTTGTTTTAAAGAGGTAAACAAGCTCGGCATAAAGCACCCGCTTGTCTTCAGGAGGTCCCGGGATGGGTTGGCCCGTGTAGGGGTTAATCTTCCAGGGAATCGACGAGGGCCGTTCCTTGCGCATTCGCGGTTCGACGAGTTTGAGCCTTGCCTGCAGTTTTTCGTCTTTATCGGCCATAATCTGCAAGTCTTCTTTGGAAAACTGTCGCATACGATCGACAAGGGGAGGCCTCTTTATGTCGCTACTTTCAAAGAACTTGTCAGGAATAAGGCGGTCAAATGTGACCATATCATTTACGAAGATCTCGAGCTCGATCCTGACGTGATCGTCATTGATATGGATCTCGGCAATATTGGGCGCATTCTGCGCACCGGATAGATTTATCCAGTCGGCATTCGCCGGTAATGTGGC
>JAQYWI010000204.1 GCA_030145015.1 Desulfobacterales bacterium
AAGGGAATAAAACGGTCTCTCTTCATTGAATCTGACATGACGCTCTCCCGGGTATCAGTCCCTGCTGCATTGTTTCTCAATTTTAATTATTCTATTTAGTTGATGCCCCTTAGGGTGTCAAATATCTTCTATGCGATAAATATGTCACAGCCAACTGATTTGTAAAGGTCAAAAATATTTTGAAATCTTGAAATCACGAGGTTTGTTTTTCTCTTTTAAGGATTCGCCACTTTGCGTCCGCAGGGTCACAAAACACTCGATACAATTTTTAACAATTTTTTCATTTCTATTTTGGACAAACTCATTTATTTTTAATCGCGCGATATGCTATATCGATAGGTAACGGATAAAAAATGTCAAGCGGCAATAACCCCTGACTCCATCACCATAAGCTGCTTAAAAGCTTATACGCTTATATGCTCATACACTTACACCTTTTGTGATAAGGACAGCCCATATGAAACCCATAGAGCATGTCAAATCCTACTGTCGGTTCTGGAAGCCCTCTATCGCCAGAAGAATCACTTTGTATTTTTTGATTTTCGGTCTGATTATTTTCTTGACGACAACTTTTTTTTACGTTCGGGGGGCCAAGAGGCATTTCACCGGGTCAATCGTCAAATTAATAACGCACCAGGTCTCCAGCATGGAAAACAGCGAAAATGCCGATTTTATCTGGAAACAAATCGGCCGTCCAAGCCCCGATCTGCATCAACTCTTTAAGATGTTGCAAACAATTTCTGTGACGTTTTACTCGGTTGCCGATATTGCCATCTATACCAAGAAAGCCGACGAAGCCAGATGGTATCAATTATTTTTTGGGGACGATAAGGTGCTGCATCTCAATCCAACCCCGGCTACATTTATAGAGACGCTGGAGAAAAATCTCAGCAGGCACTTTAGTCGATCCAGCCTGACGGCGAGTTCTGAAGACGAACGTGTGCTTTTTGTCAATATCGCCCGGGAAAACGACCTCAATTCTTACTTTCTCAAAATCGGAATCGACAGCGAAGGTTTCGCCGCAGTCATGAAAAAAGAGGCCAAGTGGCTGGTTCTAATGTTTTGTATTGCCATGATTCTATCGCGCTTTTTGGGGTATTATTTTGCCCGCAAGATCTCGCGCCCGATTGAAAACCTCTCACAGATATCGACCGGGGTGGCCAAAGGGGATCTGACAAATCTGGCGCCGGTCACTTCAGGAGATGAATTCGGCGAACTGTCGACGAATTTCAACAAAATGGTGGAAGGCCTGCGGGAGTGGCAAAGTGTCAAAAAAATTGAATTTGAACTTGAAAAGGGCCGCGAAATTCAACGCGAATTTCTCCCCAGCCATATTCCGGAACTGCCCAACTGGGAAATCGCCACCTGTTTTTATCCGGCCGGCCAGGTCTCCGGTGATTTCTATGATGTTTTCATGCTGCCCGACGAAAATGTGGGTTTGGTGATTGCCGACGTGTGTGATAAGGGCGTCGGCTCGGCTTTATATATGGCGCTGTTCCGAAGCCTGATAAGGGTCTTTGCCGAACAATCCATCTACTGCACCGGACCGGGTTTGACTCAAATCACGCCGGCCCCCGGCAACATTCAAACGATTGCCTCATCCGAAAATGACCAAATCGCCCGCCTCGGGGCGGTTTCATCTACCAATAACTACATCGCGGCTATCCACGGCCGGGAATGCATGTATGCCACTTTGTTTTTTGGGGTGCTGAATCCTACAACCGGCATGCTGACATATGTCAACGGCGGCCATGAGCCCCTTTATGTCATCAATGCCGGCATTATCAAAGAACGGCTGAAACCCACCGGACCGGCGGTGGGTCTGATGCCCGACATCATATTCAAAACCCAACGGATTGAACTCGAACCGGGCGACCTTCTGGTCGGCTACACCGACGGCGTCACCGAAGCGCGCTCGCCGGCAGATGAATTCTATACCCGGGATCGTTTGCAATCATTGCTGACCCAGCCGATCAAGTCGGCCGCAGATATGCTGGAGCGTATCAAATCGAATTTGTTCACTTTTATTGATATTGCGCCCCGCGCCGATGATGTAACCATGCTGGCGGTTCAGCGTGCGACGTGCTAATTTGGAAAATCGCCTTCACCCCTAATTTAAAACAAAATAGGGGACGTTCCTAAGTTTATAAGTTTTATTCATCAATCAACGAATAGCATTTTCGTTTGGCCAGACGTTCACCTCGCTTAACCGAAAGACCCACCGCTGGCTGCGAAATTCTCAGCTTACTCGCCAAATAGCTTTGGGTTATACCCAATTCAGTAGTCGCCCAAAAACACAATAAACTGCGGGCTTTAACAGTGCGACGATACTTTCCGGCTGCCCAAACATCTTTAGGTTTTATCTTCAGCAAATCGGCAACCCTATGGGTTAATTTTTCAAGATCCATTCCTCGGGTGCGAAGGAAATACTTGCGTTTCATTTTTTCTTCAGCTTCTGCTAACACCTGCTCAACAAAATCACCATTGCCTAAGATACGTTCATCGCCTTTTTGATAAGATTTCATTTTACGAAAAGACTTAACAGCGGACCATCCACCATGGCTGCGAAGCAAACCGCCGCCAACAAGATCCGGTCTTTTTCCCAGGGGAACCCCTTTTTCAACAAATTGCCGGTAGCCACGGCGGGCAGTTGATTGATTTGAACCGAAAAGCTTTAAAACGTATCCTACATCCTGCCAGCTATTTTTCCGTTTTCCGAGTATCACTCGATGGCCCGAAAATGGATATTTCTCTAATGCTTTAAGGTCCTTTACTAGCTTCGCGCGCAACGGATTTAGATGAATATAGCGCACCAGTTCCAACAAATAGAGATTTTCCTGACAAAGTATTGATTTGTATCGATTTTGAAACAGATGGCCATGACGACGGTATCTGCGATTGTAGCTCATCGCATAGCCCGTTAAAAGTCGTCGCATAATCGTAGAGATTGGAACCAAGCCGGTTCGTAGTAAAAGGTGAAAATGGTTGGGGACCAGTGCCCAGGCAAAGCAAGCGGTATTAGCATCTGTCAGGATTTTGTCCAGACGAGATAAGAAATTATACCGGTCTGCGTCATCGTTAAAGATCTTTTTGCGATTAATTCCGCGGACAATGATGTGGTTTAGCGCACCAGGAGCATCGATTCTGGATTGACGTGGCATAAACCTCTGTTTAGCACATGACCCATAGTTAATCAACTTATAAACTTAGGAACGTCCCCTATTTTTGTAGCGCACCACATTCACCCTGCCTGTTACAAAATAGATCTTGACATTCTGACTTAGATTATAAGATCTAATAATTTATTATTTATAAATTATTAGATCTCAGGGGACGTTGAAAGCATATGATGAAGGTCATTGAGAAAAAACCGCTGCATGAAGAGATTGCGAACAATCTCAGAGAGCTGATCATGTCGGGCGAGTTGCAAGAAGGCGATAAAATCAAAGAAGACGAACTTTGCAGCTCAATGGGCATCAGCAAAACGCCGTTAAGGGAAGCGCTGCGGGTGCTAAGCGTTGAGGGACTGATTAAGCTTGTTCCCAATCGCGGCTCTTTCGTATCGACCCCAACATTTGAAGAAATCAGAGAAATGTTCGATGTAATGAGCGTTCTGGAAGGGATCTGCGCCCGGGCGGCGGCCGAGAAAATGAGCGCGAAAGATCTGGCAGCTTTAGAAAAACTTCATGGCAAGCTTGAGAAAAATTTTAAACGACGAGCACAAAGAGAATATATTCGTATAAATAATCAATTCCATTCTTTTGTGCAGGAGCTGGCCGGTAACCGAACCCTGAATCAAATTGTCAATGGCCTCAGACAGAAAATTTTGCTTTATCGCTACCAGTCTCTGAACCTGCCCGAAAGATTTGAGCAATCCATTCAAGAGCACCGTGATCTTATAGAAGCGTTTCGCAAAAAAGATTCGAAAAAAACCGAAACATTGATGCGGCGGCATTTAAAAACACAATGTGATGCCCTTGAGAAATTGGCAGAATAAAAGCCTAATAGAGAATAGATAAATCAAATTTTGACATCGGTTATCATGTCGCCGAAAGGGGGTGGTAAGTTTAAAATTTTAGATCAACACGGGTTGCTCTGTACAAATCTCTTTTCGTTGTCCCGCGCTAATCTTAAAATGAATCCCGACTTTTTCTCAAGAGGTTAAAGAGAGCAACAAGCCGTATCTGGCAAGGTGGTATTTTATGGGTTCAAACCACAAAAAGAAAACGGGGGGTAACATGAGGTCAAAACAATTCTTAAAAACCGCTTTAATTTTGGCCATCGTCTTTTCCATTATGATTCTTCACACCGGCATGTCCTCTGCCAAATCTATGACCCTGAAAGTTTCGCACCAATTTGCAGCCGGCGATGTCCGTGATCAGATGGGCCGTGTGTTTGGCGACATGGTCACCGAAAAAACCAATGGGGAAATCAAATTCCGCCATTACCCTGCCCAATCTCTAATTAAATCCAGAGAACAATGGGATGCGATGCGCAAGGGTGCCCTGGATTTGTCGACATTTCCGCTCGACTATGCCTCCGGCAAGGTTCCGCAGTTGTCGATTACCCTGATGCCGTGTTCGGTAACCAATATCAAACAGGGACTCAGCTGGCGCAACAAACCGATCGGCCAGAAAGTAAATGCCATCATGGAACAAAACGGCGTGAGAAATCTGGTCTGGGCCTGGTTTGATGGGGGACTGGGCAGTAAAATTAGACAGATAAAAGTTCCAGCCGATGTTAAAGGAACAAAGCTACGCGCCGCCGGCAAAAAATTTGAATTTATGTTGAAAGAAGCCGGGGCTTCCATTACCAGCATGCCTTCCTCCGAAACCTACCATGCGCTGTCAACCGGTGTTTTGGACACCATGCTGACATCTTCGGCTTCTTTTGTATCCTATCGGCTCTACGAAGTATTGAAATACATTAATGCGCCCAGAGACTACTCCATCTGGTATATGGCTGAAAATTTATGCATCTCCGAAAAAACGTGGAGCAGGCTCACCCCGGATCAACAAAAAATCTTTATGGAAACGGCCGAGTGGATGCATCAGAATTGGATCGAAAAAAACTTTAAGACACTGGTAGACAAACTCATCGCCGCTTATACCAAAGCCGGCGTGGATATCCATTACATGAACCAGGCAGAATTTAATCAGTGGCTCGATTTTGCCAAGAAAACCGCCTGGAAAGACTATGCCAAAAATGTAGATGGTGGACAAGAGCTCTTGAACCTGGCGCTGGACGCAATGAAATGATTCGACCCGCTGACGGCTGCTCTTGTGAGCCTTGATGACATCGAAGCTCATAAGAGCGCCGTCCGGATAGCCTCGTTTTTGTCCTTACAACCTGCGAGGCTGCAATTTATTAAGAGCCTCAACAACAGTTGAATCGGCTGAAGGAGTTGTTTTGCGCTTTTTGGCCAAACAAAAAACTTAGGGGTTAGGAAAATTATCATGAAACATCTTGGGCACATACTGAGCAAGATCATAAATGGATTAACGTATATTACCGGCTGGACGGCGGCCTTAAGCCTGGTTGCCGCTGCGGTCATTGTAACAGAGGCTGTCATCGTCCGAAAAATATTTGGTGTTTCGACAATCTGGCAAATCGAAGCATCGGTGTTTTTGCTTATTTTGACGGTTTTTGCCGGCGCCCCTTTTGTCCAGAAAAACGAACACCATCTCAATGTAGATTTGGTCATCATCCATCTCTCTCCCAAAACCCGGGAAATAACCCTCATTGTTGTTTCGATCATAACGTGCCTGCTGGCTGCTTTGCTGGCGTGGTACGCCTGGCCCATGTGGTGGGAATCCGTGGTCGGAAACGAGCATACTGAATCTCTTTGGGGCCCGCCTCTATGGATTCCTTATTTATTTCTACCGCTCGGTATGACGCTGCTTTTTTTGCAATATATTATCTATATCCACGGCAAAATAACGGCCCTGAGAAAAGGCGAGATTCGTGCAGAAGCCGAACGATTTGAACTAAAAGATATCAAACTATCTGAATCTGATAGCACCCCGGTTGAACCATAGCGCATTTTGGAAAGGAAGACCCCGGATGAATGAATATGTTATGGCTGTGCTTTTGTTTGGAAGTGCATTTGCGTTATTAATCTCGGGTATTCCCATTTGGGCAGGATTAGCGGGCATATCAATTATATTTATTCTCATTTTTTCTCCGCATCTGTTGGAGACCGTTCCGTATGTGCTGCATGGGAGCATGGATAGCTTTGCGCTCCTGGCCATTCCGCTGTTTATTCTGCTAAGTGCCCCGATTGCCGAATCAAACGCCAGTAAAGATTTATACGAAACCCTGCACAAATGGCTTTATAAAATCCCGGGAGGCCTTGGGATCGCCAATATGGTCGGCTGCGGGATTTTTGCGGCTTTATGCGGCTCCAGCCCGGCGACCGCTGCCGCCATCGGGGGTATCGGGATTCCGGAGATGCGCAAGCGCGGTTATTCCCCGGCATTGAGCACCGGGCTCATTGCGCATGCGGGCACATTCGGTATTCTTATTCCACCGAGTGTCACCATGATTCTTTACGGCGTCGCCACGGAAACATCCATTGGCAAATGCTTTATCGCCGGTGTGATTCCCGGAATTCTTGAAATTTTATTGAGTTGTATCTGGGTCGGCGGTATTTTCTACTTCCGCAAATTTAAGCCCGCCAAGCCCGGGGCCATGTACTATATCGAAGACAGAGGTTTGGTCGAAACATTCAGCTGGAAAGAAAGATTTGCCTCTTTGATCAAGGTCCTGCCCTTCGTTTTAATCATCTTCGGCATCATGGGGTCCCTCTATGGCGGCTGGGCGACCCCGAGTGAGGCCGGGGGCCTGGGAGCCGTGCTTTCGCTTGTCTTTGTCATGACGATCTACAAAATCTATAAGCCCAAACAGCTCTGGAAGATATTTATCAAAGCGCTAAACGAAAGCAGCATGATATTGATGATCATGGCCGCGGCCTTGCTGTTTGCCTATGTTTCTTCGGACCTTTATGCAACCCAGGCCCTGGGAGAGCTGATCTTAAAGCTTCCGTTGGGCAAGTGGGGCATTATCGTTCTGATTAATATTTTGCTCTTGATTTTAGGATGCTTTATCCCGCCGGCGGCCGTGATTTTAATGGTCGCACCCCTTTTGCTGCCCATCATTAAAGGGTTAGGATTTGATCCCATCTGGTTTGCGGTCATCATGACGGTAAATCTTGAAATCGGTCTGGTAACGCCTCCGGTGGGGCTTAATCTTTACATTGTCAAAAACATCGCGCCGGATATTCCCATGTCGCATGTATTGCTGGGGGTTATTCCATTTGTCATCATTGAAGGCCTTGTGATTGTCTGTGTGTGCATCTGGCCCGAACTGGCTTTATGGCTTCCAAACAAGATGATCGGGTAAATTCCATAATCGGAGACAGATATGGGTGGAAAATCTTTGCGGGATTGTTTCGCGGAATCCTTCTTAAACCAGGAAAAAAAGAAGGCGATCACGTTCCTGCGGGCAGGTGAAATCGAGACTGAGATCTCTTATCTTCAATTGCACCGGGATTCAAACCGGATGGCGCGCGCATTTCAGGATCTGGGTGTCGCCAAGACGGACAGAGTCATTCTGTGCATCCAAAAATCCCTGACATTTGTGACCGCCCATCTTGCCTTGCAAAAAATAGGGGCCATTTCCGTGCCCCTGAATCCGGGCTTCAAAAAGTCGGAAATGGATTACCTGCTGCAGGATGCCGACCCAAAATTAATTTTATGCGAATCCGAAAAAACGGGTCTCATTGCAGAAATCGATTCCGGCTTAACCACCTTGACTGTTGATACCCAAAGACCCTATCAGGATATCGATTTTTTTCGGTCAGCCCCTGAAGAATACGCCCGGCTTGACCTCGAACCGGATGATGCGGGCCTGATTATCTACACCTCCGGCACCACCGGAAAACCAAAAGGTGCCGTTCTTACCCAGAAAAACCTGGTCCATGATGCCAAAAACGTCATGCATGTCTGGGAAATCAGTGAGACCGATGTGCTGTGTCATGCGCTTCCCTTTTTTCATGTGCATGGATTGTGCTTTGCGCTGCATACATCTTTGCTGGCCGGAGCCCATGTAATCATGCTGGATCAATTTTCACCCGCAGGAGTTCTAAAGGTTTTGAACAAAAAGGAGGCGCCGGCCACCTGTACGGTATTTATGGCGGTTCCTTCGATGTACGCCAAGTTGATGGAATATTTAGGGGATAAAAGCTTGGACTTTGACCACATGCGCCTGTGGACCTCCGGTTCGGCCCCCTTACTGCCCCAGGATTTTGAACGCATTGCCAACACATTCGGCAAGGAGCCGGTTGAACGTGAAGGCATGACAGAAACGGGCATGAATTTTTCAAATCCGCTCAGGGGCAAACGCAAACCGGGTTCGATTGGATACCCTTTGCCGGATCTTGAAGTCAGACTTGTCGATCCCGACACCGGTACGGATGTTGCGCCCGGACAAACCGGTGAAATCTGGCTAAAGGGTCCGGCCGTCTCTCCCGGTTACTGGCGCAAACCTGAAGAAACCGCCAAAACCTTCGAACAGGACTGGTTCAGGACCGGTGATCTGGGAAATATTGATAAAGACGGCTATTATTATCTGACCGATCGTATCAAGCACATCATCATCTCAGGCGGCGAAAATATCTCACCCAAAGAGGTCGAAGTCGTCATCAACCAGCTCGAGGGTGTGATTGAATCATCCGTGGTCGGTATTCCGGATGAAAAATGGGGCGAAAAGGTCGTTGCCGCGGTAGTGACGACGAGCGCTTCGAATATGAAACCCGAAGAGATCCGCGCCCATTGCAAAAACAACCTTCACGACTGGAAATGCCCCAAGGAGGTGGTCTTTGTTAAGGAATTGCCCAGGAATACAATGGGAAAGGTATTAAAAGAAGAGGTCAAAAATATCTTTTAATGGATTTCAAAAATTCCGGGTTTTGGGGACATATCGACACTTTTAAACCCCTTTAAGGAATTGTGACATCATATTGTCAATCGAAGTTTTAACGCTCCTTCCAACCCTGTCAAATCAAGTATGAGTCATCGCAAAAATTCATTTATATTTTCCGCTTGACATCAAAAAAATAGAATGTGACTTATATTTCAGTTGCGAGTCCATTCTTAAATATGGTTTAAGAT
>JAQYWI010000205.1 GCA_030145015.1 Desulfobacterales bacterium
GGTTTTGTGGCTTTGCCCTCGGGCAGCAGCAAACAAAGGCCAAAGCATATGAGGGCGGCGATCAAAGCAATCCAGAACACCACTGAGACGCCTTTGGCAATCGCTTCCTGCAGAATGGTTCTGGCGTTATCAGATAATAAGGCCTGGACCTCGGGTAGAAATATGTTTTCAATATTCGCTTTTATATCGGACAGAAGCGTTGGCGGGATCGTATCGGTTAAGCCGGAATTAACCAGCGTGTGTGCGGCCTGGGAGATTTTTGCGGTGACAAAGCCGCCGCAAATACCAATACCCACCGTGCCTCCCAATGTGCGCGCGAATTGATTTGAAGCCGTTGCGACACCGAGGTCAGAAATGTCCAGACAATTTTGAACCACCACCAGAGTCGTCAGGGTAACAAAACCCATACCGATTCCGATCAGTAGAAATATTAGAAAAATGGTTGCCATTGAAGTTTCAGTTGTAAAGAAAAGAGTCGCGCCGCACCCCCCGACCAGACAGACGGAGCCGATAAGTGCGGAGCGCCGTTGCCCCAAAATGTTGAGCATTTGCCCCAGCACCAGCGAACCGACAGACCAGCCGAGGGCGAGCGATAGCATCCCCGCTCCCACCATCATCGGCGATTTACCCAAAGCGCCTTGAATATAAAGCGGTGCATATGCAAAAAGTGAAAAAATCGCAAAACTGCTCAGAAATACAGCACCATTTCCAATCCGAAATCCACTAATTTCAAAGAAGCGCAACGAAAGAATCGGTTCTTTCGCGTGCTTTTCAATAAAATAGAATCCACCGCCCGCAAGCAATGTCAGGAGCATAAGGCCGATTATCGGAACTGAATGCCAGGCATAGGTGCGCCCACCCACTAAAAATACCATTAGAAAAGCCAGAATAAATACGGACAGGGTCGCCACGCCCGGGAGGTCCAGATAAACTTCTTTCTTTTTTGGACGCATTTCGATCAGGTAGCCCGCGATACCCGCCAGCGAAAGCAACCCGAGCGGCACATTAATGAAAAAAATCCAACGCCAGGAAAAATAAGTGACGATAAATCCGCCGATCGTCGGCCCTAAAATGCTGGCCAGCCCCCAAATGGAGCTGGCCAGAGACAGGGTCTTGCCACGGCTTTTCGGGGACGAAACATCGGATAGGACAATGTAAACCAGCGCAAAATTACCCCCGGCGCCGATCCCCTGAAATACTCGCAAAACAATCAAAAATATCATATTCGAGGACATGCCTGCCAGAACAGATGCGATCAGGAAAATTCCAATGGAAACCAGAAAAAGCGTCCTGGTTTTATACAGATCTGCCAGCTTGCCGAAGATGGGCAGCGACACAGCCCGGGCGAGGAAATAGGTAGTGTACACCCAGCTGTACAGGTGCATACTGCCGAGTTCTGCTACGATGGTCGGCATGGCTGCCGACATGATCAGGGTATCCAAAGCTCCGAGGAAAAGTGCCAGCAATGCCGCTGCTATAACGTAAATCCTTTCACGGGCTGTAATGTCCCGCTCAGGTGTTGTTGAACGATTTACGTTGTCGGTCTTTTTTGCGCACGGGTGTTGGATTCGATTCTGTTTCAAGTTTGGCCCCATCGATTGGAATTCAATAAAGATACATACCGCAACTTTGGGGGTAAGAAAACCAAAAGGTGAAATTATCAGGTGATCACCCGGCGGCGTTTAAAAAATTTGACATAGTGTTCACAAAATAAGACGGTTTTCTGACACCCGGTTGCCAATGCAAGCCGCTTCCCATTTCAACATACCGAAATTTATACATTAAATATTTCTGTTTTATTCCTGGAATGTTTCTTGCTATAATAAAACAATCCCCTAAAATTGGCTGCAGGGGGTACCGGTTTTAAGATTGCCACGTATTTTCAACGGTTTATGGATAGAAAAAATGACCGCTGGACAAGCGTTAAATCCTTTAAAACGAAAATTTATAAACAAAAATTACGTTGAAGGAGATAAGATGAAGAAAAAAAGATCATTGCTGCTAGTCGCTTTCAGTCTTTTGGTTGCCGCCAGTTGCCTGGCAGCTGAGCCCCTTGAAGTCTTAACACCGGCTCTCAAAGGCAAATTGGCCGATGAGGCTAAACTGGCCTTTCAGGTTATTGATGAAAAAAGTCTGCTGGTCTCCGTTAAAGATGCCCAAAACAATCCGGTTCGAGGATTAAAGGTTGAAGATTTCGTCCTGCAGAGCGGCACCAAAAAAGCCAGGATATTGTCGGTTGAGCCGCTTGAAACCAGTAAATCTGTCCCGCTTAACATTGTTCTGGTGGTGGACAATTCCGCTTCCATGCAAAAACGCCAGGCCATTAAGCCGCTGATGGCTGCCCTGGACGAATTTTTTAAAACCCTGCGCCCGATCGACAATGTTACGGTTGTGGTCTTTGATAAAAAAGGAACCATGCAGGTTAAAGGCTACAATCTAAATATCAAAACTTATCATTCAAGATTTATCCCGGATTTGAAAGCATTTCTAAATGAAGCATTTGATGAAGGGTTGACCAGCCAAACCTTTCTTTATGAAGCCATGGAGGCCGGCATCGACATTATCCGCAAAATGCCCAAAGAAGCCAATAAATTTCTAGTTGTTTTATCCGACGGTGAGGACATAAACAGCGACTTTGAGGTCGATTTTGTTGAATCCGAAGCCAAAGGCATAGAAAACTTCGAAATCTTTGCCGTCGATTATATGCCGGGCAATAAAGTGGATACGTTTCTTAAATCCTTTGCCGAAGCGCATGGCGGTCGTGTCTGGAAGGCAACATCCGCTTCCGAGCTGCTGCCCATCTTCAAGTCCTTTTCGACCACCCTGCTTTACCGTTATGTCGTCAATTACCAATTTCCGGACCCACCCAAGGGGACATTGAGCCTGCAGCCGGCTGCCTTAAATTTTGACATGCTGACCCTGCTGGATGGCTCTCCCGTCCTGAACAAGGTGTTTTTTGAAACGGGCGAAAGCGAAATTCCCGATAGCTATGTTATGTTAAAAAGCCGGGCGCACACAGCCGCCTTTAACGAGAACGTGCTGACCAGCTCGCTGGATCGGTATAAAAATGTGTTAAATATTGTGGGCCGGCATTTAACCGCGTTCCCGGAAGCCCATATTCGCATCGTGGGCAGCAACTCCGATACGGGAGTTGAGAAAGGCAAGCTCGATCTTTCCAGAGCCCGGGCCGAGGCCGTTAAAGATTATCTGCAGACGGTCTGGGAAATTGACGGCGCGCGCATGAAAGTCGAGGCCCGCAATTTACCGCTTAAAGCGGCAACGGCAAATATGGTGGGAAGTCGGCCGGAAAATCAGCGCGTGGAAATCATATATGATTCCAGTGAAATGCAAGCGATGGCCGCCAACCAGTTTATCGCTGAGAGCAGCAACTTAAATGAGATAAAAATTATGCCCCGGATCGTCGCCGAATACGGGGTGGCAAACTGGGAGTTGAGGATCCAGGCGGATAACGAGACCATCAAGACTTTAAAGGGCACCGATGCACTCGAGCCGGCTATTGCCCTATCGCTGGACGACCTTGGCCGGGCTAAGCTGGTGGCCTGCAACAACCTCCAGGCGCTTATCAAAGTTACCGATGCCAATAACGATACCTATGAAGCCGCTACGGATCTGTACCCGGTATCGGTTGCCAGAAAAGAATTGATCCATGAACTGGTCGGACCGCCCAAAGGAACCGTGGCGATACAACCGGTCAGGCTCACCATTGAAGAGGTGACCACCATCGACAGCTCACCCCTTTTAAATTATGTGTTTTTTGAAACCGGCCAAAGTGACCTTCCTTCACGCTATGCGGCATTTTCCAGCCAGGCCGATACAAAGGCGTTTAACGAAAGCCAGTTAAAGGGCACGCTGGAAAAGTATACGCATGTATTAAACATTATCGGCGGCCGCCTGCGTGCAAACCCGGAAGCACATATTAAAATTGTCGGCTGCAACTCCAACCGCGGAGACGAGCATAACCGCAAAGATCTTTCCCGCAGTCGCGCCGAATCGGTGCGGGCGTATTTAAAGTATATCTGGGGTATTGAATCATCCCGCATGGAATTGGAAGCGCGCAACCTGCCGGCGGTTGCCAGCGCCAGCAGTGTCGATGCAGGCCGTGCCGAAAATCAGCGTGTCGAAATTTATTCCGAATCCCCGAACCTGCTTGACACCATCAAAAGTACTTACGTCGAAAAAATCAGTAACGCCCAGGAACTCCAGGTGCGGCCTCAAATTCAATCCGGATATGATCTGGACCATTGGACCGTCGCCCTGGTCGGCGATGGAACGATCATTGATTCCACCGCCGGACAGGGAGATTTAATGCCGGCCTATCAATTTAACCTCAAAGATATCGGCCTGGGGAAGATTGGCGCATATGAAAATATCGGAGCCGATATCGAAGTCGAAGATAAAAGAGGGCAGACCTATAAAACATATACCAGTACATCTGTGCAGTTTATCAGACGCGAAGAACGGGTTGCCAAAAAAGAAGGTTACAAGGTCGTGGAGAAGTATGCTCTGATTCTTTTTGACTTTAATCGTGCCGATATCAAGGACCGTAACCGCGCCGTGGTGGATCGGATCGTTACCCGCATAAAGGAGGTTCCGACTGCCAGGGTCAGGATTGAAGGTCACACGGATTCCATCGGCAAAGAAGCTTACAACATGGATCTATCCCAGCGGCGGGCCAAAGCTGCCTTTGATATGATCCTGTCCGGAGGCGCCATCGGGAGTGGCGACATTGCCTATGAAGGTGTCGGACCCCACAACCCGTTGTTTGACAATGAAGTTCCGGAGGGCCGCGCCCTGAACAGGACCGTAACGGTCACCCTCGAATACGAGCAACAAAACTAAACCATAACCGCCCCTAAACACAAACGCCCGTTTTGAACCTAAGTCGGTTCGAAACGGGCGTTTTTTTTGCTAAAATTTCAAATCGCTCGATTAATCATAAATAGCAGATCACCTTTAAAAAAAGTGACTACTCCGCCAAAAGGGATGGCGGACAAGAGTAAACTAAAATGAGCTAAAGTGCCTAAAGTTTTGGTGTCGCTGAGCTCCATCTTTTTTATCTACAAATGATCGTTCGACCCAGTCGTTCGACCCAGAGGCTCTCGCCGGGAGGCTCTCGACGGGAGGCTCTCGACGGGAGGCTCTCGACGGGCAGAATTCCTTAACTCAAGGCACTTTAGATCATTTTAGGCAATTTAGGCACTTTGGGTCGTCTGAGTCTAGCCGTCATGCTGCAGGATATAGTTAACCGCTTCATCTAAATCGGCTTGATCTTCTAATGCTCTAACCAGGCGTTCAGCCAGTTCGGTTAATATCTTTCTGATCGAAGTTGCCAGTTTAAGCGCCTCACTATCCTTTTGTACATATAGACCCTTGGTCATCGCCTGTTCCAGTAAAGCCAAGGGATTATAGTCATTAATTAAAAGCGCCTTTGGGAAGGTGTCACTGATGAGTTCAACAGCATTTTTAAAGTTCTTCTCCTTCCTGGCCGATTTTAGTTGTTCAATTTGAGTCTCAGGTGAGTTTGTTCTTCGCATAAGTTTAATGATTTCATTTATAATATGATCTTTTTGGTTTTCAACAACTCTACGATAATAAGCTAAAGCGCCTATTCCAAGTCCCTGAATTTCGGCCCGGCGACCCAATAGAAACATATCTTTGTTTTTGCCCAGCATTGAAATAATTCCCAGTGAGACTTGCGGGCCAAAGGGTGGCCATTCGCCTAATTTTGCGGCCTCGCCTTCATCTGCAACGGTATTCCATCGTGCCATAATGGCAAATATTTTTGAACGCGATCTACAGTTTGAACATGAATAATGCAGAAAAACACGGGTCCATTTTTCTGTTAAGGTGACTTTTTGGGTTTGGTAAGAGTCAAAATATCGAACTCCGTTACAAAAACGTTCCGGGCAGTGCAGCTTTAAACGCGGCTTCGTTAGAATGGGTAATGAAGTGGGACTTCTGGAAATACCAAGATTGGTTATTAAATGGATTTCTCCTGGTGGATATTTACTGAGAAGATCCTCAAATTTTAGGGTCTGAATTTTAGCAGAACTTCGTCTGGCTTTTGCTAACCCGGCCATAGTCGAGCCTTTGTCCGCTGTATAGCGTCAATTTATGAAAACGCTCCGACAATTATCGAAGTGAAATCCATGGATTTTAAGCACGGTTGCGGTTGATGGTATTCAGATATCTACAAATACCGAATGAGGACAAGAAGGTCAAGTATTATAAATAGTTAGGCTGTTGATGGTGTAGTTTTCTACATCCCAATATAAATATTGGACCCCACGGCTTTGCCTTTAACTTTATGCTGTCTTCTCGACAACATAAATAGGAAGGTATTTTCGCCTCAATTTGTCCAGCTCTGCTCGAACGAGGGCGAACATCTTTACAACAATTGAGTTCAACTCCTGCATTGCCTCAAGTTGTGCTACAATTTCAGGATAATGCCTTTTCCCCCTGACCCTTCTGAGTTTTTTTAGGATTTTTTCCGGTAGTATTTCAAATCCAGGGGGGGTGTTCAAAATGGCATCCAACAATAAGGGATTACTGCCATCTAAAAGTGAATTTTCAAAATGAGATAGTATCTGAGATGGCGGCATAGCTGAAAGCCGATCGCGAATCTCCCGCTCTTGTAAAAATTTAAGGAGACGATCATCACCCTTCGCAGGCTCTTCGCATAATTTGGCTTCAAGTTCCTTAATCAAATCTGAAGCACTCCTTTTAGACTTTAAAATTTCGAGTTTAGTGATCGCTTTTTCCAATACCTCACGTCTTGAGTTATTTTTGTCTCTCTCGCTTAAATTCTTATCTTCCTCGATTCTTTGATATTCATTTACAATAAAATTCCGCATGAGCAAAATGTCATTATAAACTTTTTCTGCGGCGGCGATGCCATCTTCAGGGAGTATTTTGGCGGCTTTTGCCAACTGAAAACGAAGTTTGGGAATTAATTGATCTAGCATTTTTCTACTGGTATGCGTTTTTTAGAATAACAATAACGGCAAGTGCTCTCGTTCAAATTCTAATATATTATAATTATTTGCAACATCATACCTAAACGGGCGATTTATTAAACAAGATGCAAAATTTATGCAAAATTAGCATATGCGGCAAAAATAAAATAATTCAAAACTTACAGATACTTACCTAAAGTGGAATCGAAAACCCCAAACAGAGTATGAAAAAGTTTTACCAATTTATTGGAGTTCACTTCACAATTTTAAACGTCTCTCATTTATTAAGATTATATTCAATAATTAATAATTTTGTGGTAATTGTGGTCAAAATTTGTAATTATAGGAAGAATTATTCTTTTAATGCCTTTCGCAATAAGAATCGATCAGATTCAGGCGATAAGGCTGTAAATAGATGAGAAATAAAAATGATCATCATCCAAAATTAAATAACAAAAAGATTCTCGTCTATTTTCATGCAAAATTTAGGTATTAAACCATCCGTTATGATTAATTCCGAAAATCAAGCCGTTCTTGATAGCCGAGTTAAAGATGTCCGAGATCCACGCAAATATCCCAGGGTACCCTATGTCGGACCGGTGGTTTTCAAATGTGATAAACAACAATACAACAAGGGCTTGATTATAAATATAAGCCGAAGTGGCGTTTTTATTGAAACTAAAAATAAATGTTTCCTTGGCCAGGCCATTGAGCTCGTTATCCCAAATAAAAAAATTGATAAACGTATCAGAATAAAAGGCTGGATTGTGCGCCTGAGCCGAACCGGAATCGGCGTGACATTTAAAGGCGCATTAGAAAGAAGAACGGGTACGGAACGCAGAAGCGACTTAGATCGCAGACGCGGTTTAGATCGGAGAAATAACCGCAGATATAGAGCACAAGTATAAAAGCACAAAATTATTTTTTATGCCAAAAGCGAATCTTCAAACTGAAACCCCCGCAGGTAGGCTTCAAGATTCTACTTGTGTTTTACTGATAGTTCCGGGCAATCCTCAGGACTTTTCACGCCTTCAGCCAGCCGCGTAGCAAAAACAAGACAGGTGGGTTCATAACGCCTGCGCTTCGTTAAGGCCGGCTTTGTTTTTCCTTGATCTTGCGACGGGACGTGGCTGCATCAAGACAAACACATTACCCACCAGTGTCAGCAGGACACCGACGAATGCCGCCGCTGTCCATTGATAGCCCTCGAACCGGGTCGAAAGAATTAGCGCAACGATGGGAAAAAGCACTGTTGCATACGCCGCCCTCCCGGCATCCATACGCCCCAGTAACCCAAAGTAGGAGACAAAAGCAATCACCGACCCGAAGATTGCCAGGTAGAGTAAAGAGGCCACATAAGGCAACCTGGGATCGAATGTGAAACTCTTTCCTCTCAATATTACAAAAACCGAAAGCAGCACAACCCCGTAGAACATTGCCCAGGCGGTGCTGCCGCGCAGCGAAATCCCCGCCGCCTGATTACGCGCCGACACGATGCTGCCCAACGAAAAACATAGCGTACCGCCGATGCTCAGCAACAAGCCCGGAACGCCACCGGACGCCATCGTGAATCCAGCAACTTCCGGCCAGAAAATGAGGCTGATCCCAAGGATGCCAAGAACTGCGCCGAGGATTGCCCGCAGTGCGGGAGGTCGTCGCAGCCGCAGGGCGTTGAACAACATTGTCAGGGCCGCGGCGGTGGATAAGACAACGGAAATCAGGCCCGTCGTGAGGTAGCCCGCCGCAAGGTAGAACAGAAAAAAGTTGGTCGAAAAAATTAGGGCGCCTTGCAGCGCAATGAAAAGATGATCGTGCAGCGAAAAGCGCAGGGGCAAACGGCGTATGATGGCCCAAACGAACATGATTAGCGCGGCGATACCGATCCGGTATGCGACCGAGGCTTCGGCAGCCACGATACCAATCTGAAATTTAATCATTATCCAGGTCGAGCCCCATATCAGGACAACCGTTGCGAATAACAGGGTATTCATCATGGGTTTGCACTAAAGTTCTTGAATTAGATCATATAAGGGCTATTATCAGATTACAGATATCTTGAGAATCGCTCGTCGGGATTCAGAATATCTGTAATGCTTAATGAAATCAAACCAAAACGCGAATGCATTCATGTATTGTGTGATAAAAAGATTGAGACCG
>JAQYWI010000206.1 GCA_030145015.1 Desulfobacterales bacterium
TCCCCTTCTGCATGGCTCTAAACAGTTCACCCGTGGGCACCAGCTGATCAGAATTGTACAATTCGATCACCATCTCGCCATCGGCGACCTTGTTAAACGCATCGATTGCCGGTTTGCAGACATGCGCCGATAGGGCCGGGCCGGCATACGTTTGCATTCTCCACTTGATGGTCGTTTTCTTGGCCGCATGCACAAAGGGCGCGTTTACCGTTGCGGCTGCCACTGTTGCGGCCGCTCCCATTCCTGCTTTTTTGAGAAAATCGCGTCTTTTCATTTTACTTGGCTCCTTTCATGGTGTTTGGGTTAACCTCCAATCAAATCGTCAAAAATATAACAGTTTAAGGGTGTTACTAAAAGGCGTCAAGGTGATAGTTCGTCAACCCTCAGGTCTTTTTCTTTTTGTTTGTTCTGTTTACCTACATCGCTGTATAAAGTGCTGTCAAGTTTTATGTGTTAAGCGCTGGATGCCCGATTTAAGGAGGAGTTCGTGTGACGTCACGGCCGGCAGAGACCCCTTCGGCTTTGAACCTGTTTGAAAACCCAAGGATGACCGATGGCATTGGTCACAATGCGGGTCGCTCACATCGGGCGGTGCTGATCTGCAAAGCAATAAACAATAACTAAAAAAGGGATTGACTCGGTGCATTTCTCCGTTATATTTTTCCGGATTAAGTAAATGGCATTGAGGTAAGCTGATAATGCTTGCGAATGATTGCGACGAACGTCCCGCCGGCTGCCGAACCGGCAACTGACAGTGTGAACCGGTTTAGACCCAAAAAGGGGGGAATCGACATGAGCACGGCAACACGCCTTTTGGATCAGGAATTCACCCACGAAACCTGTTATGAACTTTTGCCGGAATGGAAAGGCATTGATGTCCGTATCTCGCAGCTAAGCGGCGGGATTACCAATAAACTGTACCGGATTCAGTCGCAAAAAGGCGATTGCACCGTTCGGATCTACGGTGATAAAACCGATCTTTTTATCAACCGCGACTATGAGGCCCATGCGATCCGGGAAATGTCAAAAATTGGTGTATCCTCCAATATCGTCAAGTATTTGCCCGAAAAGGGCGTTACCATCGTTGAATTCATCGATGACTCCATTGTTTTGACAAACGATCACTTTTTGGATGCATCGCTCTACCCAAAAATCGTTGAACCGATTCGAAAAATTCACACGAGCGGCGTAAATTTGGAACGGATTTTCAATCCTCTGATGGAAGTGATGAAGATGTCCGCCATACTCAAGCGGCTCAATGCAGATTATCCGGAATTTGACATCGCCGGCACCATCCAAAGGCTCATCAAGCTATCGAGTATTATCAATATCCCCGAATCTGAATATGCTTCCTGCCACAATGATTTGCTGGCGGACAATTTTATACTCATAAACGAAGATGCGGTGCCCAAATACGATTCTGCCATGTATATCATCGATTGGGAGTATGCCGGGATGGCGCCAAAGTATTACGATATTGCCGATATGTTTCAGGAAGTCCTGGTCCCCCGAGAAGCGGAAAAACAGATTGTTGAAGCATATTGCGCCGGTCACAAATTCGACCACGTACTCTATCTGATCGATCTTTTTAAACCATTCCCTGACATTTACTGGTTTTTGTGGAGTCTGATTCAGCTCAATATCTCAAAAATTGAATTCGATTATTACAATTACGGTAAACCCAAATATGAAAATGCATTAGAGAATCTGAAGTTTATTAAAAAGGAATACGGTGTTGCGGTTTAAATACCTCGCTATCATATACAGGGTGCGCAACCGGGGGCACGGATCATCATAACCGCAACGCAGACCGAACGCAGAACCCGGTCGGCGACGCTGCCCATCACCCAGCGACTGATTCCCGTCTTCTTGATATATAGAAAATTTTTAAAAAAACCATATCCTTGGGATGAAAAGGGAACCCATCACCAAAACAAGCACATTCAGCGGCATTCCCAGCTTTAAGAAATCGCTGAAACGGTACCCGCCGGGCCCATACACCAGCAGGTTCGTTTGATACCCAATCGGAGTAGCAAAACAGGCGCTGGCACCAAAGCAAACCGCAATGATAAACGGTTTGGGGTCGACCCCCAGGCTTTGGGCGGCCGAGATGGCAATGGGCAGCAGCAGGATTGCGGTGGCGTTGTTGCTTAATACATGCGTGCTGATGCTGGTGAGCAAGATTACCCCGCTCAAGATATAAGCCGGACTTAGCCCTCTGAGCAGATTTAGAAATGCCCCGGCATAAAATTCCGAGGCACCTGTTTTTTCCAGTGCAGCACTCAACGCAATCATTGCGATAATAATTAAAAGAACCCGGCCGTCCATAGCCCGATAGGCGTCCCGCAGTTGCAGGCATCCGGTTAAAACCATCAAAAAGGCCGCCGCCAGTGCACAGACTAAAATATCTGCCAGTCCTGTGCTGGCAACCACAACCATTGCCCCGAATATCAAAAAAGCACGCCGCGCCAGTCTTTTATGCACAATTTCATGATGGATATCTTCGACAATGATGAAATCGGTTTCACCGCGCAACCTGTCCAGCGATGAATCCGGGAGACGAACCAGCAGAATGTCGCCAATTTTTAGCCTGATGTCTTTGACTTTTGGCTCGGCATAATGAAGCTCCCTGCGCTTAATGGCGATGATATGGATATCCGGGTCCCTTCGCAGACGGGTTGATACCAGCCGCTCGCCCAATAGCGATGACTGCGGCGGTATGATCAACTCGACGATTAGCGATTCTTTTTGCTCGTTCCCGAAATTTATACCTTCTTCCGTCAGGGGTAGTTCCACCACCTCTTCGTGAAGAATTTCAACCAGGTCATTGGCCGAGCCTTTCACCAGCAACAGGTCATCGGGAGCGATTTTTACCGGATCTCTGTCCGGATAAAAAACATGCGAATATCGGATCAGCTCGAGCACTTCCATGTTGGCATACTTTTCAGTGAAATACGAATCCGGGTTCTCGCCAATAATGGGGCTTTTGCGCGGGACGTGCAGCTCGGCGAGATAGCGTCGGTGCTCATCATCTTTGAGCTCACACACCGGATTGTGCAGGCCGGGCATCAGCTTCGGGGAGGCAAAAATCAGAAAAATAATACCCAGCAGGGCAATGGGCACGCCTAACGGTGACAGCTCAAACATGCCTAAAGATCCCAAGCCATGTTGGGCACTCAAATCACTGATAATGATATTGGTCGAAGTTCCAATCAATGTACAGGTGCCGGCTAAAATGGAGGCATAGGAAACCGGAATCAAAAATTTGGACGGGCTGAAATTCAGCTCGCAGCTAAGGCTCAAAATAATGGGGATAAAAAGAACCACCACGGGCGTGTTGTTAATAAAGGCCGAAGCCGTTCCCACGATGATCAGAATTAAAAATATTGCCAGGGTAGGTCCGCCCCGGGAATATTGAAGTACTTTTTGAGATATAAATCCGACCGCGCCGGTGCGGATCATGCCTTTGCTGATAAGGAACATGGACCCAACGGTTATGACTGCCGGATTTGCAAAGCCCGCGATAGCTTCTTTTGGCGGTAAAATGCCGGTGAGAATCAGTGCAACCATGATACCGATTGAGGTCAGATCTACCGGAAGCCTCTCGGTTATCAACAAAAGCATTGCAATCACTAAAATAGCAGTCACCAGCCAGATGGCCATATCGTTACCTCACCGAAGTTGTTTTTCGCTCTCGCCTGAAAACACGGTCCGCTTTATCGCAATTAAGCATAAATCTTGATTCAAAAACGCCAATGTCAAGTTCCGGTCGGGCAAACAAATCTGTCAGCCGCGGATTTTGGATTTTCGAAATATATTTTTCTTGAAAAAAAGGTTGCAGGTGATATTATATTAGTTGTATATACATCTAAACATTTAGTCAACTAATCAGTTTTTCACCATAATAATTAAGGTATTCCCGTGAAAATCGTTGATGATAACAATCCAATCCCTAAATACCTTCAAATCAGCGCCTGGCTAAAAGAGCTTATTGAAAACGGCAGGTACCAGAAAGGTGAAAAACTGCCCTCTGAAATCCAGCTTGCCAAAATATGTGAGGTCAACCGCGCGACGTTAAGGCAGGCGACCAACGAATTAGCGGGTATGGGGCTGCTGAGAAAAGAGAAGGGGACCGGGACATTTGTGTCCGCGCCGGCACCCGCCGAATTAAGGCAAAAACTGGAGCATATTTCAAGCACGGCAGAATTGATGCAAGCTAGCGGGATCGCGCAGAGCACTCAGATTCTTGGGAAACGGGTTGAGCAGGCCAAAGATGAGATCGCCAGAGTTTTGTTTTTGGGCTCGAATAATAAAGTTCTTCTTATACGGCGCGTAAGAATTGGCGATGGTACCCCCTATATTTATGAGGAAAGTTATTTGCCCTATGATCTATTTAAAGGTGTTTTAGAAATGGATCTAACCGGATCTATGTACAAGCTGATTTCTGAGCAATTTAATATTGTGCTGGCTCGCTGCCAACAGACCATCAGTGCCGTGAATCTGAATGCAAAAATTGCTAAAATATTGCAACTTTCGGAAAATGCAGCGGGAATTTTCATGGAAAGCCTTACCTTTGATGAAAACAGTATTCCGGTTGAAGTTCTATATTCGTACCATCGGGGGGATACCTACAAACTCGAAATTGAGCTTGGCAGGTATCACGCCAAAGCCGGTGAAGTCAATTTTACGGCCTAACCCGGACAGGCCAAGCAAAAAACATGAATTCATCACGAAAGCACGAAAGGACCCCAGTTTAATGAACAATTTTTCGTATAACAATAATCGTTTATTTTTGGAGGTATGCAATGGAAGAAAGAAATTTTTTTGAAAAGCTGGTAGACATCAGCCCGGGTATGGAAATCTGGTGGGATTCATCTCCTGTTATTTTCGAAAACTGGTGTAAAAAAATTTTGGAAAAGGCGGATCCCGATGACCGCGATATATTGAAGGCTCAATTCAATCGAATGTATGACAGGGACAATCCAATGCGTCAGCTGTTCAGAGGTGTAACCACCAATCCACCCCTTTCGCTGCAGGCCATTCAGGATGATCCCGCTTACTGGGAGAAGGTGGCTAAAGACATTCTGGCTGAGAATCCGGATCTGGATAAAGAGGCTCTTTTCTGGAAGCTTTACAAGACGGTTGTAAAGCGCGGCTCGGAGATGTATCTGCCGTTATTTGAAGCCAGCAATTACAAGGAAGGCTTTATTTCAGGACAGGTGGATCCGCGCAGCGTGTTTGATAAGGATGCCATGATCCGTCAGGCCGAAGAAATAGCGGCGATTAACCCCAACGTCATGATTAAAATTCCCGGTTCCAAGCCGGGCTACGAAGTAATTGAGTACCTGACAGCTAAGGGGATTCCCACTAACAACACGCTGACCTTTGTTTTGCCCCAGTTGGTGGATTGCGCCGACAGTGTCAAAAGGGGTCTTGAAGCTGCCAAGAAAAACGGGGTGGATTTGAGTAAATGGCGTTCGGTTATTACCCACATGGAAGGCAGATTTGGTAACCTCGGTGGTTTAAAAGACTTTGCCGCTGAAAAGGGGATCGAGCTATCCGACGGTGAAATTCGACTGGCTGAATTGGCGGTTTTCAAAAAGGCCTACAAGTATTTGAAAGATAATGATTTGCCGAGCAAGATGCTGTCCTGCTCACTGATTGTCGGGCCGACCGTTGACGGTGAAAATCGTATCTGGCATCTGGAAGAAAAAGCCGGCGCCGACGTCGTTGTGACCTGTCCGCCCAGCTTTATCGATAAGGTTCTTTTCCTGCCCGGTGTCGGGAAAATCAGTTTTGAAAAAGATCGTATCCTGGAAGACATTCCCCAGGATCTAATGGATAAACTCATGCGGGTCCCCTATTTTGAAAAAGGCTTTTCCGCGGATGGATATTCTCGGGATGAATACAACACTCATCCGGCACTTCAGAAAACCGCTGAGCAGTTCTCCAAAGCAACCGAGGAAATGGTGTCATTCGCCGGCAAATGTCTTGAAGCCTGATTTTAAAGATCACCCGACGAGCGTTCCAAAAGTTGCTGGGCTGCGAGCTTTTATGAATGGTCCTTTTTCTGAAAGGAAACTAAAATGATTGTTGGAATTCTAAAAGAAATCAAGGCTGATGAGAATCGCGTGTCTCTGTCTCCGGGCGGTGTTGAGTTCATGCGGCAAAATGGACATACGGTTCTGGTAGAAAAAAATGCCGGCAACGCCAGTGGATTCGGGAATGCGCTTTATAAAGCGGCCGGAGCTGAGATTGCAGAATCTTCCAAGGATATTTTTAAGAAAGCCGAAATGATCATGCGGGTTAAAGAACCGCATCCTTCCGAATTTGAGCTCATCAAAAAAGACCAGATTTATTTTGCCTATCTTCATCTGGCGGCATCGGAAGATGTGACCCGGGCAATAATCAACGCCGGATCGATCAATATTGCTTATGAAACCATTCAAAAGGCGGACGGATCCCTGCCGCTGCTCACCCCGATGAGCGAAGTGGCCGGCCCCATGGCGATTCAGGAAGGAGCCAAATATCTTGAGATGGCCCAGGGCGGACACGGTGTACTGTTAGGCGGTGTCCCCGGTGTGGATCCGGGCACCGTGATGATTATCGGTGGCGGCGCTGTGGGCATTAATGCTGCCAAAATGGCCTGCGGACTGGGCGCCAAGGTTTACATCCTTGACATCGACCTGGATCGTCTGCGGTATTTGAGCGATGTGATGCCGAGCCATTGCATCACGTTGATGTCCAGTCCGGCTGCCATCCGCGATGTGCTGCCCAAGGCCGATGTTGTGGTGGGCGCTGTGCTGGTTCCGGGCAGTAAAACCCCCACCGTGGTTACCCGTGAAATGCTCAAAATTATGAAGAAAGGATCGGTTTTGGTAGATGTTTCCATTGATCAGGGCGGCTGTTTTGAGACCTCCAAAGAAACGACGCATGCCGATCCAACCTATTCGGTCGACGGTATCGTTCATTATGCCGTCAGCAATATGCCCGGGGCCTTGCCGAGAACATCCACCCTGGCCCTGAATAATGCAACCCTGCCTTACGCCGTTGAAATTGCGAATAAAGGCTGGCGCAGGGCCATGAAGGATAATCCTGAAATCAAACTCGGTGCCAACGTGGTGCAGGGTCACGTGACCTATGAAGGGGTTGCGGAGGCCTTCGGGTTTAAGCTGATTAACATCGATAGTCTGCTGTAGGCAAATTCTTTTGCTGTGAGGGTTTGCGGCTTGAAGCTTTTACCAGACTATAACTTTTCGATCCTGGATTGATAAAAAGGAGGCATTTATGATTGTAGGCATTTTAAAGGAAATCAAAACTGAAGAGAATCGCGTGTGTATGACCCCTGCCGGCGTGGAGGTCATGAAACAAAACGGTCATGCGGTTTTGGTCGAAAAAAATGCCGGTACGGGCAGCGGATTTAATAACGCGGCATTTAAGGCAGCAGGCGCTGAAATCATTGATACTCCCAAAGAAATTTTTAAACGCGCTGACATGGTCATGCATGTCAAAGAACCCCTGGCTGCCGAATATGATCTTATCCGCAAGGACCAGATCGTTTTTACCTATCTGCACCTGGCGGCCGCGGAAGAACTGACGCATGTGCTGATTAAAGGCGGATCGATTGGCATTGCTTACGAGACCATCCAGAAAGAAGATGGTTCCCTGCCGTTGCTTACGCCGATGAGCGAGGTAGCCGGCCGCATGGCGATCCAGCAGGGCGCTAAGTATCTGGAAATGGCCCAGGGCGGCCATGGCGTTTTACTGGGGGGTGTACCCGGGGTCGATCCCGGCACCGTCGTCATCATCGGCGGGGGAATCGTGGGCACCAATGCCGCTAAAATGGCCTGCGGCCTGGGTGCCAAAGTGTATGTTCTGGACCTGGATCTGGAGCGATTGCGTTACCTCAGTGATGTGATGCCCAGCAACTGCTTTTTGCTGATGTCAAAACCGACCACGGTCCGCAGGTTGATCAAGGAGGCCGACGTCGTCGTCGGTGCCGTATTGATCCCGGGGGCCAAGGCACCCCGGCTGGTGACCCGCGAAATGCTGAAAACGATGAAGAAAGGCGCGGTGCTGGTGGATGTGGCGATTGATCAGGGCGGATGCTTTGAAACATCAAAGGCCACCACCCATGGCAAGCCGATCTACACCGTTGAAGGTGTGGTGCATTATTGCGTGGCAAACATGCCGGGGGCGGTGCCCAAAACATCCACCCTGGCGTTGACCAATGCCACGCTGCCTTACGCGGTTGAGATTGCCAACAAGGGCTGGAAAAAAGCCATGCAAAATAATCCTGAGATTAAGCTTGGGGCCAATGTGGTCAAAGGTAAAGTAACCTATCAAGGGGTTGCGGAGGCGTTTGGATTGGCGTATACGCCGATCGATAAACTTCTCTAAAACTTGTTTCGGACCTCATCTAATGGCCGATGGCTGCGTTGTAAGCCGTTTCAAAATACTCACGTACTCCGTGTACGCTCCGTTTTTGAAACGCCTTACGCCTTGCCCTCGACCATTACCTGAGGCCCGAAGCAAGTTTTAGAATCTTTTCTAATACATTAGATCTGGAACCATAATTATTGGAGCCAAACGAAATCAAAATAAATATTTAGTTTATAATTCTTAAAATTGTCGAAAGGAGAAAAGGATGAAAAAGGAATTGAAAGACTGGTTTGTTCCGTGGTTAATGACCGCAAGAGAGTACAACACAGGCATTCTGGATAAGGCCTGGGCGCAACCGGATTATGCCCGCCTGATGTTGAACGAAAATCCGATTCAGCCCTCTGAAAAAGTAATCGAGGCCATTGCCGAGGCCGCCAGACACGGCAACTGGTATCCGGACAGCTTCAAGAAGTTAAGGACCAAAATCGGCGAAATGTATAATCTGGGCCCGGACAATGTTGCGCTTTGCAACGGCTCTTCGGAAACCATCGATGCCATGATGCGCGTTTTTATGCAGCCCGGAGATGAAATTATCATGTCCACCCCGACGTTTGAATTGTTTCCGGTGCGCGCAGAGCTGTGCGGGGCCAAGGCGGTGCAGATACCATTGCGCGAAGACGATCTGCAATATGATGTTGAAGGCATGCTCAAGGCCGTTAAC
>JAQYWI010000207.1 GCA_030145015.1 Desulfobacterales bacterium
ATATTCTCCGCCGATGATGGCCTCTACGACTTTATCGGTTATCTCGGCCGCTTTCATCCAGGGTCTTTGTTCATAGGGGACAATGTCAGAGGGCACCTCGATGTAGTCCTCTAAAGCATCATCGAATTTGCCGGAGCGGTTGCCGTTAAAAAAATAGGTCACATGGCCAAATTTTTGGGTTTCACTGATGGCCAGCTGCTTCACACCGGATTTAACGAGATACTCGCCGACGGTGCGGTCAATCCCGGGCGGATTAACCAGATACTTTTGCGGAATCAGCGCATCACCGTCGTACTGCATCATGCCGGCATATTTTACATTCAGTTTGGGTCCCCGGGGGAATTTATCAAATTCATCCGCTTCAAAAGCCAAACTGATCTCGATGGCTCTGTCACCGCGGAAATTGAAGAAAATGACACTGTCATTATCCTCTATCGGCCCCAGGGGTGCGCTGTCCGCTTTGTCCGCCTTGTCCCGGGCGATGACAAATGGCGGAAGATCCTGGTCGATGACACCCGGGTTTTCCCGGCGCAATGCTTCAATTGCCTCACGGGCAGATCCGAATTTTCGGCCCTCGCCCAGGACGTGGGTTTTCCATCCCAGTTCAACCATGCCCCAGTTTGCCTGATAGCGGTCCATGGTTATTTGCATGCGACCGCCGCCGGATGCGATGGCAAAATCAATGTTGCCGTCCTTTTTGAGCCCGCCTAGAAAATTTTCGAGCCGCTCGACATAATCCAGGGCGGAGGTTGGCGGCACGTCCCTTCCGTCCAGAAGAATATGAACGCAGGCTTTTCGAACGCCTTCTTTTTTCGCTTCTGCCAGAAGCGCTTCGAGGTGGTTGATATGGCTGTGGACGTTGCCATCTGAAAAAAGGCCGATAAAATGAAGCCTGGAATTGTGGCCGGTGACGTTTTCGATCAATTCTTTCCACACGGCTCCATCAAAAAGCGCACGGCTCTCGATGGATTCTTTTACCAGCTTGGCACCCTGGGCAAAAACGCGGCCGCATCCGATGGCGTTGTGACCGATCTCACTGTTGCCCATATCTGCATCCGAGGGCATGCCCACGGCTGTTCCATGGGCTTTAAGTTTTGCCTTCAGGGCATTTTGAGCAAGCCAATCCAGGGTCGGCGTATTTGCCCTGCTAACCACATCGCCTTCCGCACAGGTGCCGATTCCGACACCATCTAAAATCGCCAGAACAACCGGACCCTGAGGGCCTTTGAAATTTTTAGCTTTTTTTAATGGTTCCATTTTTAACTTCTCAGATCGGTGCTACGAAAGTTGTACCTGCATTTTTTTAGACAGGATTTACAGGATTATCAGGATTTTTATTCATTCGTCACTTTCCAGAAGAAAGTGACGAAACTCAATCCCGCCGATGGCGGGAAAAACAATATTGCTGTTACGGAATTAGTACTAATTAATACTTAGTAGTACTGCAAACTGGTATTTGGAAATATATTTTTTTATTTTCGCCGGAGGCGAATTGGGTTTCTTGGCTTTCTTCTGGAAAGCCAAGAAGAAAATCAGCGAAATCCTGTTAATCCTGTCAAAAAGAAAATCAATCCTGTCAAATATCAGCGAAACATTAAGAAAATCAGCCACACGATGGCTGTCGGGGCCAGGGCGCCGGCCAGGATTCCGCCCGGCGACACCTCGTTGTTAAAATATTTCTTCAAAATGGAAACCCCGGCCGGGTTGGGGGCATTGGCAATGATGGTCAAACCGCCGCCGGCAACCGCCCCGGCCACCACGGCATATTTGAGGCTGTCGGTGAAATCCGGCACCAGGGTGCTCAAAAACGTTATGGCCGCGTTGTCATTGAAGGCCGTCAGTATGGTGGCACCCAGCATCAGGGGAATTTCGGATAAATGGCCAAGAATCGGCGCAATCCACCAGCCCTGCACCCCACCGTGGATGACCAGCCCGCCCAGAAAGAATCCAACCAGCAGGGCGGGTTTGAGATCAACCCGATTCTGAAAGGGTTTGGTGACCTGAGAAAACCCCAGGAAAAACAGCATTCCGGGAATAAACAGTTCCGGATGGTGGGCATTGAGAATCGTCCAGACCATGAAAGAGACATGTACGATGGTTATCCAGACGGGTACCGGATCGTCGCGCTTGTCCCAATCGGGATCATTAAACGCTCCGCGCCGGTCTTCCGGCAACAGGGCGGGCAGTCCCCGACGCATGGCGCGCAGTTTTATTTCTTCAAACCGCTGCCCGAATGCCTGTTGGACCAGGTCTTCATCGATGCCTTTCTCAACCAGTTCCGGGATGTAGCGTTTTTCCAGTCGCTGTTTGACTTCTTCCGCCACCTTTTGTATCTGCTTATCGACCGCGACTATCGTTCCCTGTTCACCATCGACTGCCGTTATGAATTCCTGGAATCGGGCATCCATGTCCATGCGTTTAAAATATTTTTCCTGAATTTCATCTTTGAGGCGCACCAGCATGGATTTTTCCTCCAGCCGGGCCAACTCCTTGCGGAACACCAGAAAATACAGGGCATTGGAAATCAGAATCCCAAGCTCGGCTTTCCAGCCGAAATGCGTCAGCATGTGTACCGTGGTCCATTCCCAGGGACTGGCGACCATCAATACCGGCGGGGCGGCAAAGTGGGTCAGGGTACCGCCGACCGAAATGTTGACAAATAATAAGCCCAATGTGGCGTACTTAAACCGCTGACCGGGCTCGAGCTCGTATAAAATTCTGGCCAGTATCAGGGCGGATATGGTCATGGCGGCCGGTTCGGTGATAAACGATCCTAAAAACGGGCCGATGGTCAGGGTGGTCAGCCACTGGGCGGTCAAGGAGCCGCCGAGAAGGCCGGCGATCTTGCGGATGATGGCTTCCGACAGCCGTAATATCGGCCGGGTGGCGGCAAGCGTCATGATCACCACCACAAAGAGCGGCTCGGTATAATTGACCTCGTAGCTGATGTAATGCACCATGGTTTTCCAATCGTAAAAACCGATGACGGCCATACCCAGCGCAATGGCCCAGATACCGAAGACCGCCTCGACTTCACCCAGAAAATGAAACAATTCAGCCCCGTGGTGAACCGAATCGCGGTTTGCTTCGCCGCTTTTGATTTTTTCTTGATGTTCATGTTCCCATTTGTGGGCAATGGCCATGAACCTGCCGGTCATAAATGAATGGACGATGGCCAGAAAAAAAATCAGGGTGGCAACCAGATTGAAGGGTTCCTGCCTGGCGCGATTTTGCAAAACCGTCCAGATACCGCCGGCTTCAGCATCGTTGTAACTCTCCAGGCTGCGGGGAAAGGCTTCAGCGTCTGCGGGGCTCGGTGCTGCCGCAAGCGCAACTCCCGCCCACAGGACCACAAAACCTAAGAAGCCCAGCACCAAAACTGTTCCAGTTTTCCATTTTCTCTTCATGCAGGTTTCCTTTTTACTGTCTCGGTGGTATGATCTTGGTAATGGTTTACGCAATGGCCCCAAAATTTGGTCTGTTGGCTTAGCGGGATTTTGTTAAAGAAGTGTTAAGGTCCGGCATTTAGATCCCATTTTAATACATAAAGGTAAAATAAGCCCCACGTATCGATCGTCAAGTTCGAAACTAAAGGCCTGCATACCGATTCTTGAAAGACAGGAAAGACTTGTAATATAAGCGCTGACTCCAAAGACAGGAATAATTAGTAGAAGAAAATCTACCGCTTTGCCCCACAGATGCATGCTAAAAGTAATATTTTTTTTTACTTTTTGAATCAAGTACTTTTTTTCTCCCTATCGTAACCGGGTAGCCAAGTAAAATCAGTTTCGAGTGGCCAAGGAAAAGACCTGCCAGTATCAACTACTCCGGCTTCGATTGCTTTCGATACACGCGAAGGTCTGTTCGGCAATTTCGAGTTCTTCGTTGGTTGGAATAACAAGGATCTTGACGGTGCTGCTCTCGGTCTGAATCTCAAAAGCTTCTTTTGATTTGCGGTTATTCTTATCAGCATCCACTTCGATGCCCAGATGGGCTAATCCCTGGCAGGAACGGGCCCGGATCAAAGGTGATTTTTCACCGATTCCGGCCGTAAAAACCAGCGCATCGAGCCGGCCCAGGACTGCACAGTAGGCGCCAATGTATTTTTTGATGCGGTAGCACACCATTGCGATTGCCAGCTGTGCATTGGAATTGCCGTTCCGGGCGAGTTCTTCAATTTGGCGCATGTCATTGACGCCGCAGATCCCTTTTAGGCCGCTTTCCTTGTTTAGTATGGATTCAACCGCATCTCTTGCCAGACCGGTTTTTCTTTTCAAATAAAAGATAATGGCGGGGTCGATATCACCGCAGCGGGTTCCCATAATAAGTCCCTCGAGGGGTGTCATACCCATGGAGGTGTCAATACTGATACCCCCTTTAACAGCGGTCGCGCTGGCGCCGTTTCCCAGGTGCAGGCTAATCAGGTTTAATGTTTTCAGGGGTCGCTGCATTAACGTTGCAGCCTGTTTGGCGACATAATAGTGTGATGTACCGTGGAAACCATAGCGGCGGACATGGTGAGCTTCATAAAGATCCTGAGGGATGGCGTAGCGAAATGCCTGCACCGGAATCGACTGATGAAAGGCGGTGTCAAACACGGCCACCTGGGGCACCTGCGGTGCGCTTTGCATGGCGACTTCAATACCCAGCAGATTCGCCGGATTGTGCAGAGGGGCAAGCGGGATGAGTCTGCGAATGGTGTCGACTACTTTTTTATCGATCAGGGTCGGTTCCTTAAATTCTTCCCCGCCGTGTACCACCCGATGGCCGATACCGAACAGTTCCTTATTATCCTGAACAGCGCCCGATTCGCTCAGAACGGCTCCGATCCGCTGAAAGCCTTGCCGGTGATCGGCAACAGGCTCGGCGGTGACGATTTCTTCCATTGGAGCTTTGCGGTTGCGGGTATGATGGGTAAGACGGCTTTGGGCTTCCCCGATTTTCTCCAGAACACCGGATGCCGGCACGGTTTTGGCGGTCATGTCGAAGAGCCGGTATTTGATGGAGGAACTGCCGGAGTTGAGTACGAGGATCTTCATGTTTTCCCTTTTGGGTAGAAAATATTAGGGTCGGGTATAGCGCACACGTTTCATTGGTTTGATTGGTTGAATTTGTTCAATTGGTTCAGTTTAGTCTAACCAATTAAACCAATAAGACAAATAAAACCAATTTAACAACTGTTTATACCTTGAACGACTGACCCCTGACAACGGACAACTGACTTGCCGTTCATTAAACGGCAACAGCTTGCGCCTGAATGGCTGTGATGGCGACGGTGTTGACGATATCCGGGATAGTGCAGCCGCGGCTTAAATCGTTGACCGGTTTTTTCAATCCCTGCAGAACCGGGCCGATGGCGACCGCATTGGCGGAACGCTGCACTGCCTTGTAAAGATTATTGCCGGTATTTAGATCCGGGAAAATAAAGACGGTGGCTTTGCCGGCAACTTCGCTATCCGGCATTTTGGTCCTGGCGACGCCGGCGTCCACGGCGGCATCATACTGGATGGGGCCTTCAATTTTCAAATCCGGCCGGAGTTTTCTGGCGATGCGGGTGGCTTGCCTTACTTTATCAACTTCTGCGCCTTGGCCGGATTCGCCGGTCGAATAGGAACACATCGCGATTCGGGGTTCGATTCCATAGATGGCGGCGGTTTCCGCTGAACTGACGGCAATTTCCGCCAGCTGCTCGGCATTGGGATCGGGGTTGACCGCACAATCTCCGTAAACGAGAACACGATCCGCCAGGCACATCAAAAAAACGCTGGAAACGACGGAAAATCCGGGCCGGGTGCGAATAATCTGCAGGGCCGGCAGAATCGTTTCTGCGGTGGTGTGAATGGCGCCGGATACCATGCCGTCGGCAAGATCTTTGTATACCATCAAGGTGCCAAAATAGCTGACATCGGTTACGGTGTCGACGGCCATTTCTGCGGATATGCCCTTGTGCTTGCGAATCGCATAATAGGTTCGGGCAAAACTTTCGCGGTGTTCCGAGGTCAGGGGATCGATGATATGAATTCCATCCAGGTTGAGTCCCAGGGTGCCGATTTTATTTTTGATCTCATCCGGGTTTCCCAGCAAGGTGAGGTCGGCCACACCCCTTCTTAAAAGGATTTCACCGGCCCGTAAAATGCGTTCTTCCGCGCCTTCCGGCAAAACGATGTGCCGGGGATCGGCCTTGGCTCTCTCGATGAGCTTATATTCAAACATGATGGGCGTAACCCGGTTGGAACGCACCACCTGGATGCGGTCCTCGAGTCGGGCTGTATTCACATGGGATTCAAAAATACCCAGGGCGGCGGCGATTTTGCGGTCGTTTTCAGGTGTCAGCGCCGGGCGCACCACACTGGCATTCATGGCGGTGGTATAGGTGTCGGTCTCAACCATGATAACCGCAATCGGTGAATACTTTTTAAAGCCTGCAATCAGTCGTTGAACCGAGTCTTCCGGTGTCAATCCCCCGGTCAAAAGCAGGCCGGCAATATTCGGGGCGGTCTCGGAGACGGTGGTCGCCAGACTTCCCAGGATCACGTCGGCGCGGTCTCCCGGCGTAATAATGAGATCGCCGTCTGTGATGCGATCCAAAAAATGCGGCAAATGCATGGCGGCAATCTTGAAATCGCGTACCTCCCGGTTCAATCCCTTGGGTTCGCCCTGAAGGATCCGGGCGTTAAGGTTTTGAGCGATTTCGCCCACCGTGGGTTTCCCTAATATGGGTTCTTCGGGTAGAATGTAAATCGGTCCTGTTTCCAGGTCCCTTTTCATGATTTGATCGTTAACATCCGCGACTCGATTGATATCCACCCGGTTAATAATGGTCGCCAGGACCGTACACCCTTTTTCTTCAAATGACTCGAGGGCGACCTGCATCGCATCTACGGTTTCGTCGGGAGATTTGCCGCGGCCGTTGGCTATCACCAGAATCGGACACCCCAGATTGTTAACCACATCGGCGTTAAATTCGAACTCAAAGGCGGAGCCGACACCGGTAAAATCCGTGCCCTCGCACAAAACAAAATTGCACTTTCCTTCCAGGGCCTTGTATTTGTTAAGAATGTTCTTCAAAAGGGTTTCAACCCGTCCTTCAGCAACGAGATTGCGGGCCTCAGCGTGTGCGCAGGCATACATGTCTTCATAGTCCAGATCCAGATGGTAACGCGCTTTTATCAGCCGGATATTGTTATCCGGTTCTTTTGCGGAAGGCACGACGGGGCGAAAATAACCCAGCCGGCGAGTTCGTCTTGAAAGCATTTCCATAATACCGAGGGCGACAACCGATTTGCCGCTTCCGGGTTCCATTGCAGCGATGTAAAGGCTGTTTGCCATATTTTCCTCCTATTGGACTAAAGTCCAATCCACCTGTGCTCAATGTCCAATTGACCGAATTATACCAACCCGGTACCGTAACGGCGAATCTTCGACGCTGACTTTTAAACGCCTGATATTTTCGCTAACTGTTCGAAAACATTATCATCTGTTAATTTAAAGTCAATATGTACTGTTTTAAGATAATCCTGGCAAAGATTCATTAAAATAATGAAAATCAGTTTAAATGGATTTATTCGGTCAGCAAAACCGTATCCAACTAAAAATAATAGGTATTCGCATTTTATGCTTGCGCTTCCTGTTTTTTGTGATAAAAACATGGGGTTATTCGCATTAGATTTCGCGATGGATGTCTCATACCTAAAATAGCGTTTCGGCTATTGAATTAGAAGATTCGGTTAAGAAGGGAAGGAAGATTCATCATGGCAGAAAATTCCACAGAACAAAACCCGTCCGACGCGATCGCTTTAGAGAAACCGGGAAATGCGCTTACCTGGATTTTTCATTCATTCGGAGCGCGTGCGATCAGGATCAACGGCAACCTGGGGGCTATAGCGATCTTTTTTTTCCGCGCCCTTATCATGACTTTCCACCCCAGGCAGTTCTCCGCCATTGTCCAGCAGATATACTTTATCGGGGCCAAATCCGTGCAAATCGTTATGCTGGTGGGCTTTTTTACCGGCATGGTCCTGGGCCTGCAACTGTACTTTGTGCTGGTTAAATTCGGCTCGGTGGGGGTGCTGGGTACCGCCGTTGCGCTTTCATTAATCCGCGAAATGGGACCGGTTTTAACCGCGATTATGATTACGGCCCGGGCCGGATCGGCCATGACGGCTGAAATCGGCATCCAGCGCATATCCGAACAGATCGATGCCCTGTCCACCATGCGCATCGATCCGGTGGGGTATTTGATCAGCCCGCGGATTGCCGCGGCGGTTATCAGTTTTCCGATCTTGACGACATTGTTTGATCTTATCGGTATCTTTGGCGGATGGATCAGCGGCTGTCTTTTACTGGGGGTTAATTCCGGGGCCTACTATTATCGGGTCGTTTCCGCCACCCAGATGGAAGATATCACCGGGGGCCTGGTAAAATCCCTGGTTTTCGGGGTTCTGGTTGTTACCATTTGCTGTTTCCAGGGTTTTTACACCCATATGCGCACTGACAGTTACGGCGCCAGAAGTGTCAGTCTGTCGACCACATCGGCGGTCGTGCTCTCGTGTGTGATGATCCTGATTTCAGATTATATCGTAACCTCTTTCATCATGTAGGGGCCTATTATGGAAAAAGAACCAATAATCGAATTTAAAGGTGTGACCAAGCGATTCGACGTGCGCACCATTCTGGATAAGGTCGACTTTAAAATTTATGAGGGCGAAGTGACCACCCTGATCGGATTGAGCGGTACGGGCAAGAGCGTGACGCTCAAGCACATTATCGGGCTGCTCAAACCCGATGAGGGTCAGGTTCTGTACCGGGGCAAACCCATCGATGAAATGAGCAAAAAAGAATGGAAGGAATACATGGGTTCGATCAGTTATATGTTTCAGAACAATGCCCTTTTTGACTCGATGACGATTGTTGAAAATGTGGCCCTTCCATTGCGTCAGACCACCCATCTGGGTAAAAAGGAAATTGTGGACAAGGCCATGGCCAGCATCGAACAGACCGAACTGACCGAGGTGTTTGATAAATACCCGTCTGAACTGTCGGGCGGCATGCAGAAGCGGGCCGCACTGGCCCGGGCGCTGGTGACCGATCCGTCCCTG
>JAQYWI010000208.1 GCA_030145015.1 Desulfobacterales bacterium
AACGTGTCTTAAAGGTTGATTTAGCCGTTTAAATTCATAGGCACTACGCTGAATATCGTTCAGTTTGTATGTATCTGAATTTTCATCATATCCGATTTTTCGTTAACCTATGACTGTCGAACACGGGGTAAGTGCCCCCGTGCAAAGTGGAGTAAAAAAGCTGGGCCTCCTTGGGCGAAGGCGACTTGATTTTCCACTGCAGCAATTTTGAGTCAATCGCTTGCAGTATTTTGCCCGAATCAATAAACAGCTGGGCGGATCTTTCATAGGATTGGGCAGCCGCATTCAAGTGCTTTTTCTTCATCAGCAGATCGGAGTAAGCCTTCTGCAGGGCCGCATCACTGGGGAAAATCTTTAGAATGCTCTTAAATTCTTCGGTTGATTTAATCGATATGGAGCCTTCTATAATTTGCTCGGCGATGCTGATGTGTGTGTTTAATTGAGATTTCATTGTTTTTCCTAGTCTGGACAATCTAACGCCATAAAGAATTGTTCACCCTGACAGCACGATTTGATTATCGGTATAATCTGCCGAAAACTTAATGATAATTAATAAAGCTTTTACATCTTTCACCCGATATAACATATTGGACCGCAGGGATAGACTTGCCTTCGCCATACTTTTCTACTAACCTTATGATTTTAAGGTACGCCGCATCCGAGCCATGCCCGCCCGGGGTATGTTCCTGTTAAGGGGGACAGAATGAGCAAAACGACACGGATCAGGAAACGAATGACCAAAAGCTTACGCTATAGTCTTTGCGCCGGTCTGATTTTTTTTATTTTACCCCTGGCCTGTAATGGACAAAATGGCAATAACAACCTGAAACAAAAAAACAAAACTATCGAGTCAACGACCACCCGCAAAGCGGGTGGCTTGGATTTTACCGCCATAGGCGGTAAAAGACAGGGGCGCGAAGTGCCCCAATCGTTGAAAAACAACGCGGTGGAACCGGGTGCGAAGCACCCGGTTTGGAAAACCCAATCCAATATCAAGAGTGCGGATCAGACCGGAATTTCACAACCGCAAGGTCAGCCCCGGCAATATGTGCCACATGAAGTCCTGGTCAAATTCCAGCCCGACACAGATCCGCGAACTATCGCGCGTATTCGGGCAGAATTGAAACTGGAAACGATTCGCCAATTTCGCAGCCCCAACCTGTTTTTGATGAAAATTACCGATGGCGCATCCGTTGAGGCGATCATAGAGGAATTGAAAACATATCAAGCCGTAAAATACGCAGAACCCAATTATGTGGTTAAGGCTAATTAATAAAATTATAGCGCAATTAGCAGCACGGTTACAGAAAAAAGCGTGCTGGCTGATCGCGGTGTTCTGTATCCTGGCACCTGCATCGGTTCTGGCTGAACCGCAAGCAGACCGGCCGCAGCCGGGATCTTTATATCCGGCCTTTGCACCCGGTGAGCTCCTGGTAAAATTCCGGTCTGAAGTGCGCAAGCAAGCTGCGGCAGATTATCAGGAATGGTTTAATATCTCCACCGGGCGAACCTTTGCCATCAACGGCTACCAGCATGTGAAGCTTCCCGAGGGTGTTGACATCGATGAGGCCCTGGAACTTTATCTTGAAGACCCGGATGTGGAACATGCCGAGCCCAACTATCTTCTTTTTGCCAATGCGACGATCCCGGATGACACCGATTTTAACAAGCAATGGGGCCTGGACAACAACGGCCAGAATGTGAACGGTACCAGTGGCACACCGGGCGCAGACATTGATGCACCCGAGGCGTGGGATGTTACCACCGGCAGCAGCAATGTAATTGTCGCCGTGGTGGATTCCGGCGTTGACATTAACCATCCTGATCTTCAAGCCAACATATGGACAAATCCCGGTGAGATTCCCGGCAATCTTTTTGACGACGACGGCAACGGCTTAACCGACGATGTCAACGGCTGGGATTTTTTAAATAATGATAATACCCCGGATGATCCCTTCGGCCACGGTACCCACGTGGCCGGAACCGTCGCCGCCGTGGGAGACAATGCCGTCGGCACAACCGGCGTGAGCTGGACGGCTAAAATTATGCCCTTAAGATTTTTAGATGCTTTGGGCTATGGCTATACCGCTGACGCCATCGATGCCATCGAGTATGCCACCGCCATGGGTGCCGATGTGATCAACAACAGCTGGGGCGGCAGCGGCCCCAGCTCGGCGCTTAAAGATGCCATTGAGGCCTCCGGTGCGGTGGTCGTGTGTGCGGCCGGCAACACAATTGCCGGCGGTAGAAACAACGACGCCATTCCGCATTATCCTTCCAGTTACAACAGCGCCAACATTATCTCCGTGGCTGCCAGCGACCAGGATGACAACCTGGCGTATTTTTCTAACTACGGCGCTGTTTCGGTGGATGTGGCGGCACCGGGCACCAATATATACAGTACGCTGCCGGGGAGTGTTGGCGTCTGGGTTGATAATTTCGACGATGGAAGTATTGCGGATTGGACAACGGGCGGTACCCGCAACAGCTGGAGCGCTACAAATGCGCAGCAGTTCAGCGGATCCTATTCGCTGGCAGACAGTCCGGCCGGAAGCTATTTAAACGATACCGATTCCTGGGCCAGAACACCGGCTATTGATCTGTCTGCCCACAGCGGCGTAAAGCTTGAGTTTAAATTAATCGCCGGCTCCGAGCTTTTATTTGACAGGTTGCGGGTGCAGGTGTCCACAAACCTGGTGAAATGGTTAACCCAACCGGTGAGGCTTGAAGATGTCGGCATTTTTAGTGACGGCCTTCACGGAACCCAATGGAGCTGGAAAACCGGTACCGTCGATTTAGGTGACTATGAAGGCCAAAGCAGCGTATATATCCGCTTCAAATTTACAAGCGACGCATCTGTAACAGGCGACGGTGCTTACATTGACGATGTGGCGGTAACCGCCGCCGCTTCATCTTATTCCGCCGATAGCTATGGGTTTTATGACGGCACCTCTATGGCCACACCCCATGTCTCCGGCCTGGCGGCCCTGCTCAAGGCACACAACCCGGCCCTGACAAACATCCAGATTAAAGCTGCCATTTTAAGCAGTGTAAATACCAAATCCTCTTTAAACAACAGAGTGGCTACCGAAGGAAGGATTAATGCCGCCAAGGCCCTGGCGGCCCCGCAAATATCCAATGTTCAGGTCAGCGCCGTCTCCGAAACCACGGCAGTTATCACCTGGACCACCGACAAACTGGGCGACAGCGAGGTCCGCTATGGTACTACCGGCGCCGGCTGGGGCAGTTACCCCAATACGGCAACAGATCCGGCCCTGACGACCAGCCACAGCATAACGCTCAGCGGTCTTTCCCAGGCACAGGATTATTATTTCATGGTGGGTTCCACCGATGCGTATGGCAACGGCCCGGACAACAAAACCGGAGACAGCAATCCCGCCGCCGGGGATACCTTTACCACCGCAGATCCCGATCCCCCGTCCATCGTGGAGTTTCCGGTCATCAATTTTGCCGGCGGTACGATTACGATCACTTATGACGAACAGGATATGCAGGCTGCTGACGATGAAGATAATTACAGCTTCAGTCCGTCCATGAATTTTGTCACCGTCAATCCCAAAGATGATGATATCGCTGCGCTCAACAGCTCAACCTTTCGGCTGTCCATGGCCTCGATTCCGGCCTATGAGATTTTCACCCTCACCGTGAGCAACATCACCGATTTGGCCGACAACCCTGTAACACCTGCCAGCATTAGGATAAACGATAACGATAACGACAGTATGGCCGATAACTGGGAAACCGAACACGGTCTAAATACATCGCTAAATGACAGTGCCGCTGACCCGGACGGCGACGGTTACACCAATTTCGAGGAATATGAAGACCGCACAGATCCCCAAAGTGCTGCCTCGGGCAGATTCGTTATTGAAGACAGCATCCCCCAGGACAATGCCGGTATTGCAAATACCCAGCGCGTGCCGGACGATACTTCGTTTGCCGTCCTGTTGGAATCCGTTTACGGCATCAATATCAATAACGCTGCCGCCATTGAGTTTACCATCGATGATGAAACCAACACTTACAGTCGCGATCTGGGTGACGCTTCCGTTCGGGTGGTCAAACTGACCAACGATGACGACAGTCAGGTCACCCGCATGTGGGTGGTTTATGACCGCAGCGAGGATGGCCTATGGGGACCGACTTATTTGTTTGACAGCGATATCAATATCAAAATCGACGCCATCGATATCATGACCAATACCATGGATCAGGCCGGCTTTGATTTTAATGTGGAAACCGCGGAGGAGCATGACGACGCTTTAAATTCGGAAAGCAATCCCCAATCGCAAACCGCTGCTCTGCCCCCGGAAGACGACTACGATAATGTCATAGAAGTTAACAGCGGTTCTCTGACCGGGGCTCAAATTTTCTACAATAACGGTGAAATGATACCCCAATTCGGTCCCACGGATGAAATTCCGGCGCTGAATCTTGCTGGTGTCAACGCTGTTACCGTGCCCATGAATCTGCAGCCGCCCACCGTGTTCAATACCCCGGTAAAAATAGTGATCCCCTGCCCCGGTTACACCGACGTCAGCAGTCTCAACGTGTATTATTACAACGGCAGCAGCTGGGCACTTGCCTGCAATGCGGCCGGCAACGTACAGCCCGGCGGTGACGGCTGGATGGTACCCGGCTCCCGGGTCAATCACAATGAAACCGATCCTGCCGCCATCGAAATCCAGGTCTATCACTTCTCAGGCGCCCAGGCCGGATTGTTTTCCGGCGGCGGTGGCGGCGGCGATGGCGGCAGTGGTGGCGGCGGTGGCGGCGGCGGCTGCTTTATTGCCACAGCCTCACACGGTTCGTTGATTAAACACCTGTTTTTCTACATCGTGCTCAACCTGGCGTTCATTGGTTTAGGCATCTACAGCCTCAACAAAATCACCAAACGAAAATAGGGCGATATCTTGAGTTCATGAAGTTAAATGACCCGCAAAAATCTACCCTCGGTACTGCTCTGCTGGTCTACATGGTATTTATGGTTTTCCTCATGACCCTCTTCCCCTTTGATTTCCGCCTACCCGCAAAGATTCAAATAAAAATATTAACGAACCTGGCTGATTTCATGGCAAACATTGTTCTCTTTATCCCGATCGGATTTCTTTTCAAATTAAGCCGCAGACCGGTCAAAGACGCTTTATGCCTGAAGCCGCTTTTTTTTGGTATTTTGTTGAGCATGTCAATCGAGTTTACCCAGCTGTTTATTCCCGGACGATACACCCAGGTAAGCGATGTCATTACAAATGGCCTGGGGGCATGGCTGGGGGCGATTTTATTTCTTTTGTTAAAAGCACAATTAAGCGGGGAACGCGCCGGCAAGCTTTTCTCTTTGGAATTGCCGCTGATGAATCTGGTTTATCTGCTTATCCCTTTGATGTGGCTGAATGGCCTGTCAATCGGAAAGGAAGCAGCACGGTTATGGCTGCTGCTTTTACTGGGGCTGTTTGGCACAGGGGTGTTTTGTTCAATTTCTATTTACCGGTTCAGAAACACAGGCGCGCTTTCTTTCTCAAAATTATCTTTTTTTGTGATGAGCTGGTTTCTGGTCGCCACCCTGCCGGTGCTGCCTAAATTTCCGATACCCATAGCGGTTTTCACAATAAGCCTTGGAATCGCAGCCCGGTTAATCGCAGGGATTTCAAAAGCGGGTAAAAAGGATGACCGGCGGCTTGAGCTGCCGACATTAAAACGAATCCTGCCTTTATTCGTACTTTACCTTTCGCTGCTCGTTATCTGGCCGACGACTTTGCCGATAAGTGCCTGGCTGTTTAACACAGACTTTCAGGAACTCGTGTTTAATAAAAGGGTTGTTTTCACCTTCCGTTTTATTGAATTTATCGCCGCTTTTACGCTTTTGGGTTATATGATTGCAGAGATGCGCGGAAGGAAAAACGAATCTGCCGCAAAAACCCTTGGATGGATCTTTTTTACGGCTTTAATCTGTTCAATAATTATTGAAACAATCAGAGGATACCCACCGCTGCTTACGTCAACGATGTTAGAATTTGTATTTATCATAGCCGCCGGTCTGTATGGTGGAATTATTTACAGACTGCAATTGGCTGCCATTCAGCGCTTATGATTTTAGGAAGTCCGCGAAAATTAATACACAATTGATAATTTGACATTGATGTCACTTTATTTAAGGTGCTGATCTCCTTCTCAAAAAAACAGAATTATTTTTATAAAATGTGTAGACCCGACCCCTCTTGAATGCAATTTTTCGTTCGTTAAATCAATAGGATAATGGTACTCTGAAAAAAAAAATTAATTTATAGCAATGTTATTGACATGAAAAGCAACTTAATCACGCGGCTGAAAAGTTACTATAAGAAAAAACCTGAAATAATCGCTGTTTACCTGTTTGGCTCTCAAGCAACGGACAAAACAGGTCGCTCAAGTGATGTAGACATCGGAATTCTTCTTGATACAATTAATCGAGCCACTCAAATAGAGAAAAGAAACCAATATATGGTGGACCTTGCATATATTTTGAGAAAAGAAATCCATCCGGTAATTTTAAATTCTGCCAGTGAAGAACTGATGCGCCAGATCTTTACAAAAGGGAAGTGTATCCTTGTGAAAAATCAAAAAAAACTGTCTTTGTTTAAAATGACAATGTTTGCGAGGATTGCCGATTTCGGTTACTATCGGCACCAGATGCAATCAGGTCTCACTCGAAATATTATGGAGAGTTGAAACATGGTGGATTCTGACCTCATTATAGCCAAAGCCGGCTCTGTGAGAAGCCATCTAAACCGGGTTTTCGAAAAACGTAATGTTGATCTGGATGGTTTTTTAAAGGATATCGACACGCAGGAGAGCATATTATTTAATATTCAAATGGCCGTTCAAATCTGTATTGACATCGCAGCTCATATTATTAGCGAAAAAGGGTTAGGAGTCCCCGGCAGTACGACTGAGATGTTTTACGTCCTGGAAAAAAACGGTTATCTGGATAGTGACTTAACCCAAAAAATGGTAAAAGCCGTTGGATTTAGGAATCTGACTGTACATGAATATGGAAAAATAGAATTAGAACAAGTATACGAAATCGCTCAAGGCGATATCAACGACCTAAATGAATATTTGAAGGCCATAATCAAAAAACTTGGCCTGACAGATTGAGTTTTTTCAAGGAAAGTAAAAAAACGCCGGAAATCTCTTTGCTCGAGAAATCCGGTTTTTTTTTGATCTTGCTAGGTTTTTTTAACTTGTCGTTTTCCAGCCTGAATCGCTTGTCGCGCCGAAGCTTCAGCGAAGGGGTATCCTTCAGAAGCCCTGAATCGTCCCCTTCGGCTTAAGCTGGTATACTAATTAACCGGACACTACTGAATTTTTGGCAAAAATCACTGCTTTTGAAGTGCGTCAAATGTATAAATGTTGGAAAATAATAATCCGAGGTTGACTGAAAAATAATCTAATCGCCTTTTTTACCTCTGCAACTATTTGCAATTTATTTTAAAATGTAAGATACTTCCTCATAAGCTAAAATTGGATTAATATTTCATTTAGAGATAAAAATGTATAACAACTTTTTCGGATTCAGCGTCAAACCTTTCGAACTGACACCAGATTCCAATTTTCTTTATTTTTCCCACGAACTAAGAGAGGTTTTTGCCACCCTTAAATACGGAATTATTCAAAGGCGTGGATTTATACTTTTGGTAGGCGAGCCCGGAACTGGAAAAACAACTTTGATCAACTCTCTAATTGATATATCGGGCATTGATGCGAATTTTTCCTACATCTTTAATCCAGATCTGAACTTTAATGAGCTGCTGCACACAATACTGATAGAGTTTGATATAGCTTCTGTTGATGAAGATCTAACAAAAACTAAATCTATGCATAGATTAAAAACATTTGTAGGTGAGCAATTTGAAGAAGACGGAAATGCTGTGATTATTGTGGATGAAGCTCAATGTCTTGATATAAAAACGCTGGAAAAGTTGAGACTGCTATCCAATTTGGAAACGCGTAACCATAAATTGATACAAATCATTCTCTCCGGACAACCCGAACTTGAAAATACACTTAGCCACAAAAGCCTTACCCAGCTAACGCAACGAATTGGCCTGAGATGTCGTACCAAACCCTTTAACGAAAAAGATACATACGAATATATAGACCATCGCTTAAAAGTGGCAGGTTACAACGATCCGCAGTTGTTTGCTAACAAAGCCAAACAAACCATATGGACATATTCGAAAGGAATACCCCGAATAATCAATATAATTTGTGACAATTCCTTACTGTCTGGATACGGTAGGGATCAAAAGCGGATTGATTCTTCTATTGTTGAAGAAGTAATTGATGATCTTAATAAAGTGCCTCTAGATAGCTTTGATTATCACCAAAGCGAATCAGAAGACACGATCAACGAGGTCTCTCAAACGCCATTATATAAATCAGATGAAATTCGTGAAGTGTCGCCAGAATTGTCAGAAAAAAAGAATGGAGATAGTTCTGATATAATCGCTAAGCTTAGAAAGAAATTATCTCGCAATCAGGAATCAGGGCCTGTCGAAAAAAAAGAACGACGATTCAGCGCTACTTCGATCGCCGTAATTGCTGGGGTCGTTATAATAATAAATATTTTTATTTTATTCCTATTTATTGGAAGTATTAAAGAATTTAAAAATGAATTTTCGTCGAAATTGGAAGCTATAAAAAATAATTTCCAACCTCAATTGGGCGGTATCGAAAACAATATAAATAAAGCACCATCTGATAATAAACTTACTATTCGTAAAAGCCTGCCTGTAAGTAGTCCCGATGTTGAAGATGATAGAGAGAAAAATACGGTTGTTGTTAAGAAGGGAGAAACTCTTTATAGTATAATATTAAGAGTTTATGGAAAAGCTAACCCTAAGATTTTAGATGCTATTCTAAAAATTAATCCTGAAATCAAGAATCCTAATTTTATTTTTGAAAACCAAGTAATCAAACTTCCTGATAAGGTCGATTTGGATTAGGCTGTTTTTCCTTGCCCAGGATTTTGAGCATAATGAGGGACGTCTATGATTTTATGCGAATCGTTACCCAGAGCATAATGAGGGAC
>JAQYWI010000410.1 GCA_030145015.1 Desulfobacterales bacterium
CCCTGGATATAACTGAATTGGTTAAGGTCCCAACTGGGTTTTCTGAGCAATTGGACATTAATATAAGAGGGCGCGACCACCAATAAGTTCGGCTATTTGCTACTGTGGTCGCTGTAAATCAGGAAGTAAATCTGGTGTGGAACAAAAAATTCATCGCTGCCAGGGCGGACACCGTCCAGTATTCATTTTTCATATCTGAAAGTCACCGTATTTTTTAACATAAGGGATTAATCCCCCCTCATCAAGGATTTTTAACATGGCATCCGGAATTCGGCCAAAGGATAAATCATCTCCGGTGGTACGATTGTAGAGAATTCCCGATGAAAGGCTAATTTCAAGCTCGTCGCCCGCAGATATATTATCCGTATCCGTCATTATTACAGGCAGTCCGATATTAATGGCATTGCGAAAGAAAATACGGGCAAACGATTTGGCAATAACAGCGCCGACGCCATTCATTTTTAAAACGATAGCGGCGTGCTCGCGGCTGGAGCCCATTCCAAAATTTCTCCCGGCAACGATAAAATCTCCTTTCCGTACGTTGTTAACAAAATCAGGATCCACATCCTCACAGGCATGCTTTGCAAGCTCAGGAAGATTACTTCTCAGGTACATATAGCGTCCGGGTATCAATAAATCGGTCGATATATTATCTCCAAACCGAATGGCTTTGCCTTTCAGCATAACGGGTTCCTTTCTTTGATTGTACAAAATGCGTTTTTATTGAACTTCATCGGGACAAGCTATTGCTCCCTCGATAGCGGAAACAGCCGCCGTAGCCGGGCTGCCAAGATAAACAAAAGCCTTTGGGTTCCCCATACGGCCCTTGAAATTCCGATTGCTGGTCGACAAGCAGACCTCTTCATCGGCCAAAATTCCCTGATGCACACCACAGCAAACGCCGCAATTGGGGCTTAATACAGCTGCACCGGCTTCGATAAATGTTTCAATATATCCATTTTTCAACGCGTCTGTGTATACCGTTTTAGAGGCAGGGACAATAATCAACCGCGTTTTTGGATGTCGCTTATTCCCTTTCAGTATCCCGGCTGCTATAGATAAATCATCAAGGCGCCCGTTTGTGCAGGTACCGATAAAAACCTGATCAATCTTAGTGCCTTCAACATCTGTTACTTCAGCGACATTATCCACCGTATGCGGCTTTGATACCAGGGGCTTTAATGTTGACAGATCAACCTCCAATACCTGCTCATATTGAGCATCAGAATCCGGGTAAATATACTGAAATCCGTCATCGCGCCCGTGGTCTCTAAGAAACGCTTTGGTTATGTCGTCCGCGGGAAACAGTCCGGTTTTAGCCCCGGCTTCTACAGACAAATTGGCAAGGGTGAACCGATCGGATATGCTGATGGCATCAATGTCGCCACCGAATTCCAGAGCCTTATAGGTGGCTCCCTCCGCGCTTATCTGCCCGATGATATATAGGGCTAAATCTTTTGCGTGAACACCTTTAGGAAATTTGCCCCTCACATTCACTAATAGGGTCTGGGGAACCCGCAACCAGGTTTTTCCCAATCCCATGGCAATCGCAATATCGGTTCCGCCCATGCCTGTTGCAAAAGCACCTAGCCCGCCGCCCGTGGGGGTATGAGAATCGCTGCCGCATACGACCTTTCCCGGCATCACCCAGTCTTCTACCGCGATCTGGTGACATACGCCTTCGTTGATATCGTAAAGCTTGCAGCCCTGCTCCTGTGCAAAATTTCGTATAAATTTCTGGTCATTGGCCATCTCCATCCGGGGACTGGGCGCAGCATGATCAAATATAAAAAAAGTAGATTGCGGTTTTGCCAAATCCTGCAACCCGCTTTCTCTTAATTGTTTGATGTTGAGTGTGCCATTGACATCATGAGAATAGACCACATCCACTTGGGCGATGACGATATCACCAGCTTCGGCGTCGACACCCGATTCTTTGCTCAATATTTTCTCGGCAAGTGTTTTTCCCATCAACAATGTCCTTTCTAATATATCGGAAAATACGATCCATAGTCGGCAATCCTTAAAATCAGAATCAACGCCCCCCGTCAATAATCTTTGCCTTAAGGTCACTGATTTTATGGAGCGGTTGGTTCTTAGGCTTTAAATGTTCTATATCAGACCTCGTAAAACTTTGCTAATTAAGGGGTGATGTATTGGACAATAACTCCGATTCCATTTAGTAGTTACGGTTCAGATGTTCAAGGTTCAGAGGTTCAAAGGTTGACAGTTTCATGATGCTTACCCAGTGAAATCAGTGGCATCTGAAAAATTCGCGAAGCGATTAACCCTGAACCTGGAACCGTGAACCTTTGAACCCAGACCGGCCAAATGTCCAATCTTTATATATAGTTGTATAATTTTAATAGGTTACATCAATATTTTATTGGTTGTTTTCGAGGAAAGAAAAACTGATTGCCTGCATCAAAGAGGTTATGGAAGGATTATGATGGGGCTGAGATATCGATTTCGTTAATGGATAGAGACGGATCGGGAATTACTTGGATTGATCGGAGCTGGTGAATCTCTTTTAACTT
>JAQYWI010000209.1 GCA_030145015.1 Desulfobacterales bacterium
TAGGCGGTAAAAGACAGGGTGCGAAGTGCCCCAATCGTTGCGGGTGGAACCGGGTGCGAGGCACCCGGTTTGGAAAACCCAATCAGTCGCAGGCGAACCTTCGTTCGACGTTGGACGTTCAACGTTGAATGTTGGACGTTCGTCTTTATGAAACCTTGGACCCTTAAACTATACATATTGGAATTTATAAGACAACAACGAATGCAGAAGATGCGATTGTAAAAAAATATAAGGAGGATCCAGCATGTCTACCCCCTATCGTCTCTGGGAAATTTTACAGCGGTCTAATACAGGTCCATTTTGCGATGAAGATGATTTCTTGCCAAAAATATTTACACCCAAGCTGCAGGAAGTCATCAAAAAATATGAGATCACCTATGATCCCAAAACCCCGGTGCCGACCGACGACGATCTGGCGGACAGGGTGTGGCAGGCCGGCTGGGAGTTATTCCGTGAGGTGGGCCTTTACAACACAGACACCCACCGGATCATTCAGGTCTCCGACGATGAAATCAAAGAAGCGCTTTATATGGCGCCGGGGGCCTACTGGGTCGGCGCTGGAAAGGACGCTGTGCTATGGAAATACCGCCGGGTGGAGGATCGCGAGCCGCCATTTTGCATCTTCAGCCCGGACATAACCTGTGATGAAAATCTGCACCACTCCATGTGCCTCGCCTATCTCAAGGAGCCGCTTCTGGATGGTTTTTGTGCCCCCATCCTGGAGGACTCCATCGGCCAGAAAATCTCATCGGGCTCGCCGACTGAAATCAACGGGTGTACCCAGCACATATACAATCTTCGACTGGCGGCCAAGCAAGTCGGCCGGCCCGGTGTTTTTTTTGTTGCCGTCGGGACCGCCGAGCATGACACCGGTCAAATTGCCGTATCCGACAACGAGTGGGGGGTGCGCACCACCGATTCTCGACTCGTCGGAACTCTCACCGAGTTCAAAACGGCGGATACGCTGCTGAACCGGGTCACCCACTACGCCCAATATGGATGTTATACCGGCAACCTTACAGGCCCCATCTACGGGGGCTGGTGTATGGGTTCGGAGGGGGTTGCCGTTACCCTGGTAGCCTACAGTCTGAGCGGCCTGTGCATCCATGGTGCGGCCTACAACCAGCATTTTCCCTTTCACCTGCATTGGGGCTCCAATACGACCCGAGAGCTTCTTTGGCCGATCAGTGTGGCCGGCCAGGCCATGGCGCGCAACAGCAAGCTTCTGCATACTTCCAACGGATTTTCAAACGCAGGCCCCATGACGGAAATGGTCTTATACGAAACCGCCTGTCATGCGCTTGTCAGCACGGTGTCAGGATGGCACCTGTGGGAAATGGCCTCGGCCCGCAATAAATATCGAAATCGGGCAACCCCGATGGAGGCCCGCATCGGTATGGAAGTCGGCCATGCCGTTGCCGGTCAGGGAATGACAAGAGAGCAGGCCAACGAGCTGGCCCTGAGGCTATTGTCAAAATATGAGGCCAATGCCGCCGATGCTCCCATGGGCAAAGAATACCCGGAATGCTACGACGTGGCCACGGCACTTCCGACCCCGGAGCACTTTGATTTGTACCGACGCATCAAGGATGAGCTGGCTGAAATGGGTATCGAATTCCCATACTAACAACAAAAATTTTCTTTCCAATGAATTGATTGTCCGCTATGTCTACTGGAATGTCCCCATCATACCCAAAAATCTGGTTAAATCTGAAGCGTTCTCCGCTGATGGACGTCACCAAATTCCTGATGGTGGTGGCAGTCCTCATTTGGGTTATGGCTCGCGGCACGCAGCAACTCGGTTATAACTGGCAATGGTACCAGGTCCCCAAATATATCTTTCAGTTTCAGGATGGTGAATTTTCTTTTGGGCCCCTTCTGTTCGGGTTGTCCATGACGTTTCGTATTACCGCCTGGGGCCTTGTATTGTCGATGACCATCGGATTGGTGACCGCCCTTTTGCGGCTATCCGACTCTTTCTTTGCCAGGATCGTTGCCAGAGGATATCTGGAGCTGATCCGCAACACACCGCTTCTGGTTCAAATCTTTTTCCTTTACTTCGTTCTGGCACCCATCTTCGGTTTCAGCCGCTTTTTTGCAGGCGTGCTTGCGCTGAGTCTTTTCGAAGGTGCCTATGCCTCGGAAATTTTTCGCGCCGGCATCGTCTCCATTCACAAAGGCCAGTGGGAAGCCTCGCACAGCCTGGGCTTGAACATCTTTGACACCTACCGCTGCATTATCCTGCCCCAGGCGATCCGGCGTATCCTCCCTCCCCTTACCGGCCAGGCAATATCACTGATCAAAGACTCGGCCCTTGTCAGCACCATCGCTATTTATGATTTGACCATGGAAGGCCGGGCCGTTATCGCCGAAACATTTCTGACATTTGAGATCTGGTTCACGATTGCTTTCATGTACCTCATTATTACGATAACGCTGTCTATTGTTGTCAATGTCCTCGAAAATCGGTTTCGAATTCAGACCTGAGGCGACAAGGAGGATCTGTCCGTGCAAGAAAAGAAACTGGGTGATTATATTGTGACGGTGGATAAGATCGGCAAAACATTTCCCAACGGGGTTTGTGCATTGCGTGATTTTTCCACCCGAATCCGTCGCAGTGAGGTCGTGGTCATCATCGGCCCATCCGGTTCGGGAAAATCCACGTTTCTGCGTTGCCTCAACGGATTGGAAGAGATCGATAGTGGTTCCATCGTTATCGACGGGACGCCGCTCGATGAAAACAAAAAAAATAGACTGGAGATCCGCAAAGAGGTCGGCATGGTTTTCCAGTCGTTCAATCTGTTTCCGCATAAAACCGTGCTCGGAAATATCATCCTGGCTCCCGGGCTGGTGCGTAAAAAAAGCAAGGATGAAGTCATGAAGATGGCGATGGACCTCCTGAAGAAAGTTAATATTCCGGAAAAAGCCGGCAGTTACCCTTCTCAGCTGAGCGGGGGCCAGCAGCAGCGGGTTGCGATTGCCCGGGCGCTGGCAATGCACCCGAAAGTAATGATGTTCGATGAGGCCACGTCCGCTCTGGATCCTGAAATGATTGGCGAAGTTTTGGACGTTATGAAAAACCTTGCCGGAGAAGGGATGACCATGATCGTCGTCACGCATGAAATGGGCTTTGCCCGTGAGGTCAGCGACCGCGTGATCTTTATGGAAGACGGTTGCATTGTCGAGGAAGGAACAGCAGAGCATTTTTTCACAAACCCGCAGAAAGATCGGACAAAACTTTTTCTCAGTCAGATTTTATAGAATTTGAAACCACTTCTAAAAATAATTGATGAAAGGAGGTTATACTTCAGACCGAATCGTGTCAGAACTCAATTCGGTGTTCTATGTTAACCGTTAATCGTTATTCGTTTTATGTGATTAAATGGTGTTTTTTTCCATCCAAATAACGAATAGCCAATAGCAATTAATTATTAAAGGAGGGAATGATGAGAAAACAATTCTACGTTTCAGCAATTGTGCTCGTATGTGTTTTCGTTCTTAGCTTGGCTGCCAGTACCTCAGCAGGGGAGATTCAGAGAAAACTGGCAGGCGAAAGCGCCGTCGAACAGATCGCCAAACGCGGTGTCATAAAGGTGGGTATGGACGTATTCGTGCCATGGGCCATGAAAGATAAAAAGGGGGAATTAATCGGCTTTGAGATCGATATCGCCAAAAAATTCGCAGAGGACATGGGCGTCAAAATAGAGTTTGTACCGACGAAATGGTCCGGAATTATCCCTGCCCTGATTACCGGCAAGTTTGATGTGCTTATCGGCGGGATGACAATTACGACCCAGCGCAACCTGAAAATCAATTTCACAAGGCCTTATTACTATACCGAGCAGGGGTTAATGGCGCATAAAAAGAAAGCTGCGGGCTTTAAAGTCGCCGACTTCAACAGCCCGGGTGTCACCATCGCCGCCAGATTAGGGTCAACGGCCGCCGTTGCTGCAAAGCAGCAGTTTCCAAAAGCAAAACTGCGCCTCTTTGATGACGAACCCGCGGCGGTCCAGGAGCTGCGCAATGGTAATGTGCACGGCATGGTTTCTGCGCAACCACTGCCGTCAAGCACCGCCCTGGAATATCCCGATACGATCATGGTTTATGACGAAGTCATGATGCTCGAGGCGATCGGCATTGGCGTTCGCAAGAGCGACAACGACACCCTCAACTTGATAAACAACTGGATTGAGATTAACCGAAACAACGGATGGATCCAGGGCAGATACGCATACTGGTTCAAATCACAGGACTGGAAGAGTCTGATTGAATAGCCTTCCGTAAAGAACGGCGGCGGCAGGGTTTGAGACGAGCCCTGCCGCCGCCTTAATGGTTATTTGTTATTCGTTATCTGTTATTTATTGTAAAGGAACTAAGAGAACTACGGTGCTGCAAAAGAAAAGCAAAATGACACCCCTTGACGTTCTCGTATTGCTCACCCTTCTCGGGGGGCTGGCATATGTTATTTATCAGGTCAAGGTCAAACTCAACTATAACTGGCAATGGGGAATCATCCCCCAGTATCTCTTTCGCTACGATGCAGAATCCGGAAAGTGGGTGTCCAACTACCTGATCCATGGCCTAATGACCACCCTGCGGCTGAGCATCTGGGGCACCCTGCTGGCCATCATCCTCGGCACGGTGATGGGGCTGCTGCGGGTCAGCAAAAGCCTATTTCACAGAATGATCGCGCGCGCCTATGTTGAGCTCATGCGCAACCTCCCGCCGCTGGTCATCATCTTCATTTTCTATTTCTTTATCAGCGACCAGATCATGCCGGTCATCGGTATTGACGATTTTCTCAGAAACAGTTCTCCAGAAACACAACGACTCTTTGAGATGTTCTTTTCACCGCCGCAATTTGCGTCGGCATTCATCGCCGCCCTCTTCACACTGGCTATTTTCGAGGGCGCCTATATCACAGAGATCGTGCGAGCAGGTATCGAGTCTGTGGAGAAAGGCCAATGGGAGGCATCCCATGCCCTGGGCCTGTCAAAATATCATAACATGCGCCATATTATTCTGCCCCAGGCGATGCAACGTCTTCTGCCGGCCCTTGCCGGACAGTTCATCTCTCTGATCAAGGATTCGGCCATCGTTTCGGTCATATCGATCCAGGAGTTATCCTACCAGGGAACGCAATTAATGGCGTCTACCTACCTGACGATCGAAATCTGGATTACGATCACCGCCCTTTATCTGGTGATGACCCTGACGTTTTCCCTCGGCGTCGGAAAACTCGAAACGTATATGGCCAGAAGCCAGGCATAGTCCAATTGAGCACAAACGCTCAATTGGAAGTTATTGGTAATTGGTTATTAGTCAATTAGAAGAAGGTTTCGGGTTCAGTATTTAGCCTCTGGTCACTGGCTTCTTGTTCCTGGCTATCGATCGCTTTCTTCTGCCATCTGTTATCTAACCTCTGAACCTTTCAACAGCGACAGCGGCTTTTTTAGCCTGTTGCTCAGGAAATCGACCGCGCAGCAGGCCTGAATCGCTGCGCCCAGAGCCATGGCCTCCTCATTAAAATCAAAAAACGGGCTGTGGAGCGGGTGGGTGAAACCCAGGGCGGGATTTGCGGTTCCCAGGAGCCAGTGAGCACCGGGGACCTTCTGATGGAAGTAGGCGACGTCTTCTCCGGTCATGCTGGGGGATTGCATGTCGATGACTCTGTCGGCCGGCACAACTTTGGCCGCCGAATCCTTGAATTCCGCTGCCAGCTCCGGATGGTTGAAAACCGACGGATATTCCCGCTTAACGGTTAGATGGCATGTTCCCCCGCTTGTTTGCGCCACTCCCCGAGCCACCTGGTCTAACGCATTGGCCAGTTCTTCGCGCTTCTCTGGATTGAGGGCCCGGATGGAGCCTGTCAGCGTGACCTCTTCAGGAATAATGTTACTGGCCGTCCCCCCGCGAACCTTGCAAAACGAGAGGATTGCAGGATCCAGGGGACTTTTTTTCCTGGAGACGATGGTTTGGCCGGCCATGATCACCATTGCCGCCATGATGACAGGATCCACGCCTTCATGGGGGCTTGCTACGTGGCAGCCTTTGCCGATCATCCTCAGAACAAATTCAGCCGATGAGATCGTGCCGAAGCCGGATTTTATCCCGACGGTGCCTTCGGGTAAATCGGGGTTCAGGTGCAGCGAAAAGATGCCATCGACATCCGGATTTTTGAGGGCACCATCCGCTATCATGGGTATGGCACCGCCCGGCGCCTTATCTTCGCTGGGTTGAAAGACGAACTTGACGCTGCCCTCGAGCAGATCCGGGAATCTGCAGAGCAAACTGGCGGTTCCCAACAGGATGGCCGTATGCCCGTCGTGGCCGCAGCAATGCGCAACACCGGGCCTGGTCGAAACATAGGGAACGGCATTTTTTTCTTCTATAGGAAGTGCATCCATGTCCGCACGCAAGGCAACACATTTTCCCGCTTCCTTGGCTGACAGCGTGGCGATAACACCATGACCGCCGATGCCGGTGCGCACATCGAGTCCGAGATGCTTCAGATAGTCGGCAACAATCCGGGATGTTCGAACTTCTTGGGTTCCGAGTTCGGGGTGCTTGTGCAGATCTCTGCGGATTTCCCGCATCTGGCTTAGAAGATTCCCGGCTTCCTGCAAAAAACGGTGTTGTTTCCTTATACGTATGTCTTTTTTCGACTTCACCTTTGCTCCCTTTGTATTAAGGAATCTTCTCAATCCGGACGGGAACGGCTTTTAACAGGGGAAAACCACTGATCGGATCATTGATATTATCAAAGGTTACATGGTTAACATTGCTATCCTGCCAGCCGTGGGGAATTTCAACGAAGCCCGCAAGAATTTGCGCGGCATCGACTATTTTTACCCGGACTTGCACCGCGCCGATTTCCGATATGACCCGAACCTGTTCGGTGTTTTCAATTCCCAGTCTCTCAGCATCTTTCGGATTCATCTCCATTTCAGCAATGGGAAAGGCTTTCCGAAACTTTGGAATATTGTGATATCGGGAGTGGTAGTAAAGCGGGTTGCGCGTGCCGGTGTTCAGTACAAAGGGAAACTCCTTGTTGGGATGACGAAGGTAGCGGGGCGGGATATACTCCGGAATCTCCGGGAGATTGAGATCTTTCAAATATTGTGAGGTAAATTCAACCTTCCCGGAACGCGTCGGGAAGGGCCGGGCTTCATATTTCTTATAACGTACGGGTCTGTAAACAATACCTTCGGGACGCTTTTGCAGCGCTTCCAGAGAAATGCCGGTCGGCTCGAGAATCCAGCGGGTCACCTGTTCTTCGTTTTCCCATGGAAAATATTCCTTCCCAAAACCGAGGCGGTGGGCCAGATCATGCCACAGGGAGTACTCATCGTTCACACCCGCAACTTCAGCCACTTTGGAGGTCAGCGCAACCATCTGGTATTTTGGATGAAAATGGAGCTCGGATCTTTCAAGAAAGCTGGCCGCAGGCAGAACATAATGCGCCAGCTGGGCAGTTTCAGTGAGGAACAGGTCATTTACCACCAGGAGTTCCAGCGAGGAAAGCGCCTGGACAACTTTTGTTGTATTGGGATTGTTAATCGCCGGATTGGCTGCGGTCATGATGATCCCTTTGAGGGGGTATCCACCATTTCCGAGCATGTAATCCATGGCCGTCATTGTGTGGCATTCCCAGCGGTAATCATAAAGGACCGGAAACCTATCCGCTCCGATCGGCTTTTGATCGCTGAGTGAAATCTCGTCACATAAAGAGAGTTTGCGCTCTCCCATTGCTTCCGGCCAGGTGAATCCCCCTTTGATATCAAGAGCCCCGCAGAGGGCCGCCAGGCAAGCGATCGTGCGGACGTCGTTGACACCATTTTCCTGGTGTTCTAACCCGATTCCCGGGAAAATATTTATGCGGGGAAGGTTGCCCGAAACCATTTCGGCGATTGCCTCAAAAGTTTGCCGGTCCACCCCGGTCTGTTGCTGCACGAATCCCGGGGTAAATGCCTCGGCGCAGCGAGCAAAGGCTTCAAAACCGATGCAATATTTGTTTACAAATTCTTGATCATAGGCATCGGTCTTAATCAGATGCCGACACAACCCCCACGCCAGAGCGCCATCGGTTCCGGGCAAGGGGCGCGCAACGACATCGGCTTTTTTTGTGGTTTTATTCAGACGCGGGTCGATTACAATGAGTCCGGCGCCCCGCTTTCGGGCCTTGGCAACCTCGCGCATATACGTCGGATGGCTTACGGAGAGATTGGTACCCCACAGGATAATGAGATCCGAATGTTCAAATTCCGGATGAGAATTCCAGAACCCGTGCACCAATAGAAAACCCAGGTAACGGCCATTAAAACAGACAGAATCATTTGACAGATAATTGGGCGATCCAAAGGCATGGATAAAGCGTCTGGCATAATCTTCTTCCTGAAAGTACCCGATCGCCTCTCCCTTCCAGACGCCCACGGACCGGGCTCCATATTTTTCCCGGATATGAAGAATCTTCGCGGCAATCTCATCGAAAGCCTGCTCCCGGGAGATTTCCATGAAGGAACCATCAGGCTTTTTCTTAAGCGGACTTAAGAGTCGATCCTCATGGTAAAAAAGGTCTTTGGCAGCCCGGCCTTTCACGCAGATCGGCTCCCGATTTTCCGGGTGTTCATCCAGAGCGGAAAAATCCACAATCGCCCCATCGCGGATATGCACATTCATACCACAGCGAATACCGCATTGGCGGCACAGGGTTGGGATGGTACCGTTTTTAATAACTGTGTTTACATCCATTGGTGAAGAGATCTCAATTCCAGCTCGACATGGGTAACCGTAAAAGAGTATAAATGTCAAAAATGTCAAAGGAAAGATTGATTGTCAACAAGGATTGCGGGGAATATTACCGGGTGGGAACAGAAGAGTAGCAGCGATCTCAAAATTAGCAGTTCATCTTGGAAGACAGAGAAATAAAGTTTAAAAGGTGCGCTAACGTTAGAAGTGCCTTGTATGGTTAAAGTTAATTAAAAATCAGTTTCTTTATTTCGGTAAAATCAGTTATTGGTTGGAAGAGAAGGAAAGTGCCTTGGGCTACGAGCCCGGATTTTAGTATCTTCCTTCCACCA
>JAQYWI010000210.1 GCA_030145015.1 Desulfobacterales bacterium
TACCCGGGAATTGAGGCGCCAGGGGCTAAACGAGAAAAGCCTTTCGGCCAGAGAAAAAAAGCTGCAGGAAATTCATGACAGCCTTCGGCACACACTGCAGCAAAAAGCGCAAAATGCAGCAAACGATGTGCCCATTGATATGTCCTGGGTCGCTCATAACATTAATCAGCGCTTGGGATCCGATACCATTGTCGTAAACGAATATGACAACGCCATGAAAGAGCAGCCCAATCTTCTTGCCGGTCGCTATTTTTGTACACCGCCTGCCGGCTACTTAGGGTGGGGGCTGGGCGCGGCCCTGGGTGCCAAATTGGCATCTCCGGACGATACCGTCATTGCCACGGTTGGAGACGGCTGCTATTTATTCGGGATCCCCAGCGCGTGCCATGCTGTCTCTGCCTTGCATCAGTTGCCGATCCTGATCGTCGTAAATAATAACCAGAGGTGGGAGGCCGTAAGGCGTGCAACCCGGGCGCTTCACCCGGACGGCTGGGCCGTACGCACGAACAATTTCCCTCTCAGTGATCTGGCCCCGATGGCCCGTTATGAAAAAATCTGCGAGGCATTTGGCGGATACGGCGAACGCGTGGAGCACCCGGATCAGGTAAAACCGGCCCTGGATAGAGCCCTGGATGTTGTTCAAAACGAAAAGCGCCAGGCGCTTTTGAATATTATCTGTAAGTAAATCTAGAGTTGCGTCGCGCAAGTAATTTACAAAACACGGATTTTTCAGGTGTCGGGTGTCGGGTGTCGGGTGTCAGGAAAATACAGAGTACAGCGCACAGAAGGCAGATGACAGTAGACAAAAGGCAGTCTGTTTTCAGCCCCCAGTCATCTGTTTACTGACACCCGACACCTGACACCTTCTGCGACCTGAGACCATAAACATTGTGTTGTTTAAAGAACGCGGCCATAACAAAATTTACCACACAACATAAGGAGTTAAGCCATGCCGCCTGTAATTGATCACGAAAAATGCAATGCCTGTGGCATCTGCGATGAGCACTGCCCTTTGGACGTGCTTTACTTAGAAGATGATGTGCTTGAAGTTCGTTACCCTTATGAATGCTGGCATTGCGGGGCCTGTCGCCAGGACTGTCCGACAGGTGCAGTGCAGATCGAATTCCCGCTGATGATGCTTAGCGTTTAATTCCTTTGTGTTTCGGCGAATAAGAATGCCCGAAAGACGATAAAAATAAGGAGATCAAAATGCAGTCAGGACAGGATTACCAAATTGAGGCCGACGTTGCCATTATTGGAGGAGGTACGGCTGGTGTAAATACAGCCATGGCGGCTGCAGAATTGGGTCTTAAGGTTCTGGTGGTCGACAAGGCCAATATCAACCGCAGCGGCGCAATTGCCGGCGGCATCGACCATTTCCACGCTTTCCTTGAGAGCGGTGAAGACTGGGATACCCGCGAAGCCTGGCTGAAATATGTCGGCCGGCTGGCGAAAGGTGCGGTCAATCTGAAGATTCACGAGGCGGTTTTGTGCGAAGAGCTGAAAGCCGCCATCGAACGGGTTGAACGCATCGGAATTCCCCTGAGGGATCCGAACACCGGTAAATTTTTCCGCACCCAGGCCATGGGGATGCCCGGTCCCTTATCCATCAATTTCAACGGAAAGCAGCTCAAGCCAGCGATGGCCGAAGAAGTCAGACGGCTGGGCTGTCAGGTGCTCGACCGCGTCCAGGTGACCAACCTGTTTCTGCACGATGGAGAACTGGCGGGATTTACCGGATATGACATTCGCAGCGGTGATTTTTACCAGGTTCGGGCCAAAGCCGTTGTTATTTCCACCGGCAATACCAACCGAATGTATCGTTCCCAGACCGGGAACCCCTTTAACCTCTGGTACTGTCCGGCCTGCACCGGGGACCTGCACCGTCAGGCGTTCGATGCCGGAGTCGAACTGGCCAACATGGAATATACCCGCATGACCATCGTGCCCAAGGGATTCAGCGCCCCGGGCTTCAATGCCTTTTTCGGGATGGGATCCCGCCTGATCAACGCTTTGGGGGAAAATTTCATGCAGAAGGTCCACCCCATGGGCGACCGCGCGCCCCGCAATTACATGGTCTGGGGAGCCATTCAGGAACTAAAGGAGGGTCGCGGCCCCATCTATATGGACTGCAACCATTTAAAGGCCAAAGAACGCGAGCATCTGTTCACGACCTTGGGATATGACAAAGATACCCTGCCCGACTTTTTTATTAAGAAGGGATACAATCTGGAAGGTACCATGATCGAGATGACGGTTTCCGAGCCCATGCAGGCGCGCCCTTCCGAACAGTGCGGCAGCGGGATCAAGATCGATGAAAAGTGCGCCGCCAGCGTACCGGGCCTATTTGCCGCCGGAGATGCTTCCGACCAGATGGGCTGTCTGCATATGTGTGTGGCCGGTGGTTACGCCGCCGGCAAGCACGCCGCTGATCGCGCCCGCCAAACCAAGCACCTGCGGCCCCTTGACGCCAAGAAAATGAAAGCCGAAAAAGATCGGATTTTCAAACCGCTGCACAAGAAAGCAGGAATGCCCTACTGGGAGTTTGAAGAAATCGTCCGTAATATCACCACCGATCACTTCGGCCCCGTTAAGACCGAAAACAGTTTAAAGGCGGCTCTGCAAAAACTCGACAGCTTGGATGCCGCCCGCGAAGACCTCAAAGCCGACAATTTACATGAGCTCATGCGGGTGCATGAAGCCATGAACATCCAGCAGGTGGCCAAGATCACGGCCACGGCTGCACGGGCTCGCAAAGAGACCCGCTTTCCGCCTTACCATTACCGCGCGGATTTCACGGAAACCGACGATGAAAATTTTTGCGGGCTGATCGTCGTAAAAAAGGGCAAGAACGCTGAAATTCAGACCCGCTTTGAACCGTTGTCTTATGAGCCTTAAGTAGAACCTATCTCAAAAATTCAATTAACACGCGATGGTAAAGTTCTAAATCTATGAAAAGTGCTTATAACAGCAAGTGCGCTAAAGTGACAAGTGAACTAAAGTGCCTAAAGTTAAGGAATTCTGCCCTTCGAGAGCCTCCCTTCGAGAGCCTCCCTTCGAGAGCCTCCCTTCGAGAGCCTCAGGGTCGAACGACAGGGTCGAACGACAGGGTCGAACGACAGGGTCTAACGACTGGGTCGAACGACTGGGTCGAACAATCATATTTATAATAAAAGACAGAGCGCAGCGAAACCATAACTTTAGGCACTTTAGCTCATTTTAGTCACTTTAGGCACTTCTAACTTTAGAGCATCTTCGAAAATAAACTGCTATTTATGAATTGATCCTTATTCCCGTGCCATACTTTTGGGAAAAAGACTGGCCACCGCTCCCTCGCTTTTATCATAATACCCGACTCCCAGAACCGCATTTTTGAATCGCACCAGTATGTAACCGGAGCCGCCGTCGCAGGCATTGGCCTGGTCTTTTTTAAGGGCAAACGATTTGCGGGCCAGGTAGTTTTGCAACTGGCCTTTGGAGGCATCAACCACGTTACGGTTGGCCATCCGCCCGAAAGTGGCCGCGCATGCGGTGGTCGGTTTGGGAAAACGAAAATGCATATGAAACAGCGGCAGCCCGCTGATGCAGGTGGCCAGGTGCGGCGGTCGATGATCGGCGACCGCAGCATAGATATCCCGTCTGCTTTTTTTTAACAGCTGCAAACCATCAAAAGCGGCCCGCTCGATGCCGAAGCGCTCGCTCAGGATTTCAAATATGCTGTCGGCATCCTTAAATATCTGCTGGGTGCTGCCGGGGGCCGGCCGAAAGTCAGGCTGGTTAATTTGAGGGGTTTCAACCGCTTTGGGGGAATCGTTTCCGATCTTTTCCAGCAAAGCGATATAAAATCCCCCGCTGTCATTTAGATGCGGCCAGATTCGAATGCTGTTCTGAAGATCGTCCTGAAAGGATTCACCCGCCCAGGCGGTCAGCCCGGGGGCGGTCTTTAGCCCCGGCAGCCCGGCCGGCAAGACCCGCACCTCAGCGGGCATCTCGCAAAGAACGGCATTTACCACGGCCTCGTTTTCTTCGGGTGCATAGGTACAGGTGCTGTATAGAATTCGTCCACCCTTGCGGCAGAGGCGTATAGCCGATTGGAGCAGCAGTTGCTGTTTTTTGAAGCGCCGCGGCACCCGGCGCGTGGGCTGCCGTTTCAAAAGGCCCGGGAAGCGGCGGGTAGTGCCTTCACAGCTGCAGGGAACATCCACCAGAACGCGGTCAAACCGGCCGGCACGTCCCGGGTAAGAGGTGCCGTCATGGCAGGTAACACTGACATTTAGCAAGCCCAGGCGGTCGATTGCCGAACGCAGCGGTCGTATGCGGTCCCAGAACACATCGTTGGCGACAACCGTGCCCCGGTTTTCAAGGGCCTGGGCCATCAGCGCCGTTTTGTTTCCGGGCGCCGCGCACAGATCCAGGGTGCGCTCTCCGGACCGGGGATCCAGCAGCAGTGCCGGTATCATCGAGCTGGCTTCCTGGATATGAAACCAGCCGGCCAGATAGGCCCAGTGGCGCCCCAGGCTTTCGCTTCCATCCCGACAAATGACTCGAAACGCCTGCGGATGCCAGTCAAGCGGTGTCAGATCATAGCCGTCCTGCTTGAGAACATCCACCAGTTTCCGGGCGGTGGTGCGCAGCGTGTTGGCCCACACAAACAGCGGCTGAGGTCGAGCTACAGCTTTCTCAAATGCCTTAATGTCATCAATTATAGGATAGTAGCGCTCGAAAGCTTTCATACAATCGCAAAATTCGGGTGGCGTACCGGGTTAATATCGTGTATACAAAAGGTCATCATGAACGCAAAATCGTCTAAAAAAAATGAACAGGTCATCATCACCACCTGCTCCTTTGATTGCGGGGGCCGTTGCCTTTTAAAAGTACATGTTACCGAAGGTAAAATCACCCGCATCCGTACCGACAGCGGGAGCGGGCCGGGCTTAAACGCATGTATCCGGGGCCTTTCCCAGAAACACGTGGTTTATTCCCCGGATCGCCTGACGACGCCTTTGAAAAGGGTCGGCGAACGCGGCCGGGGAGAATTCGAGCCCATCTCCTGGGAAGAAGCCCTTAACACGCTCGCCCAAAAATTAAAACAGATAAAAGAAACCTTCGGCCCCCATGCCACCTTGCTGATGGATTATTTCGGCAACGAAGGCGCCCTGCACGACACCACCAAAACCGCCCGCCGCTTTTTTAACCTCTTCGGCGGATGCACCAACATCTGGGGCAGCTCGTCCCTGGAAGCCGGCAAATTTGCAAGCGATACGACCCTTGGAACCCAGTTTACCGGCAACAGCCGGGATAATCTGCTCCTCTCCAAACTCATTATTTTGTGGGGCTGGGATCCACTGGTCTCCCGCTTCCGACCCTACACATCCACCTATCTTTCAGAGGCCAAGAAAAAAGGTGTCAAAATTATCGCCGTCGACCCGCGCCTGAGCCCTTCGGCCAAAAGCCTGGCCGAACAATGGATTGCCGTCAAGCCGGGCACCGATACCGCTTTGATGCTCGCCATGGCCTACGTTATGATTGCAGAAGCGCTTTACGACCGGAACTTCATCGAAACCTACACCTTTGGATTTGATAAATTTAAGGCTTATGTAACGGGCGAATCAGACGGAATTCCCAAAAACCCCGGTTGGGCCTCACAGATCACGGGGGTGCCGACCGAGGACATTATCCAATTGGCCCGGGACTACGCCACCTCAAAACCGGCCGCACTGTATGCCGCATGGGCACCCGGCCGCAGCGCCTTTGGCGAACAGTTTCATCGCGCGGCCATCACATTGGCAGCCATGACCGCCAATATCGGCGTACCCGGCGGTCATGTGGCCGGCGGCACCGACCGCATGGAGTTGGGCGCTTTAGCCAAATCCTTCCCCGTGCCGTCTAAAGATAACCCGACGATCCACGTCACTGAAATTTATGATGCCCTCTTGGAAGGTACCTCCGGCGGCTTTCCTGCGGATATAAAAATGCTCTACGTGGTGGGCTGCAATCTTTTGAATCAGTTCTTGAATGTCAACAAAGGCGTCACAGCCTTAAAAAAGCTTGAATTTATCGTGGTTCACGAACTGTTTTTAACGCCCACGGCCCGGTTTGCAGACATGGTGCTGCCCATCAGCCATTATCTGGAACAGGAAGATATCGGTCAACCCTGGCTGGGCGGCCCTTATTGCATCTACATGAACAAAGTCATCGAGCCTTTGCCCGAAACGCGCTCGGATCTGGCTATTTTTACAGACCTGGCGCAGCGCCTGGGTGTCAAAGGTTACAATGACAGATCCGACCCGCAATGGTTAAAGTGGTTTTTGGACGCCACCCCGGATTTTCCCGACCTGGAAAAATTCAAGCAAATCGGCGTTCATCGCATAGAATTCAAAGCGCCCCGGGTCGCATTTAAAGATCAGATTCAAGATCCCGAGGCCTATCCGTTTGCAACCCCGTCCGGCAAAATCGAAATATTCAGTCACAAAATTGCGCAGATGAACCATCCCCGGATCCCGGCTATCCCCCAATATATAGCGCCCTGGGAAGGACCGGGTGATGCGCTTTATGCCAAATATCCCCTGCAGCTGATCAGCCCGCATGCCAAAACCCGGGTCAACTCCCAATTTGACAACATCCCCCGGCTCAAAGAAAAAGCCGATGATCGCGTCTGGTTAAACACAGCCGATGCCTCCGCCCGCGGCATTTCAGCCGGAGACCGCGTAATCGTTTATAATGGGCGCGGCCGGCTGCGCACGACGGCAAACGTCACCGATCGTATCATGCCCGGCGTCGCCAGCCTGGATGCCGGCGCCTGGTTTCGGCCCGATGATGAAGGCGTCGATAACGGCGGCTGTGTCAACGTCCTCACCAAAGACCTCATGTCCCCCGGCGGCGCCTTCCCCAGCAACACCTGCCTGGTCCAGGTTGAACGCGAAGCCTGATAAATCGCATTTCTTTATTTTATGTCATATAGATTCAACAAATTATTTTGAAACAATCCAGTTGCTACCGCCATCTGTGCTTTTGTATATACCATCTATGGTGCCGGCATACAGAATATTCTTGTTGCCGGGGTCAATGGCGAAGGCTTTAATATAGCGCTTATTCAGGCCATTATTGATTTCTAACCAATTGGTACCGCCATTTGTACTCTTGAAAATGCCATTAATTGTTCCTGCGTAAACCGTGGCTGTGTTGTTAGGTTCAATGGCTAAGGTTAGAACATCGGGTTTAGCTAAACCTTTGCTGATGTAAGTCCAATTATTGCCGCCATCCGTACTTTTGAAGACACCCGCCATGGTTCCAGCATAAATCGTATTATTGTTACGGGGGTCAATGGCTAGCGCTTTAGTATGAAGTTCCCTCAGTTTACATTTTTTTGCAGGCCATTTAGCGCCCCAGTCGACGCTTTTGTAAACGCCACAGCGAGTGCCGGCATAAAGCGTGCTTGGTTTGCTGGGGTCAATGGCCAAAGATTCAATTTTAAGATTTAATTCCTCGAAGCCAATGTTAATAGAAGACCATTTTTCGCCTCCATTGGTGCTCTTGAATGCACAATCCCTGAGTTTTGATTCATGCCTGCTTTCGTTTTTGTGGTTCATAAACACGGCTACAACCCATGCGGCATCTCGGGCGATGGCATAAAGGGTGTTTGTATTGGCCGGATCAACGGCTATGGCTAAAACCGCAACCTCGTATAGGCAGCTCTGCATGAGGGTCCAGTTATCGCCGCCATCGATACTCTTAAAAGCACCAGAGCGAGTGCCTGCATAAAGCGTAGGCGTGTCAACAGGGTCAATGGCTAAGGATAGGACATCGGTATTTTTCAAACCATTGCTGATGGAAATCCAATTAGATCCGCGATCTGCGCTCCTAAAAGCACCCCGCTGAGTACCAATATACAGGATGCTTGTATTGGCCGGATCAATGGCTATTGCTGCTACATGCATACCCTTCGGGTCCCATCCGACCCATTGTCTCTCTCCGGCCATGGAATTGTCGGATAACAAGAACACGAAGACGATAATGCTCAAGATAACGGTAAATTGACTGCTAATATGCCTTTTCACTCTCAGACCTCCTTTTTAGATAATTGAGATTATCATCTATAAAAATTAAGCAAGCCGCATGGAACCAATAGTCCATCAGGAGTCAGAGAAGTGCGTCCGCAGTAGATCCACCAATTAATCAATAGCTGCTTTCAGGTTAAAATCTGAATGAGGTGAGAATCATTTTCGGTCAGAAAGAAATTTAGAAATGGAGAGTCGATTAGTCGATGAGCAAGAATGGTCGATTAGAATTTATGAGAAGTAATTTTGAGTGTGAGATTGAGTTTCAGATCAGCACAATGTTAAAATTCAAATATTATGGGCACGATGTAATTTCAAGAAAATTCAAGTGCCGATATCACTATGGCAAATGGTGTCAAATCTTGAATAGTGAATAGTGGTATTTTATTCACTATTCAAGATTTGACACCATTTTTTCTAGACCATATCGTCCGAATCATCTTAAAACTTTAACTGCTTATCTGGAAAGTCTAAGTTGCCATTAGATAAACTTCCTGTGGGAGCGGCTTCCACATTTAATACGACTTGTTCTTTCCGGATAACCAGAAAACTATAAAATAGGGACCGGTCGGTATATTTATTGATGAAAAAATGAACGCATTTTAAAAAAAATTTCTTATTTTTCTAACTGCCGGATATAAAAACGAAGCTGACTGACGGTCTGATCCAGAATGGCGGGGTCGCGGCTGGAGGCATATAAGGCGGCCGCGCCGTTTAAAGAAATAATAATATAGTTGGCGATCTCCTTAAAATTCAAATCCGCTTTGAGCATTCCCTGTTGATCGGCCTGTTCCAGCCAGGCGCACAGCAATCCGGCCAGCTGGGTAAAACCCTGTAAAAGGCGGGCACTCATGGCCTCCGATTGACCGGACAGCTCAACCAGCATGCTGTGGAAAAAGCAGCCGCCCTCAAATACGTTATTTCC
>JAQYWI010000411.1 GCA_030145015.1 Desulfobacterales bacterium
CTTTTGGTCTTTGACTTGTATGAGCAGCCCTCTGCGATGGAATGGCGCAGTGCGTCCGATGAAGCGCAGCCTATCGCAACGTCAAGGCATTCATCATGATGGTCCTCGCCGTATAGAATTGTATCCGGCTGTCGAGGCGACTGACTTGGGTTGCCGGCGCAGCCACCTATTAATATATCGATGTGCCCATCGAAGCCAATGCACAGATTGAGATGTACTCCTGCCGGGAGCGCATAGGCTGCGCTCACCTGCAAAATGAGCAGTATCGCTATCAGCGGTCCGAAAATGTCTTTCAAGCGTCTCATAAACTCAAATCTTCTCCGGAAACATGGTGGGGCAAATGCGACTCGCCCGCTTGCAAAAGGTTCCAGACGCACCGGTCGTCCAGATAATAGAATACATTGCCAAATCTTTCAGCGTAGCCTGTTCTGCTAATTCCATGTGCCGTTCTTCATACGTAATTATCTCGATAAATTTGTAGAAAATTATGAATAATCGTTTCAAAAGTCAAGGATAAATTCTTAGAAATATATGAACAATTGTTTCATAACTCAAGGCCAGGGTAAATCCAAAATCCACCGCCTAAAAAAGATATGGATATTTTGGTCGCATTCGTCCCCTAACTTGAGCTGCGAGGGCGTCCTTTTTTTGCCTGTTGGGGGTGTGGTTTTTCTCCCTGGAAGGCCGGGAAGACTTTCTTTCTGAGGCGAGTCCAGCGCTTTTTCTTTGAAAAGACCGGTTCAGGCATGGTGAGCCATTCTTCCTTTGGGTCGATGCAATCCAGCTTCCGGCCGATGAATTTCTCGATGGCGGGAATGTAGAAGGAATCATCCTCATCGGCGAAGCTGACCGAAGTTCCGGTAGTGCAGGCCCTGCCGGTTCGCCCGATCCGGTGCACGTAATCTTCAGGATCATGCGGCAGCGTAAAATTTATAACATGATTCATGCCTTCGATGTGAATGCCGCGTCCGGCTACATCCGTTGCGACCAGCACCCGGATCTTTCCGGCTTTGAATTGATCAAGGCGTTGAATCCGCTTTTTCTGTGGAACATCACCGGAAAGAATGGAGCAGTTTACTCCATGGCGGGTCAGCATCTCCGATAGACGTGTCACCTCGTCGCGCCTGTTGCAGAAAACCAGAACCTGTACAATGTTCTGTTTGTCGATGATGTTAAAAAGGAGTGCAAATTTTTCGCTGGATGTCACGATGTAAACGATCTGTTCCACACTTTCCACGGCGACCTGTTCCGGTTTGATCTCTATGGTTACGGAATTGCTGGTCCATTGAGAGGCGAGACGGGTAATCTGCTCGGTAAGCGTTGCGCTGAAAAGCATCGTCTGGCGTTTGTGTTTTTGCGGCGTGCTGTTGATTATCTTTCGGACATCCGGGACAAAACCCATATCGAGCATCCTGTCAGCCTCGTCGATGATCAGTACCTCGGTCTTGTTAAGGGTAATGTCGCGGTTGCGCTGAAAATCGAGCAGCCTGCCGGGCGTTGCCACAATGATATCAACCGGTTCGGCGCCCAGCTCCTTTTTTTGCTTTAAATAATCCATACCACCGAACACGGATACTATTTTCAGATCACAGTACTTGGAAAGCTGGCGAGCTTCATCGGAGATCTGGAGCACCAGCTCCCGGGTAGGGGCAAGGATCAATATTCGGGGTGTGCCTGGTTTTCGTTTTATCTGGAGGGGATTTTTCAGTATCCGGTTGATTACGGTAATCAGAAATGCAGCAGTCTTTCCAGTGCCGGTTTGAGCCCTGCCGCTGGCATCCTTGCCGGACAGGGTGCTGGGAAGAATTTCAGCCTGTATAGGTGTACAGTACTTGAAGCCCAGGTCGTATATGGCATGGAGCAGAGGGTTGGGAAGATCGAAATCGTGGAATCGGACACTGCCTTCTACCGGTGGAACCTTGAACTGTGAAACGTCCCACCTGTCATCCTTTGCAGAACCAACGGATGCTGCCGGCGCATCCTCGCTCCAGTGGTTTTTCTTCCCTTTTTTCCTGGGGGATCGCCTGTGAAATGAACTGCTTTCCCGATCAAGAAGCAACGATCCTGAGTTCGGTTTATCGGTGGTTTTATTCCCTTTCGTAAATATATGTAAATCTATGGCATGCTCCTCAGTTTATAAGTTTATATCATCCAAAATAGTCGATAAGCTGTAAACCGTCTCACAGACTATCATTACAATACGTTTATTTCGACAGCCTTTATAGCATCAGCGGCAGAACTCGTTATGCCGCCTGTATAACCTGAGCCTTCGCCTATCGGATACAAATTCTTGATATTTACTGATTCAAGTTTTTCATTGCGTTTAATCCGTACAGGAGATGAAGTTCTTGTTTCCGCACCTAACAATATCGCATGATTTGAAATAAATAATGGAACTTCTTCTTTCCATTTATTAAATGCGGCCAACAGCTCCTCGACCACAAATGTTGGAAAGATGTCTTTCATATCAGCAGGAACGGCCCCCAGCTTATACGAGTTTTGATTT
>JAQYWI010000052.1 GCA_030145015.1 Desulfobacterales bacterium
GGCATAGCTGCGCATTAGTTGCCGGTCTAAAACTTACTTTTTCTTTGTATTTCCTTTTTCCTCCTTTAGCCCTGCTACAAAGGGCAGTCGATGCTCCCTAAAACCCTATTTTGCAGAAGCCTTTAATTTAATAGGATTCCGGAATTTAGATTGAACTCACCCCATTCGATTCAGATCTACATCTTATGACCTTTGGCCCCTATGCCCTTTCATCTTGAATAGATTTCAGATTATAAAATTTAATTCAGTAATTAAATCCCTATCACTGCAATCTCACAGCTGTCAAGCAGGATACAAAAGATTTATAGACCGGAAGTAGTTTCTTATTCGCGAATCAGGCGTTTGGCCTTTAATTCAAAACGTGGAAGTTCCCCTATTTTCACAATTTCGACATCCGGGGTGATGGTGATGCGGTACTTGACGGTTTCGATGAACTTGTTAATAGCCTGCTTCATGCGCTGGCCGCCGATCTCTTTTGTGTCCGGTTCAATCCGAATTTTAAGATGCTTGCCGCTCCCCATTTTGGGAACGACGATCTGATATTCGTTGGAAAATTCCGGCACCTCCCTGATAAGATTTTCAACAGCCGAGGGGAATATATTGACACCTGCAAACTGAAACATATCATCGGAGCGGCCCAGGATGCCCCCATCGAGCCGCAAAAAGGTGCGACCGCATTCACAGGTCTCTTTGTTGAACCGGACCAGATCCTGTATTCGAAAACGCAACAGCGGCATACTTTCCGTGCATAAATTGGAAAGAACCAGCTCACCGATCTCTCCAGGCGGGACGGGCTTCAGTGTCTCCGGATCGAGGCATTCGGCATAGAACATGTTTTCGATTATGTGGGTCCCCTTCTGAGCCACACATTCGAAGCCAAAATTGGTAATCTCGGTTGAACCAATATCATCATAACATTTGGCGCCCCATAAATTTTCGATGCTCTTTTTAGTGGCCGGTACGTTGGCTCCGGGCTCCCCGGCCGCAACTACAATACGAACGGCGGAATCCGCAAGCGGCTTGCCCATCTTTTTGGCGGTATCGCCCAGGGATAGCAGATAGGTAGGGGTTCCGCAGACCACGGTGGCCGCCCACTCGAAAATGTTCATAACCCGGTTCTCGGAGGATTGCGCACCTCCCGGAACGATCATCACGCCCGCCTGTTCCAGAGCGGCCTGAAATCCCCACCAGGCAATATAGAGACTGTATCCGAAAGGCACAAAAAGAATATCAGAAGTTTTGATGCCGTAACCGTACATAAAGTACATAAACTGTTCGTAATAGTGAGTGGTCCAATCGGTCTTATTCAGAATGGCCCTTACGGGAATACCGGTGGTCCCGGTGGTTTGAAATACCCTCACGCCTTCTTCAGGCGGAATACAGATAAAATCCCCCCATGGCGGATGCCGGACCTGGCTTTCGCGCAACTCCTCTTTGACGGTAAAAGGCACATTCTGAATATCATCCAATGAGCGGATATCAGACGGCTTTATCCCGGCCTGATCATATTTGCGCTTATACATGGGGCTGTGCTTATAAACATACAGCATGCGCTCCCTGAACCTCTGCAGCTGCAATTCTTCCAGTTTTTCCCTTGGAAGCGTCTCCATCTCCTTGTTCCAGTAAGTCACCGGTTCCATCTGATAAATCCTCTTCTCCAATGCAGGTGGACCATCACAATGAAGTGACTAAAGTGATCTAAAGTTTGGAGTGACTAAAGTTAATGTGTCGCTCTGCTCCTTCTTTTTATAAATGACAGGATTCCTTAACTTTAGGCACTTTAGATCACTTTAGGCATTTTAGGCATTTTAGGCACTTTGCGGTCTTTAGTCACTTCCCACTTTAGTTCACTTTAGTCACTTCAATTTACCCAACCCCCGCAAGATCTTTTCCGGAGTGAAAGGTGTTGAATGCAGTCGCACGCCCACCGCGTCATAAATCGCATTGGCAATGGCTGCCAGGATAGCTGAGACCAGACCCTCGCCCACTTCTTTGGTTCGGTAGGGTGCATCTGTATTATATTGTTCGGTGATGACATCGATGTTTTCTGATTGAGCAACCTCGTGGATGGTCGGCATACGATATTCCAGCCAGTTGGGGTTCAGGGTGCGACCCTCTTCCATAAGCACTTCTTCCATAAAGGCGTGGCCCAGGGCCATGGATACCTGCCCGTCAACCTGTCCTTCCACCAGGAGTGGATTAATCGGAAAGCCGCAGTCATGGGCGGTTACCGCTCGTAGCAAGCGAACCTGACCGGTATCGATATCAACTTCCACCTCCGCCACCTGGGCGTCAAAAGCATAATTTTCAGTCCAGCGGCCCTTGGTTGAGGCCAGGCTGGGGTGAAAGGGCTCATCGCGCATCGTCCGCCAGTGACCTTCTCCGATAATTGAATCACCGCGGTGTTTCTGGATGCTGGCGGCCACCAGCTGGCGGTAGGAAAGTTTGCGCTCCGGAGAACCGGCAACATAAACGTATTTGTCGCCCAAGGCCAGATCCATCACATTCGCCTCCATCTCCTCGGCCGCCATGTTCAATAATTTTTTGCGGACCTCGGTGGATGCAACCCGGGTCGCATTTCCGGTGACGTAAGCATTCCCGCTGATCCATGACCCGATATCGACCGGCGTTGTTTCCGTATCCGCCGCAATCACCTGAATCTCCTCTACCGGGATCTTGAGCTCCTCGGCCACGATCTGACTCAGAATGGTCTCGGCACCCTGTCCAATATCCAATGCGCCTGTCAGCAAGGTGACCGTACCGTCATCATTCATTTTGACCATTGCGGAAGAACTGTTGGGATAGATCAGGGTCCCGCTCATATAAGAACTGACACCGATGCCGATGCCCCGGCACTTGGAGTCGTTAGTAGGGGCCGCCGATCGATTTTGGCTGTGTTTTTGCTGAAAGTGGGTCCGTTCAGCGGCCTTTTCAATACACTCACGCAGGCCGCAGTTATGAACGTTATCCCCATTGGGAAGCCTTTCACCCGGTTCACGGGAATTCTTGAGCCGGATCTCGATGGGATCAAGTCCCAGTTCCTCGGCAATCATATCCAGTTGGGAATCCACCGCAAAGCGGAGCTGGGGCGCTCCATGCCCGCGCTGAGGGGCACGCACCGGGTTATTGGTATAGACGGAGTATCCCTCATATTTTAAATAGGGGAGTCGGTAAGGAACCATGATAAACCCCCATACCAGGAAGATAACCACCACCCCGCTTCCCCGAAAGGCCCCACAATTGTTAATGACACGGAACTGTTGGGCGACGAGAGTTCCGTCTTTTTTGACACCGGTCTTTACTTCCACGATCAGGGGTTGACCATGCCGATAGGCAGCAAAGATTTCCTCGCGCGAGGCTTCAATCTTTACCGGCCGGCCCGATTTCATCGAAAGCAGCGCCGCACAAAATTCATGCGAGAAGAGGTCCACTTTCCCCCCAAAAGCCCCTCCCACCCAGGCCTTTTGTACACGCACCGCCGAGAAAGGAAGATCGAGGGTCCGGGCCAGTTTGGCTCTCTTTAAAAATGGCCCCATTGAAGAAGTCCAGATATTGAGCTTGCCGGCGGGTTCAAAGCTTGCCAGTGTGATCTGCGGTTCCAGATACCCATGGGTTCTTAAGTGGCTCTCGAATCGGTCTTCGCGGACATAATCGGACTGGCTAAATCCATCCTCAACGTTACCCCACTCAGCTTCGGTTTTACCGGCGATATTAACGAAGGGCTCTTTTACTTTTGGATGGGTGGGATGAATCTCCGGGGCCCCGGTCTGCATGGCCTCTTCAGGATCAAAAACAGCCGGCAGCGGTTCATATTCCACCTGGATGAGGCTCAACGCCTCCCGGGCGATATAATGATCCGTGGCTGCCACTGCCGCTACTTCTTCACCCACGAACCGCACCCGATCCGTTGCCAGAGGATTCTGGTCGGGCGGATATCGAGGCGTTTCCACAAACCCATGCTTTATACCGGCGGTATCCCGGGCCGTGATCACCGCTTGCACCCCTTTTAAGCGCTGCGCGCGGGACGTATCAATATTGAGGATCCTGGCATGCGCATGCGGACTACGCAGGATCCGGCCGACCAGTGTGCCGGGTAGGTGAATATCCCCGGTATATTTGGCTCGGCCGGTAACCTTTTCAGGCCCGTCCTTGCGAAGGATCCGCTGCCCGACATAGGCCAATTGCTGGGGATCTTTTCCGTTTGCTGACATCTGAACACTTTACCTTAAAGGTTTGATTCTAAATCCCAGTTTCTTTCACTTCGCCTTGGGCGGCATCTGCTCCGCCGCCTGCTGAACGGCCTCGATAATCTTATTATATCCTGTGCAGCGGCACAAATGGCCTTCAAGGGCTTTCTGGATTTCCCGGGTTGAAGGCCGGGAATTGACTTCCAGCAAAGCGGTGGTGGATAACACCATGCCCGGCGTACAGAAGCCGCACTGAATCGCACCGCAGTCATGAAAAGCCTGTTGCACGGTAGTTAGTTTTTCACCGACCGCCAATCCTTCTATTGTTATAATGGATTGCTTCTGACAATCGACCGCCAAAGCCAGACAGGATAGAATCGGTCTACCGTCCATTAAAACAGTGCAGGTGCCGCATTCCCCGGTCCCGCAGGACACTTTGGTGCCGGTCAAACCGATCTGATCTCTAAGAACTTCAGCCAGAATGGCGTTGGGCTCCACGGCCAGCTCATAAGTTTCATCATTAACGCAAAGTTCAATAAGTCGTTTCACCCATGTTCTCCTGATTGTTAAATTTCTAATTTCAAGCGGTTTTGTTTTCTCTATCCTGCACGTTCAGCCGCCCGGACAAGCGTTCGATAGGTTTGCGCTATTAAGCATTCTTTCAGAAACGGAATTGAGTACCCGTGATGCATAACCGGATGGATCTCGCCGGCAACGATTGCGGCTATTTCCTTAAAAAGTTTGTCGGAAAGCATCTCTCCGGCCATTGTCTTTTCGGCTTTTCGGGCTCTAACGGGTCCTGCTGCTACCGAGCCCACTGTGATGCGAGCGGCGGCACAGTTCTCACCCTTATCTACCATGTCCAGACACACGGCCACTGTGAGCGCAGCGAATTCCACACCTCCCCTTAAACTGAACTTGGAAAAAGCGGTGCCCCGCACCGGTTTCGGTTTCGAAACGATAACCTTGCCGACAATTTCATCTTGAGAAAGAGCTAAGGGTTTCAAGGCATCGCCGGTGTAAAGTTTCTCCAGAAGCAGCTGCCGACTGCTGTCGGCTGCGATGATCTCCACTTTGGCATCCAGGCAAATTAGGGCCGGCACCGTATCGGCCTGAAAGACAGCCACACACTTTTTCCCCTTTGGGATGAGATAGCAGCGGTTTCCATGGCGCTTGAAGCAGGGTTCGACAAATTGAAATGTATGGGATTGATTATAGTAAGCGCAGCGATTCGCCAAACAGATATTGCCACCCAGAGTCCCCATATGCCGAATTTGATTAGATCCCACCGATACGATCGCCTCTGCCAGCAATGGTGCGCTCTGGCGTACTGCCGCCAGGCGCGCAACATCTGCCAGAGGCATCAGGGCATTTAAGTGCAGTTCGCTCCCTTCGGTAACTCCTGAAGAATCAGCGGAATCAATGGATAAGCCTTTAAGGCTGACGACGACTTCAGGCTGAGTGAGGCCGTGCATCATGCGGGGAAAAAGATCCGTGCCGCCGGCAGCCAGCCGTGCATTCGAGCCATGCTTTTTAAGCAGTCGGGCAGCCTCTTTTATGGATGGCGGATAAAGGTGTTCAAATTTGGGAAGATGCATATTGGACACGCACAGCGATTATCGTAAGTTTGCACGCTTAGAATTGCCGTTACAGCAAAAGAGAGGAGATAAAAAGCGCGTTAAGACCTGCTTGACAAGACCCGTTGTTTATGAAAAAAGCTACCTTCCAAAGGATTTGTTGTCAAGCTAAAATGCAATTCAACTAAACGTCCGGGAATGAATAATCAATGAGTATCGCTAAAAAGTTAGCCAATGGCTTAAGATTCTACTACGGATGGATTATCGTAGCGGTGGCTCTGATATCAATGGCCTTTTGGATGGGGATCCGTACCAGTTTTTCTGTTTTTTATGTTGCGCTGCTGGAAGATTTCCCCTGGAACCGCGCAGGCTCGGCGGGCGTGCAATCCATGGCCTTGATCACCTATACATTTATGGCGCCCCTGGTAGGCGGTTTGATCGACCGCTTCGGCCCCCGCCGGGTGATCGCCCCTGGAATTCTGATTCTGGCCGTCGGGCTGATGCTCTCCAGCAGAATCGAAACCCTCTCTCAATTTTACCTTTTTTATGGTGTGATTGTGGGGACCGGTATTTCCTGCATCGGTATCGTCAGTTACTCATCGATTTTAGCGCATTGGTTTGAAAAAAAACGAGGGTTGGCCAGCGGAATTGCCCTCTCAGGCATGGGACTGGGCACCTTTTTGCTGGTTCCCATGTCTCAAGGTTTCATCTCCGCGTGGGGCTGGCGGATGACCTTCATAATCACCGGCTGCCTTGTTCTCATCATTTTAATACCGGCCAACGCTCTTTTTTTAAGACACAAACCCCGGAAACTGGGACTACACCCTGACGGATCGACCCCGTTGGATTCGAATCATCAGAATCATTCCCAGGGCCCGCCCAACAGCATGCAGAACAACCATTGGACCCTTCGAAAGGCCGCTTCTACCCTGCGTTTCTGGTCCCTGGTCTTTTTCCCATTCTTCGGGTTCATCGCTGTTTTTATCATCGTCGTGCACCAGGTAAGGTTCCTGGTTGATCAGGGAATCGATAAAATGACGGCGGCCTTTATCTTTGCAATGGTCGGCATTGTTTCATCGATCTTTCGCGTTTTTTGGGGGTGGCTTTCCGACCGTATTAGTCGCGAGCTCACCTATACGCTGGGGATTATCTGCGGTTGCTTAGGGGCAGGCTCTCTGCTCTTATTTGAGATCCATGGGTCCGCCTTTTTTACTTACAGTTTTTTTATTTTTTTCGGGATGGGATGGGGCGCCACCGCCCCGATGTTCATGGTCGTGGCTGCCGATCTATTTAGGGGAAGAATTTTTGGCCTGATTTATGGGTTTGTGGAAGCCGGTATCGGAATCGCCGGTGCTTTTGGTGCCTGGATTGCGGGATTTATATTTGACAAAACCCAAAGCTATCAATCGGCTTTTATCCTTGTCATTGTCAGCTTTTTACTATCCTGCTTTTTTTGCTGGCTTGCAGCTCCGCGTAAATACAGAAATCAAGGGTAACGTTAAATTGTTAATTGGTTGATTCGTCAATTCGTCAGAGGATTCAAGATTCAAATTAACCACCCCGCCGCAAGCGGATGGGGTATTGAAAAGAACTTAATAAGTAGGTTTCGGGTGTCAGTCTCCTGGCTACTGGCTTCTTGCTTCTAGTCTCTGGCTTAGTCTTCACTGACAGTTCGGCCGTCTTCGATCCTGAGGCTCAGGCCCGAAGGAGGGACTCGTCGGAGAGTACTCGATAGTCGCTGACCACTCGTCACTAGCCAGAAGCCAGTAGCCAGCGGCTAAAACGCTGGAACCATATATTTGCGGAAAATGACACTTTGTGAGGATCCTATTTTGAGCCGTCGGGCAGCAAAATAGGACGTAACGCTCTTTTTACCAATGTCTTGGTTATCTCCACCTTATACGCATTCATCCGCATCGGTTTTGCATCCTTAACCGCTGCCCTGGCTGCCTCCGCAATACCCTCTTCGCTGGCAACCTTGCCTTTCAGGCATTTTTCTGAATCAAGGGCTCTAACCGGCTTGGGGGCGACGGCCCCGAGTACGATGCGCGCATCCTTACAGATTCCAGCCTGCAGCGTGACGGCTGCGGCGACACTGACAATGGCAAAATCAACGGGTTTTCTTAATGTAAATTTGAGAAATGTCTGTCGCACCCCCGCGGCTGGATCGGGAATCCGAATATACGTTAAAAGCTCATCGGGTTCGAGGATATTGCCCCGCGTGGTGTAAAATTCATTGACGGATGCCTTTCGAACCTTTTGCGGGCCTTTGATTTCAATTTCGGCATCCAGGGCTGTGAGCGCTATGGCAGTGTCAGAGGGGCAAACCGCAAAACATGCTTTACCTCCCATAATGGCGTGATAACGGTTATCGCCTTTGATGGCCTGGCAGGGCCCCTTTGCTTTGCGGTAGCATATGATTCTGCCGCCCATGTGGTGAGGGTAGCGATAATACCAGCAGCGGGTGTCCTGGCACAGATTGCCCCCCAGGGTAGCCATGTTGCGAATTTCAGGCGTAGCCACGGCTTCAGCTGCTTCCGACAGGATGGGATATCTTTTTCTGATCAGCGGATGTGCAACCACATCGACCAATTTGATCAGGGCACCTATTTTTAGCCCTTTTTTGTTTTCCTCAACACCATCCAATCCGGGGATGGTTTTGATGTTGATGACGGCTTCGGGATAGTCCGGCAGGATTTCATCCTTGAGTACGCCCAGCAAATCTGTGCCACCGGCAATAAGGTTGGCATTGCCTTCAGAAGAGCGCATCAAGGAAATGGCGTCATCGACTGAGGTGGCATTGATATGTTTGAAGGCCTTCACTTTTTGATATATCCTGTACCTGGATTTTGCACGAGTCGGAGGCTTTCATCTGCAAGGCACTTAAGGCTGAGGCTATAGTGAACTATGCCTCGGCCTTAATAACGCAGCAGATGGAAGCCTCCAGCTCGCCCGCAGGGTGAAAAGTAATGAGATAAAATGATACCCATCCATTGAACATAATCCCAATCTCTCATTAATTTTCATGCAAGATTCAGGGATTTATTTTTCCCAGGGCCTTAAGAATCTTGTCGGGTGTCAGCGGGTACCCTTCCAATCTTTTTCCCAGCGCATTGGAAGCTGCCATTAACACAGCGCCCGGCCCGGGCGAAGTGGAAATCTCTCCGACACCGATCGCTTTGTACCGATGCGTCTGGATAGAGGTCTCTAAAATCTTGTTTTCAAATCGGGGCAGTTCAAGAAAAGAACGCCATTTATAATCCATCATATTAAGGTTCAGCATATGCCCGCTGTTTTTATCTATCAGCGATTCTTCGAATATGGCGGTGTCGATCCCGGCAGCACCAAGAGCGCCATGCATCTGGCCCTCAAGGGATGGCGGATCGATGATCTGGCCTACATCCGTTGCGGTAACCACCCTCAGCAAATCTAATTTCCCTGTTTCCGTATCCACTTCTACTTCTGCAAACAGTGCCAGAAAGTTTGGCATGGAGTAATCGGGCTGGAAGCGCCCAAATCCGGTGCAGGTTTGCATTATCCCGATCGCCTTTCTCCAGGGTATCCCCCTGTCCGGATCTCCTTTGACAAAGACGATTCCATCTTCGCTGTCCAAGTCATCTGGGGCGGTCTTCAGGATGCGCGCGGCCATTTCAAACAGCTTTTCTTTGGCATCATCGGCAGCTGATATAACCGCAGACCCAACGGCATAAGTTCCTCTGGAACCCACCAGCCCAAAATCAAATGGATTCATAAGGCTGTCCGGCGGGGTGATGTTCACCATGTCCAAAGGGATTTGGAGGGTCTCGGCTACCATTTTGCACAGATTGCTCCTCTGGCCCATTCCCGATTCGGCAACACAGGCATGAATGGTTACGGTCGCGTCCGGATTAAGCCTCACGTAAGCTTCCGAAACACTTTCGCCGACATCGGCATTACCATGCACACTCACGCCCACACCGATCCGTTTGTTTTTGTTGACAGCCGAGGGTTTGAGCCAGCCTTTCCACTTCTCTGCCCAGCCAAACGCTCGCGCCCCGCTCTCCATTGCCTCCGAATAATCTTTACCCTTTGAAACACACCAATTTCCGTCGCGCCAGTAATAGCCCTCACCGGGCTTGACAAAGTTCTTTTTGAAAAATTCGACCGGATCGATGTCCCCTTGCGCCATGGCCTCCTCAAAAACGGGAAGCAATGCGCTCTGCAGTTCCTGTCCGCCAAATCCTCTGACCATTCCCGAGGCACATCTATTGGTGCAGACCAGCTTGGTCTTTAGATCCCAGTTGGAACACTGCAGCATCAGCTGGGCCTCACCCAATCCGACGGCAACCTGGGCCTGGGCCTGGTCTGAAAATGCGCCGGTGTTCACCAGCCATTCGCCGGAGACGGCTTTTACAGTGCCGTCCTTTTTTAGGCCCACCTTGCCCCGAAATTTTGAGCCCAGCCGCAAAATGAAAGCGCCGAAGTGTTCTTCCTTGCTGAAGCACAATTTAACCGGTCTGCCGGCGGCCCGGGCTAAGGCGGCAGCATACAGCATCGGCTGGGCAGAATAATTTTTGGATCCAAAACTGCCGCCGCAATGGGTGCCGATGGTCCTGATATCAGGAAAGCCCATTCTAGGCAGCATCATATACCGGTGCCAGGATACGCACTGGGTGGCGGACCAGACCGTCAGATGATTGGGTTTACTCCATTCAGCAATTACGCCGGGTGATTCAATCGGGAGCGGATTGGGAATATTTTCATAGGAAAATGTTCCCTCGCTGATAAAGTCGGAATCCGCAAAGCCTTGCTCGACATCTCCAAGTTCTATCGCCGACAGGGTATCGGGCCCGAAGACAGGGACATCCAGCGGCAGGAGGTTACCCGGAAAATCATCATACAACCGGGGTGCATCCGGTTTTAAGGCGTCCTCAACGTCATAAACGGCCGGCAGCTGCTCGTATTCTACTTTAATGAGCGCTAAAGCATCCCGGGCCATCGCTTCGGTCTCCGCTGCGACCAGCGCCACCGCATCCCCCACGTACCGTACCTTTTCATCTAAGACCCGAATATGACGCGGTGTTCCGGTCATCCAGCGGGGCACATTTTTATGGGTCAAAACGGCCTTGACGCCGCGCGATTTTTCAGCGCTGGCGGTGTCGATGTGTTTAATGCGTGCATGCGGATATGGACTCCTGAGCACCTTGCCATGCAACATTCGGGGAAGTTCGACATCTTCAATGTACTGGGCCTTACCGGTAACGATTCCGACAGCGTCTTTGCGGGGCGTGGCTTTGCCGATATAGCGGTATTCTTTTTGAAATTTCATTTTCTGCTTTTCCCGACAACCGTTTGAAGGGCCTCGACAACATGGTAGTGACTGATGCACCGGCAATAATGACCGGAGAGGGCCTGCTTGACCTCTGCTTCGCCCGCAGATGGATTTCTGTTCAACAGCGCCCTTGCAGCCATAATAATCCCGGGTGTGCAGAATCCGCATTGAAAGGCGGTGTGGTCGATAAAAGCCTGTTGAATCTCATCCAGCTTACCGGTTGATGGGTCCTGCAGGCCTTCGATGGTGGTGATCTGTTTCCCGTCGCATTCGATCGTCAGCAGCATACATGCCAAAACGGGAATCCCATCCATTAAAACCGTGCACGAGCCGCAGGCACCTTGATTGCAGCCTGTTTTTGTCCCCTTCAGACCCAGCGTCTCTCTGAGCGTCTTTGCCAGTGTCTCGCAAGGCGTCACTTGATAAGCGTGGTCACCAATTTCAAATTCCTGAACCACATCATTTATGGTGAGACGAATCGTCTCTCTTTCGTACTTTTTTCTATCTGTCATCCGGTTTCCTGCAGAACTGCGTTATTTTTCGGCTTTAATTTTCATTTTGATATTCTTTATCAGGGCCTGTTTATCTATTTTCTCAGCTTTGGTGTAAGGCAACTCATCGACAAACTCGACTCTCTCGGGTAATTGAAGGGCCGAAGCGCCCTGATCTTTTAAAAAAGATATAATCGTTTCGAAGTCAAGTTCCGCCCCGGATGCGCGCTGCACATAAGCACAGACCCTTTCTCCCAGTTCAGGGTCCGGCATCGGCACAACCGCTACGGCGATGATCCCGGGGTGGGTCAGCATCAGGTTTTCGATGTCGGTGGCGCTAATGCTTTCACCGCCGCGATTGATCATCTCCTTTAATCTGCCGGTTAGAATAAAATCCCCTGAGGCGTTGATCATGGCCTGATCGCCGGTCCTGAAATACCCATTATTATCGAATACCTTTTCGTTTTCCTGGGGCATTTTATAGTAGCCCGAAAAAATACCGGGGCCTTTGACAATCAACTCTCCCGGAGTATTGGGTGGCAGTTCATTACCGTTTTCATCCACAATCTTATAGCTATCGTAAGGACAGGTGGGCCGACCCACGGAGCTGCAAACGCGTTCAAGACTATAGTGGGGCCTGGTAAGCAGACTCATACCCTCGGTACCCCCATAGCCGTTAAAAAAAGTGCAATCGAGTTTTTCATGAACGGCTTTGATAAGTTCCGGGGAGCTCACGCCTCCACCGCAATGCATTTTTTTTAAAGAGCTCAGATCATAATCTTTAAGGCCGTCGAAATGGATCAATCTGGATGCCAGGGTGGGAACCCAAACAATGGCGGTTACTTTTTCCCTTTCAATGGTTTGGCAAATCGTCTGGGGTTCAAATGAATCCGGCATGACCAGTTTGCCAAAGGTAAAAAATGTTATGCAGATCGCCATGCTGAAGGGCAGGTCGTGAGATACGGGGGCGGCGACCAGACATGTATCATGATTATTGAATTCACAGGCCCGGGCTGCGTATTCCACCCGGGAAAGATAATCATTGTGGGTTCTGGGAGCTACTTTGGGCAAACCGGTCGTGCCGCCGGTGGGACCCATGTGAGCGACTAGCATCGGGTCCGGTCTTCTGCCGGCCAAGATGGACCGTTGGTCGTCAGTCAGCTCTTCTTTTTGAATCAGGCTTTCCAGACGTAAAAAGGAACCCGGGTCTGAGGAGCGTACCAGGATGACATCTTTAATGTGAGCGTTGCTCTGCAGGATATCATCAATAATCGGCAAATAATCCGTCTTATGATATCTCTGCGCCACAACCCAGGCGTTGGCCCCGGTCAATTGCTGCAGGTGGCTGATTTCATTCTGGCGGTGTTTTGCCAACAGCAAAATGGGAATGGCGCCGATCTTCTGGAGCGCAAAGTATGTATAAATAAATTCGGCCCAGTTGGGCAGTTGAATCAGAATTCTGTCAAGGGGTTTGATGCCGAGATTAATAAAACCGATGGCTAATTTATCGGTTTTGTTTTTAAGCTGGGCATAGGTTAAACGCTTTTCCCCATCGACAAGCGCTTCTTTGTCAGGATAAATATCCGCGGCCTTATCGAGGAAATCACCCATGGGGATTCCGGACCACCAACGCAGCCGGTTGTATTTATCCGCATCTTCTTTTTTGTAAGGTGTGAAGCCTTCTAGTGGCATGTTTCTCCTCGCTGGTCACGGGTTACTGGAATAATAAGTTCTGGTGTCAGCCACTTGGCCAACGTTACAGTTGTTTAATTGGTTATATTCGTTCCATTGGTTCAGTTGAAGCAAACCAATTCAACCAATAAGACCAATAAAACAAATTGAACAAGTCCTTGAACGCTGAACCGTTTTATTATTAAAGATAAGACGATTTTTTCAAGCGCTCAGCATAGTGAATCCTCTCTTTGGTGTCAATGCTGAAAGTATATCAACAGCTCTGGAGTGTTGGAGCGATGGCGTATTGGGGTTGGGTATAGATCTGTAAATTTTTCTTGACAACATTTTGGCACCGATTTATATAGAGATCAATTGTTTTCCATAGAGAACGCTGCTGTCCATGGAATAAATATATGAAAGCTAGTTTTAAACGGGTGCCGGCTGTAGACAAAACCTTCTCCATTTTGGAACTTGTGGCCGCGTCCAAAGAACCCCTCGGGATCAGCGAAATCACCCGGGCCCTGGATTTTAACAAAAGCACCGTTTTCAATATTATCCACACCCTCACCGATCTCGAAATTCTTAAGCAGGCGCCTGACAATAAATTTGGTCTGGGAATTCAATTTTACCTTCTCAGCAAAGCATCCCGCAATGGCTCGGAAATCATCGGCACCATCCACCCTTACCTGGAAAGAATCCATCAAAAAACCAATCTTTCGGTTTTTCTCGGTATTCGCTCCGGTCTACACGCCGTTATAATGGACAAAGTGGACGCGGATTTTGATATCAAAATTTCTTCTGAAATCGGAATGCGATTACCCCTTTTGGCCGGGGCCGGCGGCAAGGCCATGCTCTGCCAGATGTCGGATGATGAAATCGATCGGATACTTTCCGAAAACGTTCTGAGGCGATTTACGCGCTACTCCTCGATCGATAAAACCAAATACAAAAACATGCTTAAAAAGGCCCGCCGGGAAGGAATCGCTTTTGATAAAGAAGAATATATTGAAGGCATCCGGGCCCTGGCAGTACCGCTAAAAATCGACAACGGCAATCCGCAATTTGCAATCTGGGCCGTCGGGCTGAAAGGCCAAATCAAAAATGAGGTCATCGGCACATACGCTGAGTTATTAACAAAGTCTGCAAAGGAAATTGAGATCAGGCTTTCAAGTGAATAATAAACTACCCAATATTTTAAAGCTCGGCGCTTCAGATCCTGCGGAGCTGAAGCGTCAATAAGGAGGTTGCTTATGGGAGAAGTCCAAAAAATCAAAACCGTTTGCCGAAATTGTCACGGGGCCTGCGGCGTGATCGCGCAGGTGCAAGACGGCAAGGTGATTAAAGTGGAGGGGGATCCCGAGTCCCCCATCAGCCGGGGTACGATGTGCACCAAGGGTCTGGCCGTGACCCAGCTGGCCTATCATCCGGACAGGATAATCCATCCGATGAAGAAGGCCAACGGAAAATGGGAACAAATCTCCTGGGATGAGGCTCTGGAAACAATAGCAAATAAATTCCAGGCGGTTGTCGACGAATACGGGCCGGAATACATCGTCGTCGGCCAGGGAACCGGAAGGGATTATGAGAGCCACCTGTACCGCTTTGCCAATCTTCTGGGGACCTCCAATGTCCTGACGGCCGGCCACATGTGTTATGTCTCGAGGGTCTCAACAAGTCTGATTACCTGCGGTAATCTGCCCGTTGTCGACTATGCCGGTGGGCCCAAATGCATCGTTATGTGGGGCTGCAACCCCATGTGGACGAATCCGGACGAATACAAAGGCGAGAATTTCTATCGCGCCTTTAAAAAGGGAGCCAAGTTGATCAGCATCGATCCGCGCAAGTCGCTGTATGCCGGCAAGGCCGACCTCTGGCTTCAGCTCCGCCCGGGAACCGACGGCGCCCTGGCCTTCGGCTTCCACAACGTCATCATTGAAGAAGAACTCTATGAAAAGGATTTCGTGGAGAACCACGTTCACGGCTGGGATGCCTTCAAAGAAAGAGTCATGCAGGATTATCCGCTCGAGAAAATACAGGAAATTACCTGGGTTGATAAAGAGCTGATTCGCGAGGCCGCGCGCATGTATGCCACGACCAAACCGGCAGCCATCCATTGGGGCGTGCCCACCGAACAGACCATCAACTGTACCGACTGCACCCGCACCTTGATAGGGCTGATGGGCGTAACGGGTAATCTGGACGCTGCCGGAGCCAACGCACTCTTTGTGAACCCACCCACCCGCACGGTTGCTGAATTCGCCCGCCATAAGGACCTCCCACGGGAGGTGATTGCCAAACGCCTGGGCGGCGAACAGTTTAAGCTCGGTGCCCGCGTGGCGTTTATCAATCCGAAAAAGGCGTGGGACTCCATCCTTCTCGGAGAACCCTACCAGCTAAAAGCCGGCCTGCTGTGCGGCACCAATCCGGTCGTATCCCGGGCCAACGCCAGGGAGGCCTATGCGGCCCTGCAGAAACTGGAATTTCTGGTGGTCATCGATCATTTCCTGACGCCCACTGCGGAACTGGCCGACATCTTCCTGCCCGCCGGCACCTGGTTGGAGCAGAATCATGTGGCCGACAACTGGAAACGCCACGGTTATGTGTTCGCCCGGCAGAAGTGTGCCGAGATCGGAGAAGCCTGGCAGGACCATAAAATCTTTTTAGAACTCGGCAAAAAAATGGGGCAGGATTGGCCTGATACGGTCGAAGACGCCCTGGATTTTCTGCTGGAGCCCTCGGGATTGACCTGGGAGCAATTTAAAGAAAAGGGCTATCTGCAGGGCGAAAACGTCTATCAGAAATACAAAGAAAGAGGATTTTCCACGCCCACCCGTAAAATGGAGCTGTCTTCAACCATTCTGGAAAAATGGGGACGCGACCCCCTGCCCCAATACAGGGAAATTCCCGAAAGCCCGCTTTCCACACCGGAGGTGGCCAAAAAATATCCCTACATTTTCAATGCCGGGCTGCGGACCCCGACCTTTTTCCATACCGCCAACCGCATGATCCCGTGGCTCAGGGAGATCCGACCCGACCCCATTGCGGAGATTCATCCCGAGACCGCTGCAAAACATTGCATCAAGGACGGACAGTGGATTTACATCGAATCACCACGGGGCCGCATCAAGCAGCGCGCAAAGTTCTACGACGGCATCGATCCCCGGGTGGTGACGGCCGAGCATGGCTGGTGGTACCCGGAAATAAAAGATCCGGGCCATGGCTGGGATATATCCAATGCCAACATACTGACCGACAATGCCTTTGATACGTGTGACCCCAATATGGGCAGTACGAATCTCAGAGTTTGTTTATGCAATATATCTCCCTGTGAGGACGAATAGGAGGTCAAAATGGGAAACATATCTTTAAAATTTTATGAAGAAGATTGCAGTGGTTGTCACTCTTGTGAAGTCGCCTGCAAACAGGAACACGGGCTTGGCGTGGGGCCGAGAGTGGTTCGCGTAATTGAGAAGGCACCCAATTTTAAGCCGTTATTTTGCCACCATTGTAAAGAGCCTGACTGTGCCCTCGCCTGTCCTGAAGATGCCATCACCAAGGATCCGGAGACAGGGGTTGTCCTGCATGACACTGAAAAGTGCACCGGCTGCAACGCCGTGCCGAATAAATCCGGCGCCGAAAAACAGCAGACCTCCCCTTGCAAGGCGGAGTGTCCGGCCCACATCGATGTCCAGGGCTATGTGAATCTGGCTGCCAAGGGAAAATTTGAGGAAGCCCTGGCACTCATCAAAAAAGCAAGCCCTTTCCCATCCATCTGTGGACGGGTTTGCCATCACCCCTGCGAGTCGAATTGCAGCCGGGGTGATATTGATAAATCGGTGGGAATCCATGGCATCGAGCGCTTTATCGCCGATCTGGACTTAAACGCCGCCAAACGCTATATGCCGAGAATCAAAGACAAAAAAGAAGACAAGATCGCCATTATCGGATCCGGCCCGGCCGGTTTGACCTGTGCATATTATCTGGCGGTCAAAGGCTACCAGGTAACCGTATTTGAAAAAGCCGCCGATCTGGGCGGGATGCTCACAACCGGCCTACCCTCCTATCGCCTTCCCGGCAAGATTGTCGAAGCTGAAATTCAGCATATCCGCGATCTGGGCGTGACCATGAAAACCAATGTGGAAATCGGCACGGACGTGACCGTGGCCCAGCTGCGTCAGGAAGGCTACAAGGCCTTTTTCTTGGGGGTCGGAACCCAGGAATGCATCGAGTTGGGTATTGAAGGTGAGGATCTGGACGGCGTTTACCCGGGATTAGACTATCTGCGCCTCGTCAATCAGGGCGAACCGGTGGCTTTGGGGAAAAACGTCGCCGTGATCGGAGGCGGTAATGCCGCCATGGATGCGGTGCGATCGGCCCGCCGTCTGGGCGCTGAAAATGCATTTATCATTTATCGCCGGGGCCTGGAGGAAATGCCCGCAAACGCCGAAGAAATTGAAGAATGTCAGCAGGAAGGAATCACTATAAACACCCTGACCCAGCCGGTGCGATTCATCAGCGAAAACGGACGGGTAAAAGCGATCGAGTGCATTAAGATGCAATTGACCGAGCCCGACGAGAGCGGCCGCCGCAGGCCCGAACCTGTGCCCGGCTCGGAATTTACGATTGAAGTCGATAACGCGATCTCAGCATTGGGGCAGGAAGCGGAATGGAGTTGCCTGACCGACGAGTGTGCTTGCACGCTGAGTGACTGGGGGACAATGAACGTCGATCCCCTGACGCTGCAAAGCGATGATCCCGATATCTTCGCAGGCGGAGATGCGGTCAGAGGCCCCCAAAGCATAATTGAGGCCATTGCAGATGGGAAACAGGCCGCCGTGTCCATCGACTTTTTCATAAAAGGTCGCGACCTTAAATTGGGCAGAGGAGAAGAATTAAAAATAATTACAAACCCCCAGAAAGAGGTCTATAATAAGATCGATCCGGTACAAATGCCGCGTCTGGACGCTCACGAGCGCGTCAACAACTTCGATGAGGTTCAACAGGGTCTTACCGAGGAAATGGTCATCCAGGAGGCCAAACGCTGCATCAATTGCGGCAGCTGCTGTGTGCAGGCCTGTCCGCATAGTGTCATGCAGTTTAACCATGAAATCATTAAGGCGGTAAAGTGTGATCTGTGCGTCGAAAAACGCGGCCGCAACGAGGCGCCGGCATGCAGCCTGGTTTGCCCGACCCACTGCATTGTCTGGGGAGACCCTGAGAAATTCCCCGAAACGATCACTGCAGGGCCTTGGACCGCAGGGAATTAAAGGATGAGTTCGTCGTGGGAGAGCGCAAACCGCTTACCTGGAAAGATCCCCAAACCGGCCTCGAATGGCAATTTGATTCTCCAGGCGAGATGACGTGGCAGGCAGCCCTGGAATATTCAGATTCACTTTCATTGGACGGCAAACGCGACTGGCGTTTGCCGTCCCTGTCTGACCTTGAAACCTTGCTTGATCGAAGCGTGCTCTACTATAAATTGCGTCCAATTGTGCGGAAGGACGTTCCTTTTCGGGATACCTTGAGTTATTGGACCGCCACGACTTTCGAGGACCACACCAACAACGCCTGGATTATAATGTTCGATGGTGCCTACGTACTCAGCTACTACAAGAGCAACGCGTACCATGTGCGTTGTGTTCGAGGATAGCAGAGTGTAGCATTTCAGGGCGTGAAGACAATCAGCCGATGGTAAAATTTTAAACCGATAAAAGCAGAGGCATGAAAATCACCGGATTTCCGGTTTGTTGGGCTACGCCCAAACCCATACCAATCATAATGGGCGTCAATCATTCCAGGGCTGCCAGCAGCTTATCGGGTTGGCGGGATCAGGCGCTTTGCTTTTTGGGCATCCCGTTTTTTAAGATTCGTTTGACTTTGTCCAGGAGTTCGAGTTTTTGATTTTCGGATAAATCCTTCAACATCAATTTCAGCCTCTCATCTTTCTCCTTTACAATATTCTTCAGCGTTCTTTTACCTTTAGGCGTAATTTCAAGGATGGTTACGCGTTCATCTGCAGCATCGGATTTCTTGATGATGAATCCGTCCTTTTCCAGACGCTTGGCGATGCCGGTAATATTGGCACCCGGGACGAGCATAATTCGGCTCACATCGCTTATTTTGTTCCTACCGTTTCTGGAAGAAGCTTCCAGAACCCTTAGGACATTGTATTGTGGAAATGTGAGCCCGTAATTCCTGAAAATACCGGAATGATTTCTTCTAAAAATTTCTGCAGCCCTCACAATAGCCATGAGGACCCTTTCGTCAGTGCTGAGATCACTCTTATAAGTGCCGTAAACCATAATTTTACCTTTGATTCTATATATTAGACTATATCAGTATGAATTATATCAATGTTTAGTATATCAAGATATTGATCTATATTCATTGCATTTCAGATGACAAATATAATAACCTTTATTCAAGAAAGGCAAGTATTTTTTCCCAACATCAGCATTACAATATTGGCTCGTGCCTACCATAACCAGGCATTAATTACTTATTCTACATCCTCAAGTTGTTGTTAAAAATATTGACGCTTGATTTTAGTTTGAATATTGATAATCAATACTTTAAGTATCAGGCAAAACCGGAAAGCAAACAGCAAATAGATGGAGGCTGACAGCATGACAGGTAAACTGGTGTTAAGGGAATTAAGCCGCTATCAAATCGGGACCTTTGCGGACATCATCTATCGAAATACGTTGCTTAATCCTGACAGAGAGGCCTTTGTATGCGGTTCCCAAAGAATAACTTTTGCGCAGTTCAACGACCGGACAAACCGTCTGGTTCATGCCCTTCGATCGTTAGGCGTCAAAAAGGGTGATGTCATCGGCATTCTGTCATGGAATTGTCTTGAATATGCGGATGTTTATGGGGTTGCAATGAAGGCGGGATTTATAGCTTCACCCTTCAACCCCAGGCTTCACAAAGATGAACTTGAATATCTCATTAATTATTCCGAGGCCAATACCCTCTTTATCGGCCCGGATTTTCTTGACACTGCCGACAGCCTGCGTTCCCGCCTTCCTATGGTAAAGCATTATATTTCTTTCGCAGGCGCTGGAGATGATATGCTTTCTCATTACGAGCTACTCGAGAACACTCCATTCGATGAGCCTGACGTAAGTGTATGCAAAGATGACCCTCTTCTCATTTTTTATACCAGTGGTACCACGGGTGTCCCTCGCGGTGCCCTCTATACTCATTTCCGCAAGCTTGATAACACCCGAATTAAGGCTCTGGAGATGGGCGTAAAACCCGAAGACCGCCACGTCCTGGTATTACCGTTTTTCCACATCGGCGGCGATAGTCATGTGTGGCCCTTTTTCCTGGTTGGGGGTTGTAATGTGATCATGCCTCAAAAATCTTTTGATCCGGTTGCCGTCCTTCAGGTGATTCAAAATGAGAAAGCAACCGACATGCAAATCGTCCCCACCCAGCTAAATTCTATAATGTCCTGTCATGATCTTAAAGATTACGACCTGAGCAGTCTGAATAGAATCTATTATGCTTCATCTCCCATGCCGCTGGAGTTTTTAAAAACGGGACTTGAGATATTCGGCCCAATTTTTTCACAGGGATATGGACAGACCGAATCAGGGCCCCAGATTTGTGCCCTTCCCAGGAAGGACCACCAGGTCTTGGATGGTTCCGCGGAAGAGCAAAAAGTGTTAAGTTCCTGCGGCCAGCCGAGTCTCGGCGTTCACGTCAGAGTGGTCGATGAGGAGGATTATGATGTAACACCCGGTACCATCGGTGAGATTATCGCCCGAAGTGATTCCCTCATGGTTGAATACTGGAACAGACCGGACGAAACGCGTGAGGCGCTCATTGATGGGTGGCTGCATACCGGCGACCTTGGATACTATGATGAAAAAGGATTTATATATATTGTCGACCGCAAAAAAGACATGATTGTAAGCGGCGGGGAAAATGTCTATTCACGCGAAGTAGAAGATGTCCTCTATATGCATCCAGCGATAGCCGAGGCAGCCGTTGTGGGTGTTCCCGATCCGGTGTGGGTGGAGCGGGTTCATGCTGTGGTCGCATTAAAGCAAGGTGCTGATGTGACGAAGGATGACGTTATCGCCTTTTGCAAAGAGCATCTGGCTTCCTACAAAACGCCCAAATCGTTAGAATTTATTGATTCTCTGCCCAAAAACCCGCAGGGAAAAATTCTTAAAAAAGAAATTCGAAAAAAATATTGTACTGAGAAATAAATGCCAATTTCTGCTATCAGTGTCTGCCCGATCACTTGTATTTATTTAAGCCGCATAAAAACATTGCGGCTGTGTTTGAGAGGGCAACATCACCAGAGAAATAAACTATGGAATGTTTTTTGTTGATATGTATTTGTGCCTTCTGTTATTCGTAAAAATCGAATTTGAGTAGATTCGGAGATCTAATCAATGGAATATGATAGACAGGTTAAAATACGAATTGACAGCCTTATGCTCAGCTTTGGCGGTGTCTATGCCCTTGATCAAGTGAGCCTGGACGTCAGGGATAATGAAATCCTGGCTATCATTGGACCCAATGGAGCGGGCAAGACCGCTTTGCTCAATTGCATCAATGGATTTTACAAACCCCAAGAGGGCGAGATTTACTATGACGAGCAAAGAATTACCCGCATGCGCCCCGATAAGCTTGCCAAACTCGGCATTGCCCGAACCTTCCAGAATATCGAACTCTACACGGGGCTCAGCACTCAGGATAATATCATGGCTGCGCGACACGTGCTGATGAAACAAAACTTTGTCAACGGCGCGCTATACCTGGGCCGGGCGCTTCAGGAAGAAATTAAGCACCGTCGAACTGTTGAGGAGATCATCGACTTTTTAGAAATGGCGCCGATGCGAAAGAAAGTGGTCGGCGTCTTGCCGTACGGTATGCAGAAAAGAGTTGAGCTAGGAAGAGCTTTGGCGCTGGAGCCTAAAGTACTGCTGCTTGACGAGCCCATGGCCGGGATGAATCTGGAGGAAAAGGAGGACATCGCCCGCTTCATCCTTGATATATTTGAAGGCCAGGGAGCCACCTATCCCGATACACCCATTCTGCGGGATGGTATTCGCAGCATCATTCTGGTCGAACATGATATGGGTGTGGTGATGGATATTGCCGACCGGATTATTGTCCTTGATTTTGGGCGCAAGATTGCCGAGGGCACGCCGGCTGAAATTAAGACGAATCCGGAGGTTATCAGCGCCTACCTGGGGAAAGAAGAATAGGTTTAGTTGCATGAAGAAATTGGTTAGCATTTAGAGGTAAGGCAAAATGCTGGAAGTCAACAATATTGAAGTTGTCTATATGAATGTTATCCGCGTGCTGCGTGGCGTATCGCTGACGGTTGCCGACGGCCAGATCGTTGCGTTGCTCGGCGCCAACGGCGGCGGTAAAACGACAACGCTCAAGGCCATTTCGGGGATGCTCAAAACCGAAGAGGGCGAAGTCACCGACGGCAGCATCGAGTTTGATGGGAAGCGCATAGACCGGTTGGGCCCCGAAAATATTGCGGTGTTGGGCATCAGTCAGGCCATGGAAGGGCGCAGGGTTCTTGAGCATCTCAGCGTAGAGGAGAATTTGCTTATCGGGGCCTACTGCCGCAAAGATCGACGTAAAGTCAAACAGGATATGGAAATGGTTTTTGATTACTTCCCGCCCATAAAACGCCTGCGCCGCAGGATGAGCGGTTATCTGTCCGGCGGTGAACAACAGATGCTGGTGATCGGGCGGGCTTTAATGGGGCGTCCTAACCTGATGCTTTTGGATGAACCATCACTCGGTCTCGCTCCGCTTCTGGTTCAGGAAATATATGAAATTATCAAGAAAATCAACGCCGATCAAAAGATGGCCATACTGCTGGTGGAGCAAAATGTCAGAGCTGCCCTTGGTATCGCCGATTACGGACATGTTTTGGAGAACGGCCGGGTTGTTCTGAGCGGTCCGGCAGAAATCCTAAGGGATAATGAGGACGTGCGTGAGTTCTATATGGGATTATCGGCGGTCGGTTCCCAAAAGAGTTATCGAGAAGTGAAGCATTATCGGCGAAGGAAGCGATGGCTTGGCTAATGGAAGAGCATGGGGAACAGGCGATCAGAATGAAACAGCTATATAAAGAAAAAGGCGATACTTGGCCCAAGGTACTCAAATATAATTACGAAAAATATGGCGATCATCGCAGGGCCATGCGGCATAAACACTATGGTGTTTGGCACCCTCATACCTGGAAGGACTATTATCTCAATGTCAAACAATTGGCACTGGGTTTACTGGCTTTTGGCCTTGAGCCTGGAGACAAGGTTCTGATTATCGGGGATAATGCCCCCCAGTGGTACTACGCCGAGCTGGCCGCCCAGGCTAACCATGGCGTGTCTGTAGGATTGTTTTCGGATTTATTGCCACTGGAGATTCAATATATTGCCGAAAATTCCGAGGCTAGATTTGCGGTGGTTGAAGGTCAGGAGCAGGTTGATAAGCTTCTGCAAATCAAGGACGCGCTTCCGCTTCTTGAAAAGGTCATTTTCTGGAACTATAAGGGGCTGGCCCATTATAATGAAGATATTTTGGTCGGATACAGGGAGGCGCTAAAACTGGGGGAAACTTATGAAGCCGAACACCCCGGGCGCTTTGAGCAGAATATGGAAACCGGCAATGCGGGGGATATCTGCGCCATTATTTACACCGCGGGAACCACAGAGGCTGCGCCCAAGGGGGTGGTCCACACTTTCCGCACATTGCAGGCGGGTAGCCACTCTCTTTTGAAGCTCGACCCCTGGACAGAAAATGATAATGTTGTCCCCTATCTGCCACCTGTCTGGATCAATGAGCAATGGATCGGGATCGGTTGCCACCTGTTATCGGCCGGCATCCTCAACTTCGCCGAGGCGCCGGAAACTCAACAGCGGGACAGTCGGGAAACCGGACCCAGCATTGTATTCTACGGGGCTCGGTTGTGGGAAAGTCAGGCCGCAATGGTGCAGGCTCGGATTTTAGGGGCGGATGCCCTTAAGCGATATGCCTTCCGGCTGTTGATGCCGGTCGGCTATAAGGCAGCCGAGTTAAAGTATCGCAAGCAAAAACCAGGCGTTACTTTGAAAATGCTTTATTCTCTAGCGGATATCCTCCTGTTTCGATCCATCAAACGTAGCCTGGGTTTGTCAAATGCCAGAATTTGTTATACGACCGGGGCGATACTCAGCCCGGATGCCTTCAGGTTCTATCATGCACTCAATCTTCCGCTCAAAAGCCTGTATGGTTCAACCGAGGGCGGAGCCCTCACCGGTGCTGAAAATAATGACATCCATTTTGAGACGGTCGGTCCCGTTCACGAGGGTGCGGAGGTAAAAATATCCGATGATGGCGAACTGATTTATCGGCAGTCCGGTGTCTTCGTCGGTTACCATAAGGACTCTGAAAAGACGGACACCGTGCTGAATGATGGGTGGTTTCATAGTGGAGACAGCGCCTTTATCCGAGAGGACGGACATATTGTATTTCTAGATAGAATCCAGGATCTGATTAAGCTGGATATTGGCGAGACACTAGCGCCTCAAAATATAGAAAGCCGGCTGCGCTTCAGTCCTTATATAAAGGACGCCTGGGTACTGGCCGGCCCGGAAAGCACCCAAGTTTCGGCGATCATCATTATTAACTATGATAACGTCAGCAGGTGGGCGGGGCAAAAGAGAGTGGCTTATGCTTCATTTGCCGAACTTTCCCAGGCGCCGGAGGTGTATGAGCTGGTGAGGCAAGATATCGACAGAGTCAACCACACCCTGCCCCCCGGCTCTAAGGTGAAAAAATATGTCAATCTTCTCAAGGAATTTGATCCTGATGAAGCCGAGTTAACCAGAACCCGGAAGCTGAGAAAGACATTTCTGGAAGAGCGTTACCGTGAGCTGATCGATGCGGTCTATGCGGATAAGACCGAGGCGTCGCTAGAAGCCCGGGTCAAAGACCATGACGGGCGTGAGAGAACAATTAATACTACAATTCGCATTGAGTCTGTTGAAGGAGCTGGCTGATGACTTTCTTTCTGCAATTAGTCGTAACCGGCCTTGCTCAGGGCATGGTCTATGCCCTGATCGCCATCGGCTTTGTGATCATTCTGAAATGCTCGGAGGTATTTAACATTGCCCAGGGGCACTTTGTTATGATCGGTGGCTATCTCGGCTGGACCTTTTTAGTTCCGTTCGGCCTGCCGATATGGGCCGCTTTGCTGGCGGCAATCGCAGTGGCGGTCGTCATGGGTCTGTTGATCGAGCGGCTGATGCTGCGCCCGCTGATCGGTCAACCCGTGCTGGCCGTCGTCATGATGACCATCGCCCTTTCCACGGTATTGGGGGGGCTGGCAACCCTGCTCTGGGGTGCCGAATACAAGGCTTACCATGGATTATTGCCGACCATAACCATGAAAGTCGGCGAGATATCCATACCTTCGGAGTCTTTGATCGGACTGATCGTGTCTATCATTTGTGTGGCGCTGCTCATGCTCCTTTTCCGCTATACCAAGATCGGACTGGCGATGCGGGCTACGGCCGAGGATCTGCAGGTGGTGCAGAGTGTGGGTATCAAGGCCACAACCGTCTATGCCGCCTCGTGGATCATCGCCAGTGTCGTCGGTGTCATCGGCGGCATCCTGCTGGGGGGCGTATCCGGAGCGAATATGGATCTCGCCCTTATCGGTCTCAAGGCATTCGCGGTCGTGCTGCTGGGCGGGGTCAACTCAATTGGCGGGGCCATTGTCGCCGGCATCATATTGGGAATGCTGGAGAATGTGGCTGCCGGGTACCTGGACCCGTTACTGCCCGGCGGCGGACTGGCCCAGGTATTCCCTTTTTTTGTGATGATCATCGTCCTGGTCTTCAGGCCGCACGGGCTCTTCGGCCTTGCACATATACAAAGGGTTTAATCAATGAGCTTGCGCACCGGAACCTTTCATGAAAATTATGCACAGGAAATGGCGACCCTGAGCTCCAGGCGGCAGTGGGGAACTGTGGCAGCATTGCTCGTTTTTCTCTTCGTTTGCCCTCTTTTTTTGAGCGACAGGATGCTGACCATCCTGACGACCATGGGGATTGCTGTTGTCAGCATCCATGGACTCAATATTCTTACCGGTTACTGCGGTCAAATCTCCATCGGCCATTCGGGATTCATGGCGGTCGGCGGTTATACTTCGGCTATTTTGTGCGCCAAGCTCGGCTGGCCATTCTGGGCCGCTCTTCCCTGTGGCGCCCTGGCTGCGGGAATAGCCGGTTTGCTCTTCGGCCTGCCATCTCTGAAAATCAAGGGCTTCTATCTCATTATGGCTACCATCGCGGCCCAATTTATTATTATCTGGATCATCATCCAGCTCCGCAGCATCACGGGTGGGACCGATGGGTTGCTTGTGCCCAAACCAGTGATCGGCGGTATCGTGCTGAGTTCCAAAACCAACTATTACTACCTGGTGATGGTTTTTGTTGTCCTGTCGACAATCACGGCTCACAACATCGTCAGAACCAGGGCCGGCAGAGCCTTTATCGCCATCCGGGACAATGACCTGGCGGCTGAGGTCATGGGAGTCAGTCTGTGGAGCTACAAGCTGCAGGCATTTTTTATCGGCTGTATCTATGCCGGAGTGGCCGGATCGCTGCTGGTTCACTACGTTAGATTCGCCAGCATAGAACAGTTTCCTTTTATGGATTCCGTCTGGTATTTGGGGATGTTGATTGTGGGGGGCATGGGCAGTACGGCGGGGGCTATCTTTGGCGTCGTTGCGCTCAAGCTGCTGGATGAGCTCGTCACAGTTGCCGGACCGATTCTGGCCGCCGCCGTTGCCCCGCAGGCGGCCGCCTCGCTGGCCCTTATATCACATGGATTGATCATCATTATATTTCTGATTTTTGAACCCCGGGGGCTTCATCACCGCTGGGAGATGATTAAGACTTATTTCAGGCTTTGGCCTTTTTCTCATCAAGAAATAGAGTGAAAGGAGGTGATTCAATCTGGCAGAATGCCTATTTCATAGCGTTCATTAACCCAACAGCCGTAAAGGAGGGTATCATAATGGCTAAAATAAAGTGGATGTTGCGAGCTTCAATGCCAATCCTGTTGGCGGCCGTATTGTTATTGCCCGTCAACGCTCAAGCTGAGAAAGTACTATATGTCGGTGGCACCCAGTCGCTAACCGGGCCCTTTGCTGAGGATTCAGCGGCGGTGCTGGCTGCGATTGAGGATTATGTCGCATATGTAAATGCGACCAAAAATTTGGCTCCGTGGCGTAAAGAAAAATTTCCCGCCGATGTTAAACTGGAGGTGATGTGGCGGGATGATGAGCTCAAACCTCCCAAGGCGCTGTCAATCTACGAGGAGCTCAAAGCCAAAGGAATGCTGGTCGGCAGGATATCAGGCTCGCCCATAGCGCTGGCACTCAAAGACAGAATGTGGGAGGACCAGATGGGCGCCACCAGTATGGCCACCGGCCCCTACTACCTGTCGCCGCCTCAAAGCTGCTTCACCTATTACCCGATTTATACCGATTCGATAGCCGCCATTGCCGATTGGTTCAAAACGAGCTGGAAGGAAGCGAGAAAGCCGAAAGTTGCTTACCTGACTGCCGACAACGCCATGGGTCGGTCGATTGAGATACCCGAGATGAAAGCGTATCTCCAGAAGACCGGCTATGAGTTTGTGGGCACCCAGTATGTGCCTTTGGTACCGACCTCGCCACCCACCACCCAGCTTACCTGGCTCAAGCAAAAAGGTGTTGACCTAGCCCTGGGTGTGATGATCAATCCCGGCTCACAGCCGACGGTTAAGGAGATGGCCAGACTGGGCATGGGACCCCATCTAGCGCATAAGATGACCTTTGGCGTCCCCGCACCCGGTCACGCTGCTGTGTTCGCTGAGGCCATGGGTGAGTTGGGTGACGGTTATGTCTGCGCCGGTAGCTTCCGCCCCATGGATGACCTCGCCACCCCCGGGATAAAGTTCTGCAGCGACCTGCAGGATAAGTATCGCACAGGCAAGCGGATTACCCATATTATGTATGAGGCCGGGGTCCTGGAGGCCATGGTCCAGGTCGAAGCCTTGCGGTTGGCCATGCAAAAGGTGCCTTTTGAAAAGCTCACACCGGGCGATGTGCTGAAGCATGGCTTTTACCAGATCAAAAACCTTCCTACCGGTGACATCAGCAGTACGCCACTCACCTATGGTAAGGGCGATATCGAGGGCGTTGATCAGGTACGTATTGATCAGGTTCAGAAGGGCAAGTCGGTAAAAGTGGGTATCTTCCCGTTGCGCAACATTTATACCAAAAAATAGGCACAACTCATTATTATTCCAGATTATTATTCCGGGGGCTCTTTCATTAATAGAGCCCCTGGACACCCGCATTGAAACTAAAACCTAAAATGAGCGTTCCACATGATTCTCACTAAAGAATATGTCGCTATTTTGGACAAGCTTGACTTCGAGGTACCGCCGGTCTGTGTTAAATTCCTGTCTAAACGGCCGGATATGGTAGAGCGGCTAGACGAAAAAATGGCCCTCTGCGAAATGCTCAAGAAGGCACAGGAAGGGGCCGCTTTTTTTGCCGACGCACGCAACCATACCTGTGAGGCCGGACTGTACGTATTGGGGCAGGCTGATATCGGCGCGCCTTTTGC
>JAQYWI010000053.1 GCA_030145015.1 Desulfobacterales bacterium
AAACGGTATTACTCAAATAATTATCAAAGGCCGCCTGGATGCGGAGACGGCCCCTGAGGCGGACAGTTTAATCGAAGACACAGTTGGACAGAAAAAAATCCGACTGCTTGTTGACTTATGCGACCTTGAATATGTTAGCAGTGCCGGTTTGCGATTGATTTTACAGATTGCAAAAGCAGTTTACGAAAAGGGGGGGCAAATCGTATTGTGTTGCGCAAATGAAATGGTGCGGGAAGTTTTGACATCCAGCCGGCTTCCGATTGTAGATTCCGTTGCTGCCGGAATAAAGGCGCTTTCATAAAGTTTTGACTCTGCATGCGATTGAACCATAGCCCATAAGAAATTTTGCTGACTAACCCTAAGAGGGCCAAAATCATGAGCGTCAAAAATACATATGGCATAATCGTTTTTATCCTTATTTTTATGGTGGGATGTACCGGCACCCCTCAGCAATCCGGGAGCTTTAAAACCAATTCTCAAGATGAGCAGAAGGTGATCATTCAAAAAATAAAAGCGAATATGGCTGACTACGACATTATTGATTGTCGCGCGCTTACGGTTTTTGATCCAAAAAATGATGATAAAACGATCGAAGTGGGTGATCCACGCTGCCGGCCGTTCGTTCAGCAAACCAAGAATGATTTCGTCCAAATATATGAAGTCGCCGGAATCAGATCCGTAGTGGGACCTGACGGTCAAGAGTTCGGATTTATTACCTGGGCTTACCAGAGAGTTTACGTTAATGCCGAGTTGGTTGATGCCAGGACGATGCGAATATCGCTATCCCGTAAACCGGGCGGGGCACCCGGACGCTGATGCATTATTTATGGTTGGACGAAGCAGCTAACACCTAATGAAGAAATCGTTTAAAGCGAATTGCCAAAGGAGGCCCTTATGGAAATCTGTAAGACGATTGATAACATAACCTGGCGTCCTCATCCTGTTGCCGAGGGCGTAACTATTAAGCCGTTAGCAACCAAGAGTGATGAGGACCTTAATGTGACCTGTATATTATTGCGTGTTCCACCCGGAAAAGAAATACCCCAACATACTCATGAAGAACAGGTCGATATTGTGTACCCGCTGCAGGGTGAGGCAGAAATGTATGTCGATGGTGCCGGAACATTTGCGCTAAAGCCAGGTGTTGTTGTTATCGTACCCACAGGCGCAAAACACGGAATTTCCAATGTGACCGAAGAACTATTAATCTACGATGTTTTTCAGCCGGCTACATTATAACAGGAAATGTTGGAGACGCTGCTGACTGAGTGGTCAAACGATTCCTTTTGATTCGAATCAGCGTATCGTCCCCCTGGGCCTGGAGATAAAAAATCCCGTCAATCTCGATCAGATCAATTGATGCGTCCGCCCCTTTTACCGGTGGTCTCTGCAGGATTGCGTCTGTCATTTCTATGTTCCTCCATCCTGCTTGTCCTTCCAAGTTTTAACGAAGGAGGAAGCTTCGGCATAAAGTTATGTGTACTGCTCACTAACACAGGTTTATCCGCAGTTCTAAAAGCTGTTGTATCTTCATTCGGCAAATATCAATTCTGAAAATTCTTGTGATATTCTTTCTATAGTGTAAAATTGGCAAAATAACATCAAGATAAAACCATTTCGGCATGACCCTGTTTAAATTGTGATATGGAGGTAAATTATGGAGATACTTGAAGTACTTGAAACGGCGGTGAAATACGGCGCATCAGATATCCACATCGTACCCGGAAGGCCGCCTTTCCTCAGAATAAACGGTGAGATGCAGAGTTTAGATATGCCGCCTTTGACGAAAGAAGACACTCAAAAGATAATTTTTGGAGTCCTGTCCGAAAAGAATATCGAGAAGTTCAAGCTCGAAAACGAACTCGATACTTCACTATCAGCGGATGGTATCGGCCGTTTCAGGCTCAATGTCCTGGAACAAAACGACGGGATCGGTGCTGTTCTTCGTGTGATTCCGACCGATATACCGGATGCCGAAGACATCGGGCTGGATGACAATTTAATCGGTCTTACGAAAACCCCCCGCGGGATGATCCTGGTAACCGGGCCTACCGGAAGCGGCAAGTCGACGACCCTGGCAAGTATGATAAATCTTATCAATCGCGACAGAAAAGAGCATATATTAACCATCGAAGACCCGATCGAATATGTTTATCCAAAACTGAACTGTGTTGTCACCCAAAGGGAAATTGGCACCCATTCAAATAGTTTTAAGGATTCCCTCAAGCGTTCCATGCGGCAGGACCCGGACATACTCCTGATAGGTGAAATGCGGGATCTCGAAACGATAGCAGCGGCACTTACACTGGCGGAAACGGGCCATCTCGTTTTTGCGACACTTCATACGACAGATGCCGCCCAAACAATTGACAGAATTATTGATGTTTTTCCGCCTTACCAGCAGGAGCAGGTCAGAACCCAGCTTTCCGTTTCCCTGCGGGCCGTCATATGCCAGCAACTGCTGCCGCTTGCCGATGGCAGGGGGAGAGTTGCAGCCAGAGAGGTGATGATATTGAATTCTGCGATCTCCAATCTGATCAGAGAAGGAAAAACGCATCAGATTTATAATGCGATCGAGATGGGGACAAAGTTCGGGATGAAAAGCCTCGATAAAGATCTGGCGGATCTGGTCCGCAAAGGAATCGTCACATTTGATGCGGCTCTTGCAAAGGCCAATAACATTAATTTGTTCAAATCAATTGCACAAGGAGCAAGGCCATGATTGAGACCTTGAAAAGCCTGGAGCTATTCTCGGCACTCAGTGAAGATATCCTGGAATCCCTTAAACCCTATCTGAAGGTCGAGACCTATCATGCGGGAGACATGATCTTCAAAGAAGGGGATCAGGGCACAGCGATGTATATCATTGAAAAGGGACAGGTCGAGATCAGAAAAAAAGATAAGACCCTCTCTTTTTTCAAAGAGGGAAGTATCTTCGGTGAAATGGCACTTTTTGAAAATAAGGAACGCAGTGCGGATGCGGTCGCCAGAACGGATCTAACTTTATACCTTATAAATAGCCAGGGTTTCCGTAAATTCATATTTAAACATCCGGAACCCGGCGTTCAACTCCTTTATACCGGTATCCGGGAGATGTCCAGGAGGCTGAGACGGACTTCAGAATATTTAACCACTGTATTTGAAACCGGCAAGATCGTGGGTGGAAATTACACCTTGGACGAAATGTCTCAAAAAATATTAGACCGGCTTTTAACTGACATAAACGGTTCGACCGGCGGGTTGATCCTTATCTTTAATCCGTTCACGGAAACTTATGAGATCGCCTGCCAGGCAGATCTTGTGCGGCTCGATTTTGACAGAGCGCTCAAAATTATCGAAAAGCACAATGACGAAAACCCGATCCATAAGCTTGATGAAAACACGGTTTTATGTGTGGCAATTCGTGAAGCGGAGAATTTGCTTGGCTTTATAATGCTTGAAAAGATCTCCGATTCGGGCGCTTTTAACACTCAGGATGAGATAATCGTATCGGCGGTCGGAAATCAGGTAGGGCTGGGTATCATAAAAGCATACCATAAACAGGAAGAAGAGGCCCGCCGGAGACTCCAGCGCAAGAAAATGATGGAATTTTGATGCAGGAATTTATTCTACGGTTCGGTATTCATAGCGGGACCGAAAATCCGTTGTATTCACATATACCAGTTCGGGAACGAGTTTTCCGTATTTTTCTTTGGGGTCACTGACACCAAAGCTGAAGGGGCCGCCTTCCGTCAAGCTAACACGGGCCACCTGGGTTTTGCCGGTTGTGGCCCGGGTCCATAGGGTGGCGCCGCTGTCGGTTTCTAAAATCCGGGTTCTGAGCGCCGCCTCGATATAGGCTTTGGCATTCAGGGTTTTGGCAGCCGCAAAGACCTTAATGTTCGGCTTTATCTCGGAAACCTGCAGATGACCCAATATGACGGCATCGACATTGTACTTTCGGCCGATTGACTGAATGGTTTCGGGGTTGAGCCGACTGTGCCCCAACGACCGCAATAAGTGTTCTGCGTCTCCAAGCTCGAGAATACGGGTACCCGGTTGGGCCGACTGTACATTTTGAATGAAATTTTGAGTTACATATGGCTTTAGCGTATCTTCCGCATTTGTGGAAAATTCAATCACGCCGATATTGTGATAGGTCTTCAATTCAACCTTGGGTGGTATCAGCACTTTTTCGGTATGCGAACATCCGCTGAGTATTGCCAGCGTAATCGCTATGATCATTATTAATTCGAGGAACGTGATATGGCTGATTTGAGGAGAGCTGTTTAAGTTCAGTTTTTTCATTTTTTCTCCTTAGGGCCACCGGATTTTTGAGTTTTGCCCCTGGTTTCTTTTTTTTAATATCGGCATTCGATCGGAATTCTTGAGGTGAATTACGATAGGTTCAGAGGTTCAGGTTTCAGGTGTCAGGTAACATGCAGAAGACAGATATCAGAGCAAAAACCAGAAGTAGGGCAGCCCTCAGTGGCTGCCATTTGCAGCCGGCACTGAGGCCCCGCCTAAGGGCCGGGATGCAAGCACCGGCCCTACTCTGACAGCTGGGTTCAGGGTTCAATGGTTCAGAGGTTGGATAACAGAAGACAGATATAGGTGATTGGGGATTTCAGATTGCGGAATGTTGAGGTCAGCCAGAGGCAAGAAGCCAGTGACCAGCAGCCAGTTGTTTAGCGTTGGACAATCTGATTCGATATGCCTTTGGATTGCAATTCGGACTTTTGTTTTTCAGCGCCTTCTCTGGTAATAAAAGCACCTACAACGAGTTGAAACCTGTTTTCGGCTCTTTTAAGGACATAGGGTGAATAGCCCAGGCCCTTAAGCCGTCCCAGGGTGTCCTTCATCTCATCTTCCGATGAAAATGTATCGATAAGGTTTGTATACGGGGTTTTTTTAACGAGGGCCTTTGAAAGCTGATGCTTCTGTTTTACCGTGAGGGCTTCCTTGCGCGTCTGGTATTGACCTGCAAATACCCGTAACCACACATCTCCATTTTTGAATTCAACTTTGGCGACATAAGGGGCTAAACCCACCTTTTGATATTCCGTTACGATTTTGCGGGCGCTTTGCGGCAGGCGGCAGCTGGACAGCAGGATGGAGTAAGGATGATGTGATTTTTGTTCCAAAGATACGGTTTCTGTTTTCTTGGCAATTGTTTTCGAAGCATCAGCAGCTCGAGTCTCTTGCGGCGCGCTTTTTTTTGTCCGTAAATTGACATCGGGTTGCAACACCAGAACTTCATTCTTTTTGGCCGCTGTGTCTGCGGCCGTCTTCTTTTGATCAACGGATTGCGACGGTTGTTTGGGAACAAGGTCTTTTAATACGATCAGCGCCCGGGGGATATCTGTTTCCTGCACTGCTGTTTCGGAACGGGGGGGAATCTTTTTTCTGACAATAACGGCTTGGTTTTTGGTCCCAAGGGTGGCGATCTGTTTTTCTTCGGGTTGGGATTTCGATTTGGTGAGATGTCTTAGCGGGCTGTAATGCCAGACCGCAAAAACCGCCAAGATTATGAAGACAACGAAAGCCAGTAAGGTTACGGTTTTCTTTCTCATTTTCTGATGCCTTTTGATGTTGCCCGTTTAGAGAGGGCGTAGCGGGTCAAAGTTCCGGTATTGAACTGATCTTATACCCTATTGTGGCCCAATTTTCAAGGTTCAAGGGTTCAAGAACTTGTTGGATTGGTTTTATTTGTCTCATCGGTTGAATTGGTTAGCTTAAACCCAACCAATTGAACGAATTAAACCAATTAAACAGATGTAACGCCACCTGCCTGATACCTGACACCTAAAAGGTTGTTTAGCGTTTACGCAGGCTGTGGGATAGGGAACACAGTACGGGAACAACGATCAAGGTTAAGAGGGTGGCAAATCCCAGCCCGAAGATCACGGCCACCGCCATGGGACCCCACCACTGGGAAGACTCGCCACCGATGTCTAAGGCCAGTTTACGAAAATCAAAGCTGATGCCGGTGGCCATGGGGAGCAGTCCCAGGATGGTCGTGATGGCGGTCAGCATCACCGGGCGAAACCGAACCGATCCGGCCCGCATCAAAGCCTCGGTTGAGGAAATTCCTCTATCCATCAGCTGGTTGATGTAGTCAATTAATACGATGGCGTTGTTCACCACCACGCCTGCAAGGCTGATCACCCCGATGCCGGTCATAATAATGCCAAAAGCAGTACCGGTGATCAGAAGGCCGAAAAATACACCGATCATTGAAAGCAGAACTGAAACCAGAATAATCAGCGGTGTGATAAATGAGTTAAACTGGGTTAAGAGGATCAGTAAAATAATGGCGATGCAGGCAAAAAAGGCTTTGCTTAAGAAAGCCTGGGCTTTGGCCTGTTCTTCCTGCTCGCCGGTGAACCGATACGTATACCCCTTGGGCCAATCGACTCGCTGGGTCAGACGCGCGCCGATATCCCTGATAATGTCATTGGCCAACCGGCCGGACACATCTCCGGAAATGGTGACCACCCTTTTTTGATCCAGCCGCATGATGGCACCGATTCCGCTGCCCAGAGAAACTTTCGCCAGACTCGTTAACGGAATCGGTTCTCCCCGGGATCCGGAAACCGTAATGCGTTTGAGACCTTCGATCGATTTGCGATCGCGTTCGGGCAGGCGCGCGATAATGTCATATTCATCTTTGCCCTCGCGATAAACACCGGCTTTAACACCTTTGATGGCCCCTTTCACCGTGTAGGCGATGGTATAGGTATCCAGTCCCATCAGAGCTGCTTTTTCTTTGTCAACCCGCACGCGGATTTCAGGTTTGCCTTTGACAAAGTTATCTTTCAGATCCACCAGCCCGGGGATATCTTTGATTTCCTTGCGCACACGGGCGGCGAGAGCGCCCAGGACATGGATATCATCACCGGAGACTTCGATATTAACCGGAGGACCGGTCGGCGGACCCTCCTCTTCTTTTTCCACCTGCACTTCGGCCCCGTAGATGGTTTTTAAAATTTTGCGACGGACTTCATTTATAATTTCAGAAGAAGGGCGCGAACGGTCGTGGAAATCTTTAAAGTCCAGTACCACCCGACTGATATGGGTGCCGGTTCCACCCTGGGAGAAAGGATCACCGCCGATCGACCCGATATTGGAAATCACATAGCGGATGTCTTCATACTCGGAGACAATCTTTTCGATCCGGGCCACCAGTTTATCGGATGAGTCTAAATTGGTACCTTCCGGCGCTTTGATATTGACATAGGCGCGGCGCGGTTCCGTTTCAGGGAAAAATTCGGTGCCTTTTCCGAAAATGGCAAAGGCCAGAATCGCGCTGACGAACAATACCGGGGCACACACCAGCACAACCCAACGATGGCGCAGGAACCACTTTAGGATATATAAATAAACCCGTTTGATGATCGGCTCGGCCGATTTAGGGTTTCCGGATGGTTTCTTGATTTTTACCTTCTGATAACGGGCCGAAAGAACCGGATTGATCACCAGGGCCACAAACAGCGAAGCGCTCAGCGCCATGATCAGCGTCTGGGGTAAATAACCCATGAACTCACCCATGATGCCCGGCCAGAACAGCATCGGTGAAAAAGCGCCCAAAGTGGTCAGGGTTGACGTGATCACCGGCCAGGCGACCTGATCGGTTGCAGCCCGGGCCGCTTCCTGGCGGGATTCACCCTGCTGCATGTGCCGGTAAATGTTTTCGACAATAACAATGCCATTGTCCACCAGCATTCCCAGCGCCAGAATCAGGGAAAACAAAACCACCATATTCAAAGTGACGTTGAATCCGGTCAGCAGCGAAAATGTAATGAACATGGAATAGGGGATGGCCAGGGCAACGAAAATAGCGGATTGACCCCCGATGAAGACAAAAATAACCGCCAACACGAGGATCAGCCCGGAAAGAATATTGTTTTCCAGATCTGCAACCAGCAGGCGGACGTCATTGGACATGTCGGCGGTCAGGTCGATTTTTAAGGTTTGCGGCAGCACCGGTCGCATGTCGTTAACCACCCGCTTGACCTCATCGGCGATGCGCACGATGTTTTCACCGCTGCGCTTCAGGACCGCAATGGTAACACTCTTTTCCCGGTTGATCCGGCTGCGGGTCAGGGGGTCTTTGAAAGCATCCCGGATGGTGGCGATGTCCCGTAGATAAACCGGTTTGCCGTCGCGCACAAAGGCGACGATGGAAAAAATTTCGGAAGGATGCTGGAAGTCCTCCGGGACCCTTACCAGATATTTGCCTTCACCGATGTCCATACTGCCGCCGGGCATATTGACATTGCTCTGGGTTAACGAACGAACGATACTGGAAAAGGGCACATTGTAGGCGCGCACGCGGTTCAGGTCGAATTCCACATGGATTTCGCGTTCGAGCCCGCCGGTTAAGCGGGCCTCCAAAACGCCGGCGATGGATTCAAGCTCGTCCTGAATATCTTCGGCTAAATTTTGGAGGCGGCGCAGGCTTAAAGGTCCCGACAGGACGACGCGGATGACCGGCATGTCGGAAAAATTGACTTCCTTAATCACCGGATCATCCTGCAGTTCGGCCGGCAGATCGCCTTCGGCCTGGTCCACCTTATCCCGAACCTTCTGCAGGGCATCATCAAGGTCGACCTTGGGCAAAAACTTGATTGCCACGGTGGATAGACCCTCCGCCGAGGTGGAGCGGATTTCCTCAACGTCATCAATCCCTTTGAGCTTACGCTCGATGGGAATGGTGATCAACTCCTCCATGTCCTCGGGTGAAACGCCCTCATAGGTGGTGGTGACGAATACATAGGGGATGGTGATATCCGGAAAGGATTCCCGCGGCAAGGTGGCGTAGCAGTAAAGACCGGCGATTACAATTAAAACCAGCAGCGCCAGGACCGTTGCCTGCCGTTTGAGAGCAAATCGATTGAGAATCATTGCACGCTAACCTTCATTCCGTCTTCGACTTCGGTGTGTCCCCTGACGATCAGATGATCGCCGGGCTTCAAACCGCTGGTAATCTGCACGCGATCGCCTTGAATCACGCCGATTGAAACGGTTCGGGATTGCGCCAGGCCGTCTTCTTCGACAAAAACCAAACGCTCTCCGCCTTTGTCCACCAGGGCGAAAAGAGGTGCCACCAGGGCATCGGTAATCATCCGGCGAACAAAGGCCACCCGGCCAATCATGCCCGGCCGGATATCGCCCAAAGGATTATCAATCAGCGCACGGACCAAAAAAGTTTTGGTGGCCGTATCGGCTTTAAACGCCACAAAATCAACCTTACCGCCCAGGTCGCGTTCCGGAAAGGCGTCGATTCTGACCGGTGTCTTTTGATTTACGCGCACGAAGCGAATATCGAGCTCCGGGACGCGGACATTGATTTTAATCCGGTCGATATTAACGATGTCGGCAATCGGTTTGCCGGTATCGATAAACTCACCGGTATCCACATACAGATGATCGATGATACCGGTAATGGGGGATCGCAGAAAGCCGTGATTATATTTGACTTTGATCTGCTCGAGATCGGTGGCGGCTAATGTGCGCTGGGTGGCGCTTTGATCGAGCTCTTCTTGGGCAATGATCTTGCGGTCAAAAAGCCGCTTGCGTCGCTGGTAAAGATCATCGGCCAATTTAAGCTGGGCGGCGGCATGATCCATAGCGGCCTTGTGTGCGGATACGTCGATCTTGATCAGAAGATCGCCTTTGTTCACTTTTTCACCCTCGCGCGGACCCATCCACTCAATGCGACCGGCGGTGTCGGCCGCCACCTTGACATCCTGCCAGGCTTCGGTTGTACCCGGCAAATAGATGACATCCCGCATCGGGACCGGTTTAATCTCGACGACTGAAACCGGAACCGCAGCGGGCAGCGTTGAATTGGTTTCGGCTGTGGCCAGACTTTTTTTATCATCACAAGCGGCCGTTAAAAAGCCGGCCAAAAGCAGAACTGCCAAAAATAAAAATGAACATTTTGATTTCATTTAATTTTCCGTTCCTTTTTCTATTCCCTGAAAAGCTAACCGCAGCATACGTTCGGGGCGCTGCGGGTCCGATAATTGCGGCTGGACCTGATCCATGTGGAGGCAAAAATCGATTAGACTCAGAACCAGATAGGCGACCTCATCGGCCGCAATTTTTTTGACCTCGCCGCCATCGATGCCCGCGGTATAAATATTACGAATGGCATCGAACATGTGGCGATGGTAACGCGTGAGGTCATAATCCGGCGCTCCCTGGGGAGGGCCGTATATGAGGCCGTGAATCATTTTATAAAGATTGCGGTTTTCATCGATCCCCGCATAGATCCGTCGATAAAGAAGAAGCAGCCGTTCCAACACGCTGCCGGCCGACTCTAAAACCCGGGCCAGCAGTTCTTTCTGTAGATTTTCAGCCATCTCCAGAATGGCCAGAAACAGCCCTTCCTTGCTCTGGAAATAATAATAGAGCACCGGTTTGCTCACGCCGGCCTGCTCGACAATTTCGCGCACAGAAGTACCGGCATACCCCTTTTCGGCAAACTTACCGATGGCTGTTTCCAGTAATCTTTCTCTGGCATTGGGCGCCGGGGAGTCGTCCGGATTATTACGTTTCATGCGCTTCTCATCAGCTCATTGTTGAGGTTTCAAAAAGAAGCCCCTGTTTACTTGAAAATATTAGCCTTGTCAAGGAAATTACCTACCGGTAGGTATATTATGGCATATTGATCTGGAAAGTGCCACAGAATTTGAACAGTGGGATGGAGCGGGTGCAGGATTTGAAACTGTCTGCGACCTTGTTAGGTCACGCTCCCCCTTGAGCCCCCGCTCATTGGATTTGTTGAGTTGCTAGAGAAGAATGGGTTAGGGTTCTCATAGGCATTACCGGTTGATAGGTTAAAAGGGGTAAAGTGAGAACCCGTCCCCTTGGCTGATATAAGTGTCTGGCTCGAACCGCACCTAAGCTGTAACGGTTGCAGCATCACCAGACATTTTTTGCAAAATGCAAAATATATGCCAGTGGGGATATTTTTATTTTATGTAATAGTATCAAATAAATAGGAAAATAGCCCAATTTGAAATCTATAAAAATTAGGTAATAATTTATCTAATTTTATTACCTATTTTACATAGTGTTATGTCCCACTAAAATGTTACAAAAGTCGCTATCTTGCTACTGGCTGCTGGCTTCTGGCTACTGGTCGACCCGGGGACAAGCCGCCAGGAACCAGTGACCGGAAGCCAGAGCTGATTACTTAGAAAAAGGCGCTTTCCTTTAAAGTATACTTCTGGTATTTAGCACCACTTCTAAATATCGCAAGAATCGGGTGGAAGCATTGTTGCAGCACTATTATATTGGTGCCAAATTTTGATCGTCCGAAACGGAGGTATAATTTATCACATGAGTTCAATGAAACCAAAGGAGTGGTGGCTGCTGATCATTCTTTCGGTGTTCTGGGGCGGTTCCTTTTTTTTCGTGAAAGTCGCCTTGCTCGATTTTCAGCCCTTCACGCTGGTTTTTCTGCGTATCGCGATAGCGGCATTGATTCTGGTTGGGGTTGGGTACCTTACCGGTAAACGCCTGCCGGCGTCTTTTAAAACATGGGGCGGCTATGCTGTGATGGGCCTGCTCAACAATGCGATTCCCTTCAGCCTGATTGTGTGGGGACAAACCCGCATCGAAAGTGGTGTGGCCTCGATTTTAAATGCCACCACGCCGATTTTTACGGTGCTTCTGGCCCACTTTTTAACCTCAGACGAGCGTCTGACAACCAAAAAAATCATGGGTGTTTTGATCGGCTTTATCGGTGTCTACCTGATGATGAAACCGGAGCTGACAGATGGGTTCAGCTGGCGTGGACTGGGCCAGGCCGCCGTACTTGGCGCCGCGATCTCTTACAGTTTTGCCGCAATTTTCGGTAAACGATTTAAGGATATACCTGCGGTCGTCAATTCGGCCGGCATGCTGATCTGCTCCGGTATCATCATGTTGCCGCTGGTCATCTTCATCGATTCCCCATGGTCGGTGCGGCCCTCTTTGGAAGCGCTGTCAGCTGTGCTGGGCATTGCGGTCATCAGCACCGCCATTGCTTATCTTCTGTATTTTCATCTGCTGGCCACTGCCGGGGCCACCAATGTTTTGCTGGTTACATTTCTGATTCCCATCAGCGCGCTCCTTCTCGGTGTCGGCATACTGGGTGAGGTGATAAAAGTATTGGAATACGCCGGAATGGGGTGCATTTTTCTGGGCTTGATCATTATTGATGGACGCGCACTGAACCTGGTAAGGCGGTTAAATGGGCGGCGTGCAACCGGGAAGAGGGAAGAAGCAGCGTCGAAGGCTGCAAGCTAGAGGATTGATCGAAGATGAACGCCAACATCCTTTTTTTATACGGAACAACCGTTATTATATGGGGCACGACCTGGCTGGCGATTAAATTTCAGCTGGGCAGTGTTGACCCCATGATCTCGGTTCTCTACCGTTTTATAGCCGCAGCGCTGACCCTGGTTGTATATTGCAAACTGCGGGGCCTGAATATGCGGTTTGGTCTCAAAGATCATATCTTTATGGCGCTGCAGGGTCTGGTGTTGTTCTCCGTTAATTACTGGCTCATATATCTGGCCGAAGTGCATGTCACCAGCGGATTGGTTGCGGTGATTTTCTCCAGTATTGTATTTATGAATATGATTAACGGGGCCGTGTTCCTGAATTCACCGATTCGCTCAAAGGTCGTGCTGGGGGGCGGAATTGGTGTTGTGGGAATCGTGCTTGTTTTCTGGCCCCAGTTAGCGTCTTTCAGCTTTTCCGACAATACGGCTCTGGGTTTGGTATTGAGCGCTGTATCAACTTTTATGGCATCACTGGGCAATATTATTTCGGCACGTCATCAAAAATATAATTTGCCGATTATCCAGACCAACGCCTATGGCATGGCTTACGGCACCGGAATTATAGGGATTATCGCAATTGTCCTCGGCAAGCCATTCAGTTTCGAGATGTCTTTTCCTTATATCAGCTCTCTTTTTTATCTGGCACTTTTCGGAACTATTATCGGCTTTGGGTGCTATCTGAAATTAATCGGGAAAATCGGTGCAGATCGGGCGGCTTACGCCACCATGCTCTTTCCGATTGTGGCCCTCGGCATCTCAACGGTTTATGAAGGGTATCAGTGGGCGGTCCATAATGTAATTGGTATGGCAGTTGTGTTGATCGGTAATTGGCTGGTGTTAAATAAAATGGCGTTGGCAAAGACAACTTCAGTTGGGAAAGGGATTCCATAAAACTGGGCATTGAGCTTCATATTGTTTTGTTGTGCAATTTGACCCAGTTGCATTAACTATTTGAAATCGAAAGTGAAATGATATCGGTCGGATACAAGGGGAAGTGTGCATGATTTTTGCTTCCCCTTTAGTTTATGGGGGGTGTCTATCAAAGCAAAAATTGCGGGCTTAAATTACTGGTGGAAAAGTACCGCAAAGAATTTCAGATTCCGGAGAATCTAAATTTCTATTCTAAAAAAAATTACAAAATTGCCGAAAGAAAATATTTGAAATACGCTCTGGGCATGGGTGGGATTAAAGATCTTCCGGAGTCAACGACCACCCGCAAAGCGGGTGGCTTGGATTTTACCGCTATAGGCGGTAAAAGACAGGGGCGCGAAGTGCCCCAATCGTTGCGGGTTTGGAAAACCCAATAAACAATTTAAAAAGGCCGAGAGATAAGAAAAAGGAGGCGATCATTTTTGAAAAAAAAGAGTTGGTTTTCCGATAAATACAATACCTTTAAGAGCTGTGCCAGCGTGTTTCTTGTTGTCGCCGCCATAGCGGGCAGTCTTTTGATCATCCGCCTGGTCGGCGAGAGAAGACTGCAAAGTTTTTTGAATATGTTATTCGCCTTCAAAAGAACGGAACCGAAGCTGGATTTGGCTTCCGAGGCGTTTGTGCCCGACAACAAAATCTGAACTCCCCTTAAAACCGGCTTGCTGGGAGCTTACCTTCAAGCACTATTATTCTCCTCCCTTAAAGGGCAGTGGAAACACTGCCCTTTTTTAGACAGGTTCAAGTAAATTGACTCTAAAATTTCTATTCATCTTTTGCATAAAAAATGGGTAAATCCACCCATATGGATTCCCCCTGCAAGTTGCGATTACAATCGAATATCCAAACAATTTTTAGTAAAAGTGTAAAAGTGGGGACGTCCGTCTTATTCTCATATTCAATATGTTTGCCCAAACAGCGGTCAAATTTATTATCTCCATTAGATCCTTAATAACTGCTACGGATTTATATCTTTTACAACTTTGGCTCGCGGCGGATTTAAATGAATATCCGGTGCCTGCCTGCCCTCGCGAGTCGCCACTTCCGCCACCGGCTGCACTTCAGGCAATACAGGGCGGGTTCAGGCGCGGCGGCGGGCGTCTGTGTGAGCTTTGCGTGGCATGGGGTACCTTAACACAAATAATCTCGAATATGAATATATGACGGACGTCCCTATATTCTCTACTATATTCTCTATTTCCGTCGGAGGCATCTTGTCTTTTTTCAATCAACGAAATATCTTCCTTATTCATTATCGCACGATTCACTCAGCCCTTCGTTCTCACTTTGTGTCAACTTTTTCAATAGTCCCGTCAAACTACGGCATGTATAAGAAAGCCTCCGAATAAAATTGCCAAAATTCCACCGATCCGCCCAAGGGAAGGGGCAACGTTAAGCGCCCAAGACATTAAACGCAAGAAATTCTTACGGCCCATTATTCCCAAAACGGTTGCAGCAATGATCGAAATCCATCCTATGATTAAAATCGCTGTCGGATATTTCGACTCTGCCGCGTACGTTATGAGTGCTACACCGATAATGATTCTAATAACGACTGCTAAAACATGTAGACTGAACGATTCCAAATTCCTGCGAATCAGACCGAAAACCGTTTCAGGATGAATCACGATTATGATGCCTGCAAGGATAGTCGCGGTGCTAAATAGTATAATTATATAATTCATTGGTTAGCCTCTTAAAAGAAATCAATCCGGGGAAAGATATCATCCACCGGAATCTGTTTTACACGATATCACTCTGCTTGTGAAACCGATTTTTCAAGGACATTATTTGAGCTTATCAAACTGCCAGAATCCAAAACCAACTTGAGCAATAAAATATTTTATTTCACCCCTTGCATCTTTGAAAAAATTTATCTGGAACTCACCGATCTTTTTAGAAGAACCAAAAAATTGAGTTTCTGTTTCGGGAAATATCTCCCCTTTTTCTTCATCCGGGCTCCTAAAAAAAAGATTGTCACCCTCCCTGAAAATAGTCAGCTGTATGTTCAATTTTTTAAATTCGTAATCGCCCACATACTTTTCAATCGCTTTTGAATCCAGCTTAATGGTTCTGCGTGGTGGTGAAGGTGGCAGCATCGCGGGTATAATATAATTTATCATGATGAGTTGAGGTTTGAATTCAGCCATTTCGTGGTCACCGGCTTTGCTTGTAATAACGCTGATTAGATCCAATGACGGGCAAACAAAAATATATTGACCGCCTTTACCAGCTGCATAAAATACCTCGATCTTTTTATTGTTTAGGATGGTTCGGCCGCGCCACCACTGATATCCGTATCCGGACCCGAGCAATATATATTCTTCTACATGGGCTTGTGTAGATTCATTGACCCATGTTGAGGAGAGAATCTGTTTGCCCTTCCATTTACCATCTCTTAGCATCATATAACCGATTTTAGCCATATCACGGGGTCTCAATTTAAGGCCCCAGGCGGTAATAATGGTACCGTCCTGAAGTTTTTGCCAGCTGAAATCTGAAATGCCGAGCGGATCGAATAAATATTCCTCAGCGAATTTATCAGCACACAGACCCGTAGTGTTTCTTAAAATCTCACCTAAAAGCATGGTGAGGCCATTGCTGTAGACAAAGTTTTTGCCCGGAGTGTCAATTGCTTTTCTCCCAAGAACAAATTTTATCCAGTCATCACTTCGCGTCATCGCATGGGTACTATCACGTATATCGGTGTCCGGATATTCCCACGCACTCCAATCCAATCCGGCGGTCATGGTAAGCAGATGTTTTAAGCGAATTTCATTCTTTTGATCATCCCAGCTTATATCCTTATAAGAAGAAAAAAATTCATAAATCTTTCGGTCAATTCCGGGGATTTTGTTTTGATCTCTGCCAATGCCGATCAGAATAGAGGTGATACTTTTTGTAACCGACATCAGGTGGTGGGTTTGATTTCGAGCGTAACCATAAAAATAATCCTCCAAAACGAGCCGACCATTTTTTATGATTAATACGCTGTGGATTTCCCGGATATTTCCATTTAAAATATCAAGCATCAACTCATTAATTTTTCCCGGATCAATTCCCTCGTCTTTAAGAGATGAAATTTCCCAGTCGTCATCGGTCCTTAGGGGAACATCATACTGATAATTACATGGCTCTATGGCCTGGTTTCTTGAGAATTTCACCCACCGCGATTGCGACCGATTATTAAGCGCAATCCAATCAGGGTCATCCGCTACCCGAACCCGCCACTGATATGTCATTCCGGGCTTTAAAATATTCAGTGGAATCCTTACGGAAAACATGTCTCTAACATAATCTGATCTGTATACGTGCTTGCGGTTTAAATCCCTGATTTGAAGCTGGTAATATAGCGCATTTGGTTCGTTTATTGAGGACCACGAAAAGGTAGGCGTCAGGCAGGAGTCACTTTCAGCCATATTAGGTATAAATTTCGATACATCGGGTATTGGGATTGTTTTTACGATTGACTGAGTGTCTGCAGCAGAACCAGAAGAATTCCCACTGACCAACTTGAAGGTATACTTGCCGATTTCCGGAAATCCGGGTCGAACGATCCAGAAGGCTCTCCATTGGGGATTGAAATTGAAATCGTCTTTGCCAATCGACAGGTCACCGTTAGGCCCGCTGACAGTGATCGAATCGATATCATCCGGCAACTGACCTGAAAAGGAGCGACCGACAACAATTTCAAGGTATGTTTTATGACTGCCGTCAGGCCGGTGAACATGGTAAACAGCGCCTTCAATGGGAATTTTCTTTTCTTCAGCATATAAATTTTCACACCCATAAATTATAACCGTTGAATACAAAATAGCGAAAAGCAATGTCGCAAGGTTTGTTTTTCTAAAAGGGCCCATTTTAATTTTCAATGATAGATTGATAAAAGATGGTTTGCTAACTCCTCCGGGGCCGAGAAAAATGGCGAGTGACCGGTGTCTAAAGAAATAACCTTTTCGCATGGCAGAGCCAAACAGCTCTGCCGGATTACACTTTTATTTCAGAACTCAATCATATTGATTTGAGTCAGGGTCGTGAGACGTCCTGTTCCGGGCGCATTAACGAGATGCCAGGCGACATACTGTTCCGAATAGAGTTTGTCTGACATGCCGTCTACCGGTACGATGATATTTAGTTTGCGCATTGCAGCACCAATGGCCGTGCCAAGCACTGCTCCGTTTGCAGCGGTACCCACTATGATGACGGTCTTTATACCCTTTTCCTTTAAAATCTTTTCCAATTGCGTACCATAGAATTTGTCTACGGAGGATTTAACGACCGGTTCTGATTTAAGAGGAGTCACCTCTTTCAGTATCGTTTCCCTGGTTCCCCTGCTGGTGAGGCTGTAGACTATGGGTACCCCTGTGGCTCTTGCCTTTGTGATCAGACTCTTGATCTTGGGAACCGACGCTATACAGCGAGGCCGTCTTTCTGAATTGCAGGTTAGCTTTTCAATGTCCAAAACCAGAAGCGCAGTTACATTGGGATCTACACTGACCGGTTTGAGTTCGGGTGCAGCCGGAGCCTTGACACCGGCCCATTCGTCAATGATCGTCCCGTCAGCCCAAGTTGGGTTAGAAAAAATTAAAAGAACACTAAATAAGGTTATTGCCGCCACCATCACTTTCTTTATCTTCCCTTTCATAGTCCCTCCTTTTTTCTAGCTTTGGTCAACAAAGAGGATAAGGCTCCTAACAGAATAATTAATGTTCCCTTAGGAGCAGGGTAGGCAAATCTTTAGAGGCTTCTCCATGTTAATCTTCCCCCAAATTGTTCGGTTTAATTTGGTGTTACCGACATCTGTTTTATTGGGAAAAACAAATTAGAACTTGAGGCATCGCTCAACAGGCGAATATGAATCTTAGAAAAAAAAATGAATCCGAGGTCTGAAATTGAGTTTCAAGATGCATGCAATTGAAAATCTAATATTTGGAAATAGCCATAAATGTCAAGAAAAATACATTTGGGAAGATGAAAGATGGGTGCGCTCATGAAAAATTGACATTAGAACCAAAGAGTCTCTGTTAGCTTCAATCGGGAAACGATCCGACGTCGCTCTATCGAGCTATGCAGGACAGGTCCTCCTTTTGTACGTCTTCGACTGGAGCTGTTAATAAGTCAAAAGTCTTACTCGCCCTTGCTGCCAAGAAAACGATACACGATCCCGCCAAGGGCAGCGCCGATAATCGGCGCGACCCAGAAAAGCCAGAGTTGTGAGATTGCCCACCCACCGACATACAGCGCTACACCGGTGCTGCGTGCAGGATTCACGGAGGTGTTGGTAACCGGAATACTGATCAAATGGATCAGGGTGAGTCCCAGGCCGATTGCGATTGGTGCAAATCCCTGGGGTGCACGCTTATCAGTGGCTCCCATGATAATTATCAAAAACATAAGTGTCATCACCACTTCGGTGATGAAGGCGGCGAACAATGAGTATCCGCCGGGCGAGTGTTCGCCGTAACCATTGGAAGCAAAACCAGCCGTCACGTCAAAACCGGCCTTGCCGCTGGCAATCAGGTACAACACACCACCTGCGGCAATCCCCCCGAGTACTTGGGCTATAATATACGGAACTAATTCTTTGGCTTCAAAACGCCCCCCCACATAGAGGCCGATGGATACCGCGGGGTTCAGGTGGCACCCCGAGATATGGCCGATTGCAAATGCCATGGTCATCACGGTTAGGCCAAAGGCCAGAGATACCCCGAGTAAACCAATACCGACATCGGGAAATGCTGCGGCTAAAACTGCACTACCGCATCCCCCCAGAACTAACCAAAAGGTTCCAATAAATTCTGCTCCATACTTTTTCATTATTTACGCCTTATATGTTGTTTATTGGTCGGTTTCCGTACCTGAAATAATGGCCGATTTCGATCTTGAAATTGATTGGTGACTAATTGCCCCAGCCCAGTGCTGTGAAACCAGTTTATGGCTGCGGGATTCCGTTGTCAATCCTGGCTTACAAAATAAACGGTTGGCCCAATATCCTCGTCAAACTTTTTGCTCGCCTGGGAAAATCAAAGGTATAACAGCTTGGGTTGTGACTTCTCATGAAGAATCTTTATAAATACATTTAGATAATCAAAAAAATGCCATAGCCTGTGATATCACACCTTTCTTCAGGCAGACAATTGAAAAATAATTATCACGATTTAATTGACAGTAACATTCAGAGCACTATCCTATTATAATATGTTGTGGCAGCCTATTTGGGAAATTAGGTTCTTGCCTTTTGACGAGCTCAAAAAATTATCTCTTAAGGAGGAAAAATAAAATGGAAGCAACAAAAGAAAAAGCACAATCAGTGAATGGGGTAAACATAGAACAGTTGTTTAGTACGATTGATCTCATCAAAGAGAATCCGGATATTGCAAAGTTTAAGTTTAGAGCAACCAACAAATGGATCAATGGAACGCATTGCCGCGGGACGGTCAAAGATTTCTACGGTGCCTTAAAAGAGGATGATTCCCGTCCATCTGTGGATTATGATATGGATGAACCCCCTGTTCTTCTGGGAAATAATGAAGGCAGAAACCCTGTCGAGTATCTCCTTGTAGCCCTCTCCGGCTGTCTTACGACCAGCCTTGTTGCGCATGCATCTGCCAAAGGAATAAAAATAAATGGGGTGGAATCCAGGTATGAGGGTGACATCGATCTACGCGGCTTTCTGGGATTATCGGAAGACGTTCCTGTGGGTTATAAGGAAATCCGGGTGTATTTTAAAATCGATGCAGATGTTTCGGATGACCAGAAAAAAGAAATGATACAGATGGGCCAAAAATATTCACCGGTTTTCAACACGATCACCAAGTCAGCTCCGGTTTCGGTGCATCTGGATAAATAAGAAATGCTAAGGAATAGTTAGTCCAATTAGTCAACAACGTCACCGACATTTCCCGGTTGTTCACGTTGACACATATCAATATACCCTATATAGAACAAACCAAAATTCTCCGCATTTCAATTCGAAACAATATCAATCACATGTACACGAGATCCATATTATGACAAGAACCATCGCAATAATTGCTCCGATGTTTGACGAAAAACAATACCATCTGGATTTTAATTTGAGACTCAAGCAGGATAATCGTGAATTAACCCTTGCGGCGCTTCACGAATTAGCCAAAAATGAATACCAGCCTCAGAGGGTAGCGAAGCAAGAGAATCCGCGCGCTGAAACAATTCCATCTGCAGGATATTATTTAACCGGACTGCTGCGTGCGAATGGTTACGACACAATTCTTGGGAGCACGTGTGATAATGACTTTTTAAGCAGGATAAGCTCAGCTGATCCGTTAGCAATTTGCATATCCTCAACAATGATAGTCGATAAAGAGTATCTTAAAAAAATTGTAAAGCAGATACGCCAGTTCCTTCCGGAGATCTGCATAATTGTCGGAGGGGTTTTCGTCTATAAAAGCTTTTATACTCTCCAAGAAATGCAGAATACGAATACTGACGTATCTCATAATGCTTCCTGGATGCTTTTTAATAACGGCGACTCGGAAATGGATGTGGATATTTTTGTGGTTGCCCCGGATGGTACCCAAACTTTGCTGATGGTTTTAAAGGAATTGGAACGAGGCCGAAAGGCGCAATTTGGGCACATCCCAAACCTTGCTGTTGCAGATCATAAAGGGGGCTATACATTTACGCCAAGCCAGAATGAAGAGGTCGATTATAACAAGGATTTCACGCGATGGGATCTTGTAGACAAGTTGCCAATGTGGATACCCATCAGATCTTCTATCGGCTGTCCCTTTCGGTGTCGATTTTGTAATTTTTACAGGTTATTTCCCAAAATTTTCTTGCGTTCAAAAGAGAGTTTGCTGCTTGAATTGCAAACACTCAGGAAGCAGGCGGGCGGAAAGTCAAAGATAATCCATGTGACTGACGACAACGTTTTTATCAATGAGAAGCGCGTCGAAGATGTATGTGAAGCCTTTAGCGAGGCTAATATTTCTTGGATGGGCTTCATGCGCGCATCCACAATTCATCCAGAAAACATCAGCCTTATAAAGCGCTCAGGGCTTATTGGTTCGCTTGTTGGGGTTGAATCCGGAGATGCGGACCAGCTAAAGCGGATGAATAAAAATCAGACCTTAGAGGAGACCCGGCAGGGAATAGAACTTCTAGACCAGAACGGAATAACGGTGTTGATGACATTTGTGGTTGGCTTTCCAGGCGAAACTGCAACAACAATTGAAAACACGGCCAACTTTATAAATAATTTATCAATTGGCGCGTCTTCATCTAATTATCAATTGTATCCGCTCTCTGTCTTCCCTTTAAGCGATCTTGCGAAGCCGGACTTCCGCAAAAAATGGAAGATCACCGGATTAATGGACTCCTGGTCACATTATACGATGAATTCAAGTGAGGCGGTTGAATATGGATATAATCTCTTTAAGCAAATTCCGCATGTGCCATACAATTACGCAGAGGAAAGCAATTTTTTCAACAGCCGCTTATTTAAATACGACCAAAGACAGACTCTTTTTCAACTTCGACAAAGACTTACAGTGCAACTTATAGAACGGTCTTCCTGGGAGTTAATTGCAGCTACATTAGTGGATATTTCGCAGACAATGGGATTTTCACAAAAAAATGTCGACGAAAAATTTCGTCATGAACTTGTTGTACCAGCTATTAATGAGAGAACTAATGTATAATAGGCTGGAATTGTAAGCATAATGCTAAGACCAGCCAAACGCAGACCCCTTATGTTTTGAGCTTGTTCTTGACAAAATGGCTGAAATCACTTACTTTTTAGACGCAACATTGTTCTTTTCCATACCCCACTTTCTTTGAGCTTTGAGCTTTCAGCTTTGAGCTTCAAACGACAGTTTGACTTTGGGGGCGAAATGGCTTCGACGGGGATAAAGAAGCTTGAGCTGCATACCGAGCTTCCTGTCAGCTCGTTAAAATGATGGGGCTTTAACATAATCGCAGACGATTATGAATATGCCCTGGCCGCATAAATAGGCCAGCGTCCTGCCGGATTTTTCCTGCGGACCCGGTAAGGACGTCGACTAGCAGGATAGTCGATTCTGCCTGCCTGTGGCAAAATCGGCGAATCTTTTACAGGCTAGTGCTTTTAGTATCATGCCTGGAAGAGACTATTAGCGCGAAACTTAAAATCCGGGATAAGTATGTAGAGGCTTAAGTGGAATGTTTTCGGACGCGGGTTCGACTCCCGCCGCCTCCACCAAATTTCGCCTACGGCGAAATTTGGTGCCCTGAGCGTTTACCCTGAGCTTGTCGAAGGGAGTCGAAGGGCATCAGTCTAATTGACGAACAATAAAAACACCTCTGTGAAATATGCGCAACCGATGGCTCCTACCCATTTTTTTTACATCTTAAGATGTTCCGATGCATCCTTTTATGTCGGATCAACCACCAATCTCGAAAACCGCTTAAAAAAGCACAACCAGGGAAAAGGTGCCGCACATACTGTTAAAAGACGCCCGGTGCAGTTAGTATATCATGAACAATTCAGCAACCTAAATGATGCTGTGAAACGGGAACGTCAGGTAAAAAGATGGTCCAGGGCAAAGAAAGAAGCATTAATAAGTGGTGATATGGAAATGCTAAGAAAATCGAGCAAAAGACATTAAAGCAGTACCCCAATAGAAACATGATCGCTTACAAAACCAGTCTTTCACCACACACCGCTAAATTCAAACCATGAAAACGGATCACCTATCTCGCCTTCAAAGACAACTCCACTGTCCTTTCGTTCTGCACGAAATGTCGTTTTCCGGCCTGAATGGTCGCCGGGAGCATCTGAAGTGTCGTTTTCCGGCTTAATCTGGCAGAGTTCCCATTCAAATGTCCATATGTCACGGACGTCCCCCTCACCAAAAGATATATGCTATAATTTGCGGTTGTCTCTTCATAGCCGGTACACAATTTTGCCAAATTGGGGATTTCGTATACTAATATACATCACGGAAGGTAATACGGATGGCAGAATTTTACACATTTTATATAAAAGCAATATCACAATGAATTATTTTTATTCTGGATTAATCCTATCTTATCGACAAAAATGGCGTCATCCAGCTCGTCCAAAAAGGGGTTCCAAATAATAGCGACTTCCTGGATAAATTAAAACAGTTGCAGTGAGCGGCGGTTACCCCATTTTCTCATCTCAACTGGGAGGTCAAGATGTCTGTCTCTCGTGTTGAGGCAACCGCCGCGGGGATACCATCGTAGATGGTCTCATACCGGGGTGCCAAGCCGAGATCCTGCCACAGCAGGTCGGGATCGACGGCGAGATTGAAATTGTAGCTGCGCACGGCACCCGGTGTTTCCAAGCCCGGGTTGGGGCGAATGCGTCGAAACGGCGTCAGCAGGGCCGTGGCCAAAAAGGCCAGCCATTGGGGAAACATGAGCACGCGGGCATTCGGGTAGTGCTGCCTGACGATGTCCAGGAATTTGGCCCATGTGGATGGCAGGCGATCGCCGACGGGCAGGATGCCGGAATAGGATTGCTCCGCACAGGCGATAATGGCCGCGGCCGCATCGGCGACGTGAAGGTGCGTATAGATGTTTTTGCCAAGCCCCGGCAGAATGAGACGACCGGCTTGCAGTTGGCGAAAATAAAGATCTCGAACGCCGTATACATGCGGCAACCGAAGGGCCGTGAAAGCCACGCCCGCCGATGCGGCCATCGCCGACAACCTCTTTTCCGTGTCCACCTTGATGCGGCCATAATCGAGCACTGGATTGACCTGGGTATCGGCAGTGACGAGGGATGCCTGGTCGCTGTATACCAGCAGGCTTGAACTGTATACAAACCGGCGAACCCCGGCCTCGATACCGGCCTCCATCAAGGCGATCGACCCATCCAGGATGGATGGCTTCAAGATGTTGTATGATTCGAAAGTGGCCCTTGCCCCGAGGTGAATGATGCCGTCGACACCCTTGACGGCTTGCCGCAGGCAGTCGGGATGTCTCAGGTCAGCCAGGGTTATATCCGCATCGAACCGACAGATCTCGCAATCATCGCCCGGTTGACGGATCATCAGCCGGGGTCGATAGCCATTGCGCGAAAGCTGACGGGAGACCTCATAACCGATAAACCCGGAAGCCCCGGTGACCAGCAATTTCAATTTCTTGGCGTTGGTCGTCATGTCAATCCATTCGCCATCCCATGTGGCAGAGGCGAGTCAGCGATGGTCGTGCCGATTTGAAAACCAAATACATTGAACCCGTTAAAAAGCGGCCGGGTCGCTCGCCCGTTCCTGACGCATTGGACCCTGAAGGTCGAACAGGCTGTTGAAATTATTTTTGGCCCAATCACAAACATGAAGCAGAAACCGGGTTCTGACCATATTCCGCCGCCTGGAATCGATGGCATCGGTCATGTGAATCCGAATTATGCGACAAAAGCCTCCAAAAGGCTTTCCCGCACCCCTGTTCCCAGTTTTTAATTCATCTGACTTGGTTTGAAGGCTCGAAACTGAGATAAAACCGCTCAACGCGCTACAGATACGGCTACTAAACCAGTCAAAGCCCCATGTTTTGTGTATTTTAGACATACCAATCCTGCCGGCACTATGCAATCCATCTCTAAAAATATGTCCGCTCAAGTCTTCCAACCGAGTACAGCCCGGTAATGGTGGCGCAGCGCGGGATCTATTCAGGCAAGCCTGCCTTACGCATACCGTCAATAAGGAGCTTTTTAGGCGGCCTGGGGTAGGCGGCCTGGGGTCGGGCCCGGCCTGGCCGGCCTGGCGGCCTGCGGCCTGGGGTCGGGCCGCAGTAACATATTGGAAAATCAGGAAAAGACACCTAAAAGCACCAGCATTTCGATCTTAATCGATCAATTTTCATGCAAAAACTGGTTGATTAAGGATGGGGGGTGTTGATCCCATAAAAACGTGTTCCCGGAATCCAGATTATTATTAGCTTTGCCATATGACGTCAGCACTTCCCGAAGTTCAAAGGTATCGTCAGCGCAAATTATCTTTCTACCTCTTGCCCTAAACCCAAGGGCTTCTTTCATCTGCTCAATAAACGTTTTACTTCCGACAGCAATGCTCTGTGTCCACTTGTTTTCTTTACCTCTATTATCCATCTGGTTTGCACTGTTTACCCATTTGTAGTGAGCATCTTTTAAAGCATCATAGTTTTCAAATCCCAGCAAATCCATCAGCCGATCAAAATCAATAATGCCTTTCCTTTTTCTGGGACTCTGGATTTCATTATATCCGCAAAACTCCCATTGTGTGGGATGCTCTACCACCCTGGCACGAACCATATTCATATCGATATAAGTGATACATTGCCTTAAATAGCGGTTACTGTCCACTGCTGTAGCATGATAACGATCCTCCCAGAATGCGCCCTTTCTGTTTTTGCGGACATTGTATTCCTGGCCGGTTCTGCCGGCAACCAACTTTATTGAATCCGGGATGACATTGCGGCCGCCATTATCAAATACAAGCAGATGAACATGGTTTGATGTGACCATATAATTTAACACACTCAAACCGCTGTATCTTTTTTTTGCCTGGTATAGCCACTGAATCCATCTGCGTCGATCTCTTGGGAATTTTAGAAGAAATTCTCTCTTATGGCATCGGTGGGTTATATGCCAGACATGGCCGGGGATATAGTGTCTTTTTGCACGAGCCATTTTTCGTCGATTCCCTTAATTGGGCAGTTTTAGGGGAAAACCGATCGATTAAGAACGTTTCAAAGACGTTTTTAAAGCATTTTATTCGCAATGTCAATTACTTGGCGTGGCCCGACCCCAGCCTAACAGCCTAAGGTGGCCGACCCCAGCCTATAGCCTCGATTATTTGGCCGGCCGCAGAAATATAAAGAGGGCCATCCTTGTCGGCTGTTAGTGGCAGCGATACCCTTCCAGTCCTTTTCAATCCAACAACGGCAGACAACATACGCCGCTGCGGGAATAGCCCGGAACTACTTCTCCGTAACAGCTGGAGAGAAGCGTAAGGCCATTCCCTGGATCATCCAAGCTAGAACGTCCGTGCATATTTCATCAGGCGACGCCTACTCCGGATGTGGTTCCGTTGGGCAGCGCTTACCGCAAGGCGCCCACTTGTAGGGCACCCGATAGGCGCGGTAAATAGAGCCCACAGTTGCCGGGATGCCACCGAATCCAGCAGATGGAAACGGATTGACGAACTCCCAGACGACTTTATTGTCCGGTGTCACCTCAAAGACCCGTCCCATTGCGCCTTCAGCAATCAAGGTATTCCCGTTCTTGAGACGCTGCGCGCCGCTGATGTAAAAGCTGTAAAAGAGCCGTTCGTTGCCATAATAATGTCCGTCTTCGTCATTATCAGCGGTGGGCTTGGGCTGCGAATACTCCCAGACCCTCTCTAGCGTTATTGGGTTGAACTCGATAACCCGGGAGAAGTTACACTGGGTATTCTGTAAGGCTCTCCGGTCTGGATTAGCGCGCCCATTTGAGCGGATCAGGGGGTCAGATGGTTCATATAGCAAAGGCGCCCCTGCGAACAGCGGCCCCCATCCGGCACCTCCTCCATTGTCAAAAATCATCATGTTTCCCGCACCGGGAAGACCCTTCGGAATTATATGCGCCATGTGCTGTCCGATAATCTGTCTCAGCTTAGACTCCGGATCTAGTGGGTATCGGTAATTGGGGCCTATCTTCCAGACGATATCACCCTCCATCCACGTCTCCCCATCAGGATGGTCATCTGTGGCTATGATGGCCGTGATGTTGCTGCCCCGGGCATCCCATACGATGTATTCTGGGTTGAAGCGGAGATCGCCCTTGCCCTTTTTCCACCACTTGTTCTCGCCAACCCAGCTCACAGCATTGAAGTGGTGATAATCGGATGCATTTTCGTTGTTTGCTCCGGCCCGGTGTGTTTCTCGTATCGCTTCTCGAGCCTCTGGAAGAAATCCCATCTCGTCGAAGTGTTCATAGGCAAACCATTTAAAATCCACGCTTCCGTCCCCGTTGACCACATAAATCGCATCATCCTGCAACCGATATCTGCTTATACAGTCGTATTCAGTATCGTTTTCATCATCCAGAGGATCGGGACATGTCTCTTCTATTGGAGGAATGTAGAATGACAGAATCAGTGTCTTTGCCTTTTGCAATTTCTTTTTATTAGGCCATGCTCCAGGATGATAATACCCCACAGGATTGCCTTCTTTCTGAGAGTCATGGTGGTTTCCTGACACTAGCAAGTCACCTTCCTCGACATTTTCATTACAGCCAAGCAAATTATCAGGACCATATAATTCAACTTCAGAATATGGAGAATCACATCGACCATTGTGCGGAAATATTGGTCGGGGGGGGGGCGGGGGAGAAGACCCAATCCTTCGAGGCCGGCCATGCGGTTTCCACGAGGCCTTTATACACCCACTCAAGCTCACCGTCCCAACCTAGTTGCACCAGGTAAGGAAACCCAATCAACTCGGTAGATACCCCCGCCGAGCCCATGACAGAGCCGTTTGGGAACATTTTGGCACTTCCATAGACCGGCCATTTGTTTACTACATTGCCCTCCATGTCTACCAGAACAGCACCATATATCTCACCACCGGTTTCGGGTTGCCATCCCCCAAGAACAATCAACAGTGTATAGCCGTCCCAGGTTTTAGCTGGATCATAAATGGTTACTCCCTTATCCTGCTGCGGGTTGTTAGTAAAAGTCAACAATCTAGCACCCGGTGGCCTGTAGTCGCGCATAGCCTCTGCCAAAGCCTTTGCGTCCTCCGGATATTGGATGCCCGGCAAAATGCTAATATCGTCGCCACCTAAAGGATCTTCCATCGTTTCTTCCGTCATCTTGGTGCCAGTCCAGAAAACATAATCTGCCAGAAGTGCTGAAGGCAACAGAAAAGCTGCAGTGATTACCCCCAAAAATAGTACTGAAACAGTAATTGCAATTTTTCTTTTCATATTAAACCCCCTATGCTCCCCTTTGTTGATATTGGTTAATTTAGATAGACTTTCTCACCTCCTTTCTGGCGGAAAAATATCAGACCATTATCCACGCAAACACAAAATAGAAATCCCCACAGATTGAAGTCAGATCAAAATGGAATCGAGCTTAATTAAGGTAGATCTTTTTACTACTTTTATATAGATAGATGTGTGAGTAGAATTTTAGATAGATAGGTGTGTGAGTAGAAGCTATCGAAAAGAAAAAGAAATGTCAAGTAATATTATATATTATTCCAATTAGTTATATAGATTAATGCCAACCTATATGAAAGAAAATACCATTTACATTTCTATAGTAATAGTTGGTAATTTAAAATTTTATGATTGATATTCGGTAAACATTCGGTAGATTAGCGTAAACCCCTATGGTTGTGATATCCGCTTCGGGTTCGACTCCCGCCGCCTCCACCATAATATTTAAAATAAAATCAAGAATTTATAAGATTATCTTCCTCTAAAACCCTGATATTCGGTTGTTCAGAAGTTTATCAGCACCGTGAAGATTTGGGTTAGCAATACTCAGTTTTTGCGGGTCTAGGAGTCTGTCGGAGAACCGGTGACGGTTTCCGACTGAAAATTTTTGCTCTTTGAAAATTAATCATGCAGTAATTTGGGCCAAAGCTCATAACAAAAGCCATCGATCTGATTTTCAGCCGGCTT
>JAQYWI010000054.1 GCA_030145015.1 Desulfobacterales bacterium
CAGGAATGCTCCAAATCGATAAAGAAAAAATCAAAACCGGACTGCGCAAATAAAAGAGCGATGCCCGGGCTTCGGATTTCAGAAACCATCGGTCCAAAGACTACGTTTCCGTCTTGCAAAGCCCTTTTCATGCTGTTTTCAAAAATCACGGCTAGCGCTCTCCTTAGAAGTGATTTCAAAACCCCATCTGAGGCCCAATGGCTGCGTTGTCCCGCGAATTAAAATGCTCACGTACTGGCGTGTACGCTCCGCTTTCAATTCGCGGGACGCCTTGCCCTTGAACCTGATCTGAGGTTTTGAAACCACTTCTAGCTAAAAAATCTCCCTCCATTAATATCCAGGGTCACTCCGGTCATGTAACTGGCCGCATCGGTACAAAGAAAGATCACCCCGGCCGCCACTTCCTGCGGGGTGCTCAACCGCCGTAAGGGGATTTGAGAAACAACCTTTTCTCTGTATTCTTCCGGTCTGGAATCCCACAAATCGACCGTGCGCTGGCTGGCCAGGGTAATGGTCGGCGCAACGGCATTCACATGAATGCCTTCGGGACCCAATTCGTAAGCAAGGTGCCGGGTCAAACCGATGACCCCGGCTTTGGCGGCCGTATAGTGGCAGCCCGCCAAAGAGCCCAGCCAGCGTCCGGCCAGAGCGGAGATATTGACTATTTTACCCCCGCCGCCCTGTTTTCTGAATTGCGCCACGACGACCTGAGAGCACAAATAGGTCCCTTTTAAATTAACATCCAGCACCTTATCCCAGGCCGCTTCGTCAATCTCGTTAAACTTGTGGGGGGTATGCAGCGCGCCGCCGGCAACGTTTACCAAAATGTCCAACCGGCCGAAGGTTTCGACCGCCTTGGCCACGGCCGCTTCGATGGAAGATCGCCGGCAGACATCAACCACGGCGCCGATTACAGAACCCGGAGAATCCAACTCGGCAACCGCCGCATCAACCATCTCGGCGGTCATATCGGTCACCAGAACCCGGGCGCCTTCTTCGAGAAAAGAACGGCCAAACTGCATGCCCATCCCCCCTGCGGCGCCGGTGATAAATGTAACCTTGTCTTTGAGTCTCATGTCCTGTTTACCTAAAGCGTTAACTCTATAAAAACGACCGGCTGTTATACAGGATTATCCAGCCGGCGGGATATATTTACCATGCCCTGAAGTCGTAGTTCCGTTCTTTGATCTCGATCTTAATTTTTTGGACTTCTCTGGCAAAGTCCGCAAGATTGTCCGAAGCCTTTTCAAAAATCTGTTCCCCCTTCTCCTTCGTGCCCAGATGGGGATCGCCGATGGTGGCGTCTTCAGCATATTCATGGTGCTCCATGGGTATAAAAATATTTTCGCTTCCCTGAAAAATGACGGTGGGCACACCGTCGGTTTTGGCAAATTCCGGCCCCAGCCATTCCGGTGCATGGGCTTTGTGAGCCTCGGCCCGATCCATGTGCACGCTGGATTCATCATACGCGAGACACTGGGCGGTCTCCATCTCACCGGAATGCCAGGCAATCTTTTCGTCTAAAATATCGTTGATCACCTGGGTTTTGCGCTCCGTCGGGGTCATATACCAGGCGCAAAAGCAACCGGTCTCATACCGTAAGCGGCGCAGGGCTTCATCCATTACCTTGGTATTGGAAGCATGCTGGCTGGTGTAGATCAATTTATTAAACCCGTGAAATATGAGGCTGCGGCCAATTTCGTATATAATTCGCCTCAAGGTCTCGCCGCTGAAAGTCAAGGTTCCAATACCCTGATTTAATTTCCCCATATGATGGGGTGAATACCCCACCGGGATTAAGGGCGTATAAGGGACTTTGGCCTTTTGGGCCGCGCGCATGGTGGTTTCGATGGTTGCAATCGAATCGGTTGCCAGGGGGATGTGGGGACCGTGTTTTTCCTGGCTTCCAATCGGAATCAGAACGACATCGGTGGTTTTAAGAACCTCCTGCACATCGGGATATGACATTTTTTCCATTGCATAAGTCCACATTTCTTCTGCCATTTTTTACCTCGCTTTAGATGAGATGATTCATTATTAGATTTATGGATCTATAATCCAAAAGAATATAATTCATCGTGGGAGCTTTCAATTTCAATTAATTTTGGAGCATTGGAGTACTTGAAGCGTTTCGGGTTGCGCGTTCCGGCCTGCGACGAGCTCGGCCGAGTCGGTTGCGGGTTAAAATATTGCAAACTAAACTCTAGAGTGCATGACCCGCAACTCGTAACCCGTAACACGCAACGAAAGAACGAACCCATCACTCCACTACTCCAATTTTTATCCCATTTTCGCCTGTACGACATCCCAATTCGGACTGTAAGACGGCTTTTTTCCTTCCAAAACGTTAAGCGCATTTTCAGCCGAGCCTTTTGCCAGTAGCGCAACAACCTCTTTGGTCAGGGCGGCCGTGTGGGGTGTGGCAATCACGTTGGGAAATTGAAAGAGCGGATTCCCGACATCCGGGGGTTCATTTTCAAACACATCCAGACCCGCGCCTGCGAATTTTTTATTTTTGAGCGCGTCCACCAGAGCGGTTTCCTGCACAACCTCGCCACGCGAGGTGTTGATCAGAAAGGCGCCGGGTTTCATCAATTCAAATTGCGCACTTCCCATCAGTCCTTTGGTGTTTTCGGTCAAAGGCACATGCAAGGATAAGAAATCGGCCGCTTGGATCACATCGGCCATATCTTCTTTCAGAACGATGTCATCAGACCCTAAGGTTTCCGGAGTAATAAAGGGGTCATACGCGCAGATTTGCATGTCAAACGCCAGGGCGCAGATATCGGCAACAATGCGGCCGATCCGGCCCAGTCCAATGAGCCCCACCTGCTTACCGGACAATCCTGCCGGGCGATATTCCTTGCGGGATGCAAAGTTGCCTTTGCGAACCTGCGCATTTAGATAAAAAAATTGTTTGGCTAACGCGCCCATTAAGGCCACGGTATGTTCGGCCACCATCCGGTCCTGCGGCCCTTTAACGCCGCAGACCACAATGTTGTAATCCGTCGCAGCTTCGATGTCGACGTTGTTCAAACCACCGCCGGTGCGGGAAATCACTTTCAGCCGGACGGCGCCTTCCAATATCTCCCGCGTGACGCTGCCGGCAGTGCGGATAATCAGGGCATCCACATCTTTAAGCAGGCGTCCGATGGCCTGCACGGTCGGTTCGGGACAAAAAACGATTTCGGCCCGGCCTTCTAAGAGCCGGATCCCGGAATCGTCGATAGACTCGGATAGTAGGATTTTAGGCATCAGATCCTTTATGATCGGTATGATCCCTTGAGAAATGAACATTTGTGCATGATCTGCTCATCTGTGTAAAAGCCATATCGGCATGCCAATTGTTTGTCAAGCAAAAAAGGGGGGAATTCCGGATTATAACCGCTGTCGTTGCTGCAAGGTCTCGATAAAATGTTCAAGCGATCCTTTTAAGTCGCGCGCAACACTGAAAGATAGCTCTTTTTGGGCACGACCAATATCCAGGGGGCCGCGCATCGGGGATTGGGTGATGTAAGGATGCCTGCCGGGACCAATGGAAATACGGACTTTGGGAAAAATCTCGCCCAGGGCGGCAGCGACCTCGGAAAGTCGGTAAAAAACCCCGTTGCTGATATTAAAAATCCAATTTTCCGGATGGGGAGTTACCAGCGCCCGATAACAGCCGTATGCCAGATCGGGTATATACGTAAAATCGCCGCCAAAATCAGCGCCACTGTTCTCTATGATCGATTTTCCCTGCAAAAGCTTATCGACAAAGGAGGATATAGGATTGCCGAATTCGAGGGTATCCAGATTGGCCAGTCGGCCGTACACCCTTGAAGGTCTTAAAACAAGTACATTGACACCATAAACATTCCGGTATGCCCGGCACAGGCTTTCACACATGGCCTTGCTGTTGGCATAAATTCCTTTGGGATCCAATGGTGCGTCTTCGGGAATGCTTTGGTCGGGATCGTCCATCTGGCCGTAAACCGCCGCAGAGCTGGCAAAAATAACGCGCTTGATTTTACCGATGCGTGCCAGTTCCAGGATGTTCATTAGCCCGCCGATATTGACACGCAACAGCTCGGTGGGGATGGTTTTATAGAGCACTTCGTTGCGTAAAGCCGCCAGATGAATGATATGCTCAACCCCGTTTTCTTCGATGGTCTGAAGTAGATGCCCGAAGTGCACCATATCCCCCCAGACAAATCGGATCTTGTCTTCAATCTCCGGGTAGAAAGCCAGCTCACCGTTACGGTTATTATCATAGCCCACAACTTCCAGGCCCTCCTGCAACAGTCGTTTCGCCGCATGAAGGCCGGTCATCCCGTTTATCCCCGTAATTAAAACCGACATATTTCGACTCCTATACGCTCTAATGTTGCGACCCGCAGGTAATTTGCAATACGCGGATTGATTTTATCAATCTTCTTTTTAAAACCAAATTCGCCTAAATCCCAAAATTCAAGCACCAAATCTCAAATAAATCTCAATTTTTCAATGACCAAAACAGGTTTGATATTTTGAATTTCGGTCATTGTGATTTGTTTGATATTTGTTTTTTGTAATTTGGGATTTTCTCAATTAAAGCACTCTATTGACCTAAGATATACCAAACGACTTTTGCAATATTTTTTGGAACATGTCTAGACTAAATGCTTGCGATTTAACACGGTCACACCCGCAAGAATCGCGAGTCCGGCAAGATCCGTGTAAATGCTCGGAATAAACAGACACACGGCGGCAAGACCCAGCAGGACCCGCTCCAACACAACCGCCCGCCTGAACCAGAACCCCTGCATCATCCCGGCATAGGCAATAAATGCGATGGCCGCACTCACAATGGTTTCGATAATCGCTGTCGTCGAACCATTCAACAGCAGGGGGGTATAAACGAAAAGAACCGGCGTAATCAGAAGCGGTGACGCCAGCCGAACCGCCGCAAACCCGGCCTTGTTGGGGTCACAGCGTGCAATCCCCGAGGCAGCAAAGGCGGCCAGCGCCACCGGTGGCGTGACCTGGCCGGTCTCCACGTACCAGAAAACGACCAGGTGCGCTGCGACGACGGGCACGGCCAGTTCAACCATCGCCGGCACCGCCAGGACCGACACCACCACGTAGGAAGCCGTGACCGTTAAGCCCATGCCCATGATGTAGGATGCAAGCGCCGTTAAGATGATGGTCAACGGCAGCAGCCCCTGGGAAAAGCCCAGTATGAGGGCCGAAAATTTTATTCCGATACCGGCCATCAAGGTAATGCCCACGATGATGCCGACGGTGCCTGCCGTCGCCCCAACGATCAGAGAGTTTCTGGCGGCCAAAATGAGGGTGTCCAGCAGCTTTCGCGGACCCAGACGGGTTTCTTTCTTTACGTAACTCAGGGCGATCGTGCAGATGATCGCCCCAAAAGCGGCCTTCTGGGGAGAGTAGCGCGCGATTAAAAGCACCAAGATGACGACCACCGGAAGCAGAAGGTAGCCCTGTTTCAGGATGACGGTCTTGAGCTTTGGGAGCTGGTCTCTGGGTAGACCTTTCAAACCTTCGCGACCGGCAATAAAATGCACCATCCAGCCCACGGAGAAAAAGTATAGCAGCGCCGGAATGGCGGCAATTTTAATAATGTCCACATAGGCCGTTTCGGTAAATGTGGCCAGCAAAAACGCCCCTGCGCCCATCACCGGCGGCAACATCTGCCCGCCGCTGGATGCCGCCGCTTCTACACCCGCGGCCACATGCGCTTTGTAGCCCGTCCTTTTCATTAACGGGATGGTATAAGCACCGGTCGCCACGGCATTGGCAGCCGAAGAGCCGGTAATCGAACCAATAATTCCACTGGACACAACGGCCACTTTGGCGGGGCCTCCCCGGGTCCCCCCGGCGATGGCCATCGCCAAATTTTCGATCGCGTCTCCAGCGCCGGCTGCTTTCAGAAAAGAAGCAAAGATGATAAACGGAAACACAAAGGTCGCATAGGTGTTGGCAACAAGTCCATAAATCCCACTCATGTCACAACCGATGCTTTCCACGATGTTGACGATGGAAAAGCCCGGATGACTCAGGATTCCGGGCACCAAACGACCAAAGTAGGCATACAGCAGAAATACAGAGGCCAGGATGGGCAATACCCAATTGATGGTGCGACGGGCCACCTCCAGGGAAAGGACGGTAATAATGATACCCATGACGATGTCGGCCGTCAGGGGATTTCTAACCCGTTCGGTGGCGTATTCGGAAAATTCTAGAATCCAATAGATAACCGCGATCAAGACGAGCAAACACAGACCCCAATCCATAAGGGACACCCGGTTGGCGGGCGATGCTTTCCGTGCGGGATAGAGCAAAAAACAAAGCAGCATGGTAAACAGGATGTACAAACCCCGGTGCAGCTCCGTGGAGATCAATCCGAAACCGGCGGTGTAGATATAAAACAGCGAAAACACTGCCGCAATGCTGCTGACGATCCAGGCGCTTTTGCCCCCCAGTCGCCGCATGCGTTCCCGGGTCTCGCCGCTGGTGTCCTGCGTCATGCCACCGTCCCCTTTATCGATCTGTAAAAATCAGCAGGCACCGTCCAAAATCCCGCCGCCGGTTTGTTGCGGAGGATATGAACGGTGCCTTAATTTAAGCGAATCGATTTAACGCTACTTCATCTCCGGAGGGATCAGCTCCGCGGGAATGTCCATGCCCTTTTCCTTCCAGTATCTAACGGCGCCGGGATGCAAGGGTATTCCCAATCCTTTCATCGGCTGCAAAGCCGCACTCATGCCGGCAAACTGTCGGTGAACGCTTTTGAGGTAATCCTTGTTGCTGGGATCATAGGCCACCTTGAGCATCTTGTAGACCGCTTCGGGATCAAATTTTTCATGGGCGATCCAGAAAACCTGAAAAGCGATAAGATCCGTCGGCTGGTTCCATGACTTGTAAACGCCGGCGGGCAGGGTGGTCTTGTAGTAAAACGGCGATTTGGCAAATACTTTTTTAAACTCCGCATCGCTGAATCCCAGCACGCGAATTTTGCGGGAAGCCTCCAACGTGACCACGGCGGCCATGGGTGCTCCGCTCATCCCCAAAGCATCCATTTGCCCATCCCCCACGGCGCGGCCCGCATCACCGAAGCTCAAGTTGTTTATTTTTACCTGGTCATAGAGGCCCAGGCCTTCAAGAATAATCGTCGAGTTGGCCGCAGATCCGCTGCCGGGTGAACCCACGTTGACGCGTTTGCCGGCAAGGTCACCCATGCTTTTGATGCCGCTGTCCTCACGCACAACAAAGTGATGCACGCTCTCATACATGCCGGTCATCATGCGGATGCCCTTATAGGGACCCTCTTTTTCAAACTTGCCCACGCCGTTCCAGCTGTCATAGGCCGTCAGCGTATGGGTAAAGGTTGCTTCCAATTCGCCCTTCCGAATCAGCCGCATGAGTGCCACGGAGCCGCCGGACGATACGGCGCTGACATTAACATTCTGAATTTTTTTGTTATAAAGCGATGAGAGTCCGCCGACCATCTTGAACCAGGACCCTCCCGGTCCACCGCACCCCAGACGGATGTACTGGTCTTTGGCGGATGCAAGACTTGCTGTAAACGCAATGACAAAAAGAAAGATAAGAATTCCCCAGAAGATCTTAGAGAAATGATGTTGTTTTCTCATATCCCACCTCCTTGATTCTATCGTGGTTGGGTTTTAGGTTGGTTGCGCTTTTCCGTGGTATGATCACCTCCTTCCATTTGAAATAATGCCGGCCGAATTATACAGACTAGAACCCATCTCAAAAATGTGGATCAGGGTTCAGGGCAAGGCGCGGTTTGGCTCAAAAGCGGAGCATACACGGTAGTATGTGAGCATTTTGAGCCGAGCCGCAACGCAGCCATGGGCACTTAGACGCATTTTTGAGAGGGGTTCTATGATTATGATCCGGCTTTGTCCATCAGTTTTTTAAGGGCTCCCAGATTTGAGCGATCGGGTTTCAGATTTCCTTTTTGAATCTGTCGGGTCACCTCCGTAACGGCTGCGTTTAAAGGCGTCGGCACGCCGGCGGCCTGGCCTTTTTTTACCACCAGGCCGTTGAGTTGATCAACCTCGCTGTAGCGTCCTTTCAAATGGTCCTGCAGCACCGAGTTGCGCGCCTCTTTTCCCATATGGCTGACCAGGGTTCGAAGATTTTTTTTGAGGACTTCATCGGTTGAGCCCATAAATTCCTCGGCACTCAGGCCATAGATGGCCTCGATAGTATATCCCAGCGTTGCCCCGACTTCCATGGCTTCGCGGCCGAGCTGAATGCAGAAATCAAACACCTCCGGAATATCGGTGGCCTCCTTTTCGTACAGCCCCAGAATACCGATGGGCGCCTGCAGCATGCAATTGGCGATCAGCTTGGTCCATTTCGCGCCCCAGATATTAGTGGTGATTTCGGTTTTGCCGACGCAGCTGAGGATCTCGGCTATTTTCTGGGCCCGCGGCGTCACCCGGCCATGCAGCTCTCCGACAGCAAACCACGTGCCGCTATGGGTGGTGTTGCGTTTCACCTTGGCCGGCTCGAAAACCTCGGCTGAAAGCTCAACCACACAGCCCACATCCCTTGTGGGGCCGATGATGGGGGCAATCAGTTCGTCATTGAGGCTGTTTTGCAGCGACACCAGCACACCATCGGGCTTCAAATGCGGCTTGATTAGCTCAGTCATCCAGCAACTGTCGTAGGACTTGGCGGTTAGAAAAACAATGTCAAACGCATGCGTCAGGGAAGCCAATTCACAAATATGGATGGCATTTACCGGGGTGTGTAAGTCTTCATCGGTCATGGTGACGCGCAAACCATTGGCTTTCATCGCCTCGACATGGGCCGGCCATTGGTCAATGAGCATCACGTCATAGCCGGTCTTGGCAAGGTCGGCTCCGACGCTGCTGCCGATCGCACCGGTACCCAAAACCGCCATTTTGTCTGCCATAATTTCCTCCAGAATTAGAGATTTTCGCACCCCAAAAGCACAAATTCTATTTTGCGATGTCAAAGCAAAGCTTCAATGGACGCTAAAATAAGATTTTGCGCTATTTTCTGCACATCTGTGCAGGCTTTACACAATTGTAAAACTGTGTATAATATCCGCCAACAGCTTGTCAAACGAAATTCGGGCGCAAACTCTTTTTGCTTGCAGATAGATGATCGTGCTACAACGATTCTAATGTTGCGTCCCGCAATTAATTCAACTGCTTATCTGGAAAGTCTAAGTTGCCATTAGATAAACTTCCTGTGGGAGCGGCTTCCACATTTAATACGACTTTTTCTTTCCGGATAACCAGATTAATTTATAAAACTCGGCTTTATTTTAGACTTCTTGCTACTGGCTGCTGGCTTCTTGCTGCTGGCCGACCCGGAGACAAGCAGCCAGTGGCCAGCGACCAGTGCCTAGTGGCTAGCGACCAGAAAGAGGGAGAGAACACCATGGACCATTATGGATATTCGGGAAAACTTTTGAGAGTTAATTTGGAAAGCGGGGATATCAGAGTTGAGCAACCGGATGAGTCTTATTACGAGCGCTATTTAGGGGGGCGTGGAATCATTATGCATACCCTCCTGACCGAAGTTCCTGCCAAAGCCGATCCATTAGGAGCTGAAAATAAACTGGTGTTTGCCATGGGGCTGTTAACCGGACACCGGGTGATCGGCTCCGGACGATGCAGCGTCGGTGCGAAGTCTCCCTTAACCGGTGCCTGCGGTGAGTCCGAAGCCGGTGGCTGGTGGGGTGCTGAGCTGCGCAGAGCAGGCTATGACGGCATCATCATCGAGGGAATCGCGAAAAAGCCGGTTTATCTCTGGATCCATAACGACAAGGTCGAAATTCGCGATGCATCAAAAATCCGGGGGACCGAGATTCGACAGGCCATGGAGTGGCTTCAGGAAGATGTCGGAGAAAAAAAATGCCGCACGGCCCTTATCGGAGAGGCCGGAGAAAAAATGGTGTCCTATGCCAACATCATTGTTGACTGCCGCAATGCCTTCGGCCGCTGCGGCATGGGCGCCGTCATGGGGTCGAAGCGCCTCAAAGGTGTCGTTGTAAAAGGCAACCAGCGTCCCGCTGCTGCAGATAATGATAAAATTCTGGAACTGAATCGCATCATGAAGGGCAAGTATAAGACCTGTCCCTTTGTGGAATACGGAACCGGCGGAGCTATGGACGCGTATGAGGCGGTGGGCAATTTGCCCATTCGCAATTATAGCGGCGGCCAATTCCCCGGTGTTGAACATGTCCATGCGGTACCGGTGATGAACACCTACGGTGTGGGGATGGAAGGCTGCTTTAATTGCCCCATCCGGTGCAAAAAGAAAGTCCAAATTGAAGAGGAACCCTGGCATGTTGATTCCGTTTATGGTGGTCCCGAATATGAGACCCTGGCTTCATTTGGACCCAATTTGTTAATTGACGACCCCAAAGCCGTTTGCAAAGCGCATGAAATCTGTAACCGTTTTGGCATGGACACCATATCAGCAGGTGCGACGATTGCGTTTGCCATGGAATGCTTTGAAAACGGCCTCTTAAACTCAGAAGAGATGGACGGATTGCAGCTCAATTTCGGCAATGCCGAGGTGATGCTACAGCTGCTCGAAAAAATTGCCCGCAGACAGGGCTTTGGCGATCTGCTGGCCCAGGGATCCAAAAAAGCAGCGCAGATCATCGGTAAAGATTCAATTAAATTCGCCATGCAGGTGAAAGGTCTGGAAATTCCCTATCATGAGCCGCGTTTAAACCAGGGCCTCAGTATCCATTACGGCGTGCATGCCGCCGGCCCAGACCACGTATCCGGTGCGATCGACAATGTCTTGCCGCGTTTGATGGATAATTGGAACCGCCTTCATGTCGCTGAAACCCTGCCACCCACCGAGCTGAGCCCGCGCAAGGCGCGCATGGCCTATGAACTGGGGCTCTTGAGAGTTTTACCCAATTATCTGGGTTTGTGCAGTTTTGTGCCCTGGAATATCTCCGAAATACGGGACGCGGTTGAAGCGGTTAGCGGATGGCCGGCCACCACCTGGAAGCTGATGAAAGCGGTCGAGCGCGGTATAACGATGATGCGCATTTTTAACCTGAGGGAAGGATTTAAACGGGAAGATGACCGGCTGCCCGAACGTTTCTACGAATCCCCGCAGGCAGGACCCTTAAAAGGTGTTAAAATCGACCCGGACGCGCACCGCGAGGCCGTTGAGGTATACTATCAACTGCTGGGCTGGAATCGCGACGGCGTGCCCACCAAAGCGTGTTTGACGGCTTTGGATCTGGAATGGGCCGCCCCCTATTTAGACGCTTAGAGGAGAAGAAAATATGGCAAAAATTTTAATGGAAGATGAGATCGAATTTGAAAAAGTCGCCTGGGGGCTGACCAAAGAGCTTGTCAATCTCCAGACCGCCGGGGCCAAAAAGATAAAAGTCAAAATAACCGAATGGCTGCCCGGGCATGTCCATAAGAAACACGTTCATCCGGATCAGGAAGAAGTCATATACGTGCTTTCCGGCAAAGGAATGGCGGAAACCCGGGAAGAAAGAAGGGAAATCGGGCCGGGTGCGGTGCTGTTTGTCGGCGCCGGCGAGTCGCACATGACCTGGAATTTGAGTGATACGGAATCGTTGCGGGCGATCGTAATTAAGGCGCCGCCTGAGGATGAGGAAGTACCCATTTAAATCAGAAAGGAAAGCCATGAAGTTTTTTATGTTCGAAGATTACATCAACAGGGAGAATCCGGAGCCCGGACAGATCTATCGACCCGAGATATTAACCCGGGCGCATGCGGCCAATGATCTGGGGGGTATGTTCGGCCTGCTGCCGCCCGGCAGCCAGGTGCCATATCACTATCACGCCAAACGGGAATCCGTAATTATTGCAATTAGCGGGGAAGCAATCGAAATTGTTGAAGGTAAGGAGTATCCCTTCAAAGCCGGCTCGGTATGCTACATTGCAGCGGGCGAAAAACATACAACTGTCAATCGGTCCGATAGGGATTTCCGTTACCTGGAATTTTTCACCTGCCCGCCGGTGTCCGCTGATTTTATCGAAGTTCGGGATGAATAGGTGTCAGCAGGATACAGAGGACAGAGTACAGAAAACAGATGACAGACGAAAAAGGGCAGACTGTTTTCTGTCTTCTGTCATCTGACCTCTGTTCTCTGGTGTAGGAACGGCCTCCCCGTCATCGCAAATATCATTCCCATCCCTACCTTAAAACCGATCTAATCCGCATTCACCTCGGCACGTGTCGTTGCCGACATGACCCCGCAAAAAATCATTCGTTCAAAAAAGTGCACAGTAAGTGTCAAATAAATCATCCGCTTTAGATGCCCGGATGGCCGCATAATAACATAACATCCTAAATTTATTTAAATTATGTGTTTAGCGGCAGATGGCATAGTTTGTGCGTGATTGGGGCTGCTTACAATTTTAAAAACAACCCAATGATATATTTGGAAATAAGTGCGCTGACCCTAATTTTTTAATAATCAAAATATGAGGAGAGAGATGCGAGACACGGTTACCCTTAAAAAATCGTCTTTTTTTATAATCATGACATGCATTCTGCCGATATTATTGTTTATATGGGTATGTCCGCTGCAGGCTGCAACCTATTACGTATCCAGTTCAATCGGAGATGATCGCAAAAATGGAAAATCACAACAAACCCCCTGGAAATATCATCCCTGGATGAGCAAGGCCAGCGGTGTAGCGGGTAACGCTATTCTGCAGCCCGGAGATAAAGTCAGACTAAAGCGAGGGGATGTTTGGTACGATTATTTCACCCTGCGAGATACAGGAGAGGAGAATAATTTAATTATAACGAAAGCCTATGGCTCAGGTTATTTACCGAGAATCATCTGTCCGACCCAACAGATTACTTCCGGTTGGGCGCGAGTTAGCGGCAATATTTATCGAATTCAAATTGATCATGCCGGTGAAGATGTCGGGTGGGTATGGCAGGAAGATGTTTGGCTGGATTCTGCCCTCCAAATGCGTTCAGACCCGAATGTCGGTGAAGGCGAGTTTTTCTTTGACTATGTCAATGATACGAGAGGCTATCTTTATCTTTATAAAGAAGGCGGTGGTTCACCCGATGGAACCCCTATCCATTACAGCAGCAAGAAATTTGTGATTGACGGCCTGGGTACGGCTGCAGGTTATGTTCGCTTTGAAAATATAGAACTCTGGGGGGGCAACTGGGGATCGATTGTCATTAGCGGCAACTGGCAAAGTCCGCGCTCGACTATAGAATTGCACCGTCTGACTGTGCGATTTTCAGGATCTTCAGAAACCTCTGAAAATACCGAAAGGACCAGTACCGCGATTCGTATTATCAATTTTTCAAACAGCGCCATTACAAATTCCAGGATTCTCCATACGGCGGGTGATGGAATCCGATACGCTGCTGTCTATGATTCGATCATTGCCAATAATGTGGTGGGGTATCATTCGGCCGGAAATGGAAAATGGTCCGGCGGAATTCGGATAATCGGGCGAAGAGGATCCCAAGAACCTTTAAACACAATCGTTGAGTATAATTCTGTGTATCGGGCTATGCGGTCTACGAATCCAAATGGGATATGGGCTGATGTGGATGCCCATAATGTTACCATCCGCTACAATGAGATCCACAGCGGAAAAAATGGTATTCAAATTGAAAATGGATCCTCCCATAACAGGGCCTATTATAATATTATTGGGAATTGCAGAAATGGTTTTAAATTGGGCACGCACAGTATCTCGGGTAATTTGGGCGTGTTTGACAATGAGATTTATAATAATCTGATCGTGAACTGCGATATAAGTTTCACGTTACTTCAGGATGCTATCGGTAAAAACACAATTAAAAATAATATCTCCTTCAATCCGACTCGATTTCATGTAAAGTTATTTAAAGATTACTTTACAAGCGGCGTTCTTAATATGAATTATAATGGTTTTTTCCCTGAAGCAGTGAATGGTTTCGGTTTCTTGGTCGTGAAAGGTAAGAGCCCGAACCTCATAAGGGAGAAAAAAAATTCCAGCGAATGGCGGGGGTTAGGATACGATCGAAAAAGTGTTTTTGATGATCCGAGATTTGAAGATCCAAAATTCGGAAATTATCACCTTTTAGATGGCTCACCTTACATTGACGCAGGTGATGGTGTGGGTTTATCCCAAGACAGCGAAGAAAGTTCTGTGCCTCAGGGGTGTTGCCCCGATATCGGCCTATATGAATATTGAAGCATTACGAGTTTCGCGTTCCGGCCTGCGACGAGCTCGGCCGAGTCGGTTACGGGTTAAAATATTGCAAACTAAACTCTGCAGTCCATGACTCGCAACTCGCAACCCGTAACACGCAACGAAAGAACGAACCCAACACTCCAATGCTCCGAAATAATATCTATTCTACGAATTTATTCTAAAAATTCCGCAATCGTATCTGCGATCTGATCGCCCTGGAGTCCGTACTGAGCGAGCAGCTCTTCGTAGGGCCCCGTATCGCAGAACAGATCGTCTATGCCGATCATCTTCAAAGGCACGGGGTATTCTGTGGCGATCAGCTCGGCAATACAGCTGCCCAGACCCCCCGCAAGATAGCCCTCCTCAACTGTAACGATTTTGCCCGTCTCCGCCGCAGCCTTCAAGACCAGTTCGCGGTCAAGGGGTTTGATGGTATGCATATTGATCAGGCGGGGGTGAATACCCTTTTCCTTGAGGATGCGGGCGGCTTCGGCGGCCTTGGACAGCACCGTGCCGGTTGCGATGATCGTGACATCATGGCCCGCCTGCATGACAACCCCCTTTCCGATTTGGAAGGGATAGTTTTCGTCCATGAGAACGGGCATTTTGGGGCTGCCCAGCTTGATATAAACCGGGCCGACATGCGCTGCGGCCGCATGCACCGCCTTGATGATATCTATCGGATCCCCCGGGTTGATCACCGTCACACCCGGTATGGTTCTGATGATGGCGATATCATCCAATGATTGGTGGGTCGCTCCCAGATCTGAATACGTCAGCCCGGCGCAGCGTCCCACGACCTTGACATTTTGACGCATGTAGCCGAGGTCGTTTCGGAACATTTCGAAAGGCCGTGCCGTCACAAAAGGAGCGATGGCGACGACAAAGGGGATCTTGCCCGTGGTGGCAAGGCCGGCCGCAAAACCAATGACCCCCTGCTCCATAATGCCGAACTCGATGTGACGCTCGGGAAAGCGTTCATGAAAAGGGGTCAATCCCGATCCGCTTGAGCTATCGGCCGAGATAGCCACAATGTTTTTATTTTTTTCCGCCGCCGCTACCAGCGCTTCGCCTAAGGTTTTGCGCGGGTCCCTTAAATCGTCCATTAGCTGATCTCCTTTTCGATCTCGTCAAGCTCCCGTTCTGCGATTTCCAGATCCGCATCGGTGGCCTTCCAGTAGTGGAAGCCTACCTTGTTTTCTGCGAAGGATACCCCCTTTGATTTCACCGTATCGGCGATGATCACCGACGGCTTGCCTTTTTCAAAAGGGATGTCGGTGGCATGCGCGACAATCTGCTCCAGATCATGTCCATCGATTTCACGCACGCTCCAGCCGAAAGCCTGCCATCTTTTGTCAAGCGGTTCATAATTCATGACATCCACCGTCGGGCCGCTGATCTGCAAATGGTTGCGGTCGACAAAAACGAGCAGGTTGTCGAGTTTGTGATGGCTGGCGGCGGCGGCCGCCTCCCAGTTCGACCCTTCGGCCAGCTCGCCATCGCCCATGATCACATACACCCTGGCATCGAGGGCATCCATTTTCAGCCCCATGGCCATGCCGCCGGCAATTGAAAGCCCGTGTCCCAGGGCTCCGGTATTGGTTTCAACACCGGGGACCTTATGCATGTCCGGGTGTCCCCCCAATTTCGAACCCAGGGCGCCGTATGTATCCAGGATCGTGTGGCTGAAGAATCCCTTTTCTGCAAGGGTTGCATAGAGCGCCAGGCACTTGTGGCCCGCAGAGAGGACGAATCGGTCTCGCTGCGGCCACTCCGGGTGTTGCGGATCAACCCGCATGACCTTAAAGTAGAGGGCGGTCAGGATGTCTACAGAGGAGAGCGCCCCGCCGATGTGCCCCATGCGGCCGGCTCTCATCAGCCGCAGAACGTTTCTACGGTTTTGAACCGCAATTTTTTCAAGTGCTGTTATTTCGCCCTGATTGAGTTTTTGCATGTTCACTCTCCACGCGGTAAGATGTTGGTGTCAAATCCGCGGGTGTTATGTCCCGCAAGTAATTTACTAAACTTAGGTGTCAGGTTTCGGGTGTCAGGTGTCAGCAAACAGATTACAGAAGTCAGATGACAGAGAACAGTCTGATAGATGTCTTCGACTCGACTGAGCCCTTCGGTCGTGAGCTCAGGGTCGAACGACTCACGGCCGATGGGCTCGTCGCAGGCTGCCCTCTGTATCTTCCTGACACCCGACACCTGACACCTGAAACCTATTTTGGCCAGAAACCAGGGAACCGACCTTACGCCCGCGATCACGTTTTTGATTCCCGTTTTGTCCCGGCCATTTCTTCCAGCACGGCACAAACTGCGGCCGTATCGTGTTTGGCATAACCATTGGCTAAAGCAGCGGTATATATCTGCGCCGCTGCAGACAGCATCGGAGTTGGACAATTCAATTTTTTTGCAAATTCGCTGATAATATTGATGTCTTTTTGATGCATATCCACTTTCATGGTGGCCTTGTCATATTTCCCGGCCACCATCAGCGGCCCCCGCACCTCAAACATGCGGGAAGTTCCGCCGCCATCGCTGACCGCTTTAAGCAGCATCTCCGGATCCAGGCCGGCCTTCATTCCCAGCACAAATGCTTCGGCCGCCGAAACGTTGTGGATCGTCACCAGCAGATTGGCCACCAGCTTCATCTTGGTGCCCATGCCGAATTCGCCCACGTAATAATTGGCCCGGGAAAACCCGTTAAATACCGCATCACAATGCTCACAGGCCGTTTGATTTCCGCTGGCGTAAACCACGATATCTTTTTTAACGGCCTGGGCGCCGGTACCGCTGAGTGGACAGTCTAAAATCTCCACCCCGGCCGCATCGAGAGCATCATGGGCTGACTGTTTGTCCTCCAGGGTCAGGGTGCTGGTTTCAAGGACGATTAGATCTTTCTTTTGAGCCGCAACCAGCCCGTCTTTTGCATTGACGACCTGCTGCAGGGCCTCGCCGCTGGGAAGCGAGGTGATGACCACATCGGCCTGTTCGGCGACTTCACGGCAGGAGCCCGCCCCGCTTCCGCCTTCACGGATAAGACCATCGAGTTGCTGTGGCGCAACATCGTAGCCGATGACTTCATAGCCGGCCTTGAGCAGATTCGCCGACATGGCCGATCCCATGATACCGACACCAATCATACCTATTTTTTGATCCATTGCCTGCTCCTTGCGTTTAGACGGTCGCGCGAAAAAAGAACCCGCGCGCTATTCCTAAATTTCTAGATTTTCGACTCTTCACGGGCCAGTTGTTTTATTATTTCTTCATCGGCGAGCAGTTCCAGGCCGGATGCTTCACAGACCTCTTTGCAGGCGCTGCAAAGCATGCATTTGGACGCTTCCAGCGCCGGGGCCTGCTCGCCTTTGGATAAAGCGCCGGATGGACAAATGTCGATACACATATCACACCCCTGCGCGTGCCGGCAGTTTTGCCCAGAAATGGCCGGGCGATAAGCAACCCGTTGTCTGAAAAAATCGAGGCTGGTCGTTCCACTGCCCACGCCGGCCCTGTAACAGAAGCTGGATTGCGACGGTGTCGGCCGATGATAGGCCTCGATGGTGTTTGCTTCTCCGCAAATTTCGATGGCCCTTAAATCCGTTTCCCCGAGCGCAAATTGCCTTGCCAGGCCCAGATAGGGTACATCGTCCACTGTAAAGCCGACAATTTTGGCCAGGACCGTATCCAACGCCACCGCATCGGTTGCCGCCAGGACCTTGTTGACCCAGCGGGTTTCCGGCGAAGCCGGTCCATAGCCCTCCATCGCCAGAATGGCGTCCATGATCACCAGATCCGGCGGGCGCAGGCAGAACATTTCGATGAGGATTTGGGCAAACGTTTGCGGCTTAATGCTGTAATAATGATACCAAGCTTTCTGGGCTCCGGCTAAAAGCCCGAAATTATTTTTAACCGACCCGCTGATCATGGTCAGACCGTGGGTCTTCATCTTCGGCACCGAAATATAGACATCCGCTTCGAGAACATCCTTGAGCACGGCCACTTTGCGATCGAACGGCTTTTTGAGTTTAACCACTGCCAGGTTTTTATTGAAATTGCGATAATGGGGGCCGGCAACTTCTTTTAAACGCGTCTGATCAAAGACATGCTCGGAATCACCGTAGAACTCGGTGCCGACCGAATCGCCGGCCACAATTTCCGCGGGATCGAGGGTTTCTAGTTTTTCGATGACCGCTTTGATCAGTTTATAGTGCGTGACATAGGCGTAACGCTCCGGGTCCCCGGCCTTAAGCGCATTCATTTTAAGCGCGACCCGTTTACCGCGGATGTCAATCGGAAAGGTGGCAAAGGCCCGGTCCACCGCTTCCCGGCAGGTGTCGTAAGTGCTATCAGCTACTAGAACGCGGCTCATGGGCTGCCGCCTTGCGCCCCGGGGCGCGGGATGAACTGACCATATCCGGCCTCGCCGACGGGCTGGCCATTCTCGGCGACGATCGCGCCGCGCAGAATCGTCATCATGACCTTGCCCTGGACTTGCATGCCGTCAAAGGGCGTCCAACCACACTTGGAAACGATCGCGTCGTTTGAGAGGGTCTCCTTAACATCCATATCCACCAGCAGGATATCGGCATCGGCTCCCGGCAGCAGGCATCCTTTGCGCGGGTAGAGACCGTAGAGTCGGGCCGGGGTTTCGCACATGGCCCGTACCACCCGCTCCAAACTCACCTTGCCTTGATTGACACCATTGAGCATCAAGCGCACCGTGGTCTCGATGCCCGGAATCCCATAGGGCGCCTTCCAGATATCCTCGATTCCCGCGGCTTTCTCGGCCTTGGGAAAAGGGCAGTGATCCGTGCTCAAAAGATTTACATTCCCGAGTTCCAGCTCCGACCACATCTGTTCAACGCTTGCAGCGCTGCGCACCGCCGGAGCGAACTTGACCCAGGGCCCTTTTTCCGCCAGATCATCGACACTCAGATAAAAATACTGCGGGCAGCTTTCTGCAAATACCTTGACGCCGCCGGCCCTTGCTTCCCGAATGACGCTGAGCGATTCGGGCAGACTCACGTGAGCGAAGATGGCGCGCGCACCGGTCTGTCCGGCCAATTTCACGGCGGTCATGATGGCCATGACCTCGGCGTCCTCGGATCTCCACTCGGATACCGTCATGTAATCCTTGCGACCGGACTCGCGCAGCAGTTGCTCGTTAACACGCAGGATCGTATCCTCTTCGGCATGAATCAGCGTAATTCCATCAAAGCTTACCAGGGTTCGAAAAAGTTCCCGCAGGTTTCCGGCCGGCATGGGCGTGACGCCGTGAAGCGCACAGGTGAAGGTCTTGAAGGCCACCGCCCCTATGTCCCACATCGCCTTTAATTCGTGGAGGTTGTCGGGCACCGCCCCGCCCATTAAGGCGAAATCCACCACCGCCTTTGGCTGGAGGATGTCACGCTTTTCTTCGAAGAATTTGGCCTTGAGGACCGGCGGTTCGGTCCGATGGTGCTCGATCACGGTGGTGGTGCCCCCCACGGCCGCGGCCGCGGTCCCGCTGGTAAAGTCCTCGCGCTCGGTGTAACCCGGATCCATCATGTGGACATGACCGTCCACCGCACCCGGCATCACCAGCAAACCGTGGGCATCGATTTTGCGTCGCGCCTCAATACCCTCCAATTTTCCGATGGCCTGGATGCGGCCGTTTTGAACGAGAATGTCGGCTTCAAAGGTGCCGCCTGGTGTGGCAACCGTTCCTCCCTGTATGGCCAGATCTGCTTTCATGGCACTGCCTCCGATATAGTAACCCTTCCCAATCAGAATTATATTAAATTCTAAAAACCATATCCTTCCTGAGCAGAAACTGTCAATAGGAGATAAATCTGTTTTATTCAATCGGTTGCAAAGCGTCCGACAGGAACCCTGTGCATTTAAAATGACTTGACAACAGCAATCACCTATGAAGTAAACTGCCGCTTAACACGCACTAAAATTCACAAAAGGAGAAGCCCATGAAAGGGGTGTGTGGAAGGCTGCTCGAAATTGATCTGAGCAACGGGAAGACAAAAGACCGCGCCGTCTCTGATGATATGGTTGCGAAGTACATGGGGGGCAGGGGCCTGGGGGCGCGGCTGTTGTTTGATATGCTGCCGGCCAAAACCCGCCCGCTTTCCCCTCAAAATGTCCTCTTTTTTCTGACCGGCCCCCTGACCGGCACGAAAGTCCCGGGTTCATCAAAATTTGTGGTAATCACCAAGTCCCCGCTCACCCAGGGCTGGTGTGACAGCTATTCGAGCGGAAGGTTGCCGGGTGAACTCAAGAAGCTGGGTTATGACGGGCTGATCATCCGCGCCAAGTCGAATCATCCCTGTTATCTGAAAATGGATGACAGCGGCGTGCATATAAGGGCGGCCGACGCGATCTGGGGAAAAGACAGCTTCGAGACCGACCGGATTCTCAAAGAAATGGAAGGCGATCCGTCTGCCGGCGTTACCTCGATCGGGCCGGCCGGAGAAAGGCTCTGCAGATTTGCCAGCATCAACAGCGAACTCTATCGCCAGGCCGGAAGAGGCGGTGTCGGGGCGGTGATGGGCTCCAAAAACCTCAAGGCCATTATGATCCGGAGCAAAGGCAAAGTTCAGCAGCACGATCGCAAAAAGCTGGCCGAATTGAACAAAAAAAACTATGCGCGCTCCCGCCAGAGCGAGGTTGCCAAGGCCAGGATGAAATACGGGACACCGCTGACCCTAAACATCACCCATACGGGCGGGATTTTGCCCACCAAGAATTTCCAATTCGGAACATGGGAAAAGGCCTTGAACAAAATCGACGCCGAAGGTGTCCAGCGGAGCACGATAGCACGCAAAGCCTGCATTTCCTGCTTTACCCCCTGCAGCCTGGTTACCAGGGCCTCCGGTGGCAAATACAAAGGAAATACCGTTGAGGGACCCGAGTACGAAACCCTGTCGATGTTGGGATCCAATTTGCTGGTCGACGCCCTGCCCGAAATTATCCAGGCCAATATCCTGTGCGATAAATTGGGAATGGATACCATCTCCACAGGCAATGTGATTGGTTTCACGATGGAGTGTTTGGAAAAGGGATTGATTTCCGCGGCCCAGGCAGAAGGCCTGGATATGCGCTTCGGCGATGGCGAGGCCGCTCTGGCTGCCATTGAAATGATCGCCGCCCGAAGCGGCTTCGGCGATGTCCTCGCCGAAGGCGTGCGCCGGGTTGCGGCACATGTTGGCAATGACGCCGAACGCTTCGCCATGCACGTAAAAGGCATGGAGTTTCCCGGATACGAGCCCAGAGGCGCCTTTGGCGGGGCCCTGTCCTATGCCGTCAGCCCGCGCGGTGCCTGCCACCGCAGGGCCTGGCCGCCGTCCCATGAACTCCTGGGAGACGACCCGCCCTATTCCGTGGAGGGCAAGGCCGAAATGGTCAAAGAATTATACGATCAGAACTGCATTCTGCATTCGCTCCTGGTCTGTGATTTTCAATCAAAATTCATTCCCTTGTCGATGGTCGATTACACCCAATACTTTCAAGCTGTTACCGGCGAAAATATCTCAGAAAAAGAATTTCTAACCATTGCCGCACGAATTGAGACTTTAATCCGGATGTTTAATCTCAGAGAGGGGCTGACGCGCAAAGATGATACCTTGCCCTATCGAACCCTGCACGAGCCGCTCCCGGATGGTCCGGCCACCGGACAGTGTATCGGCGAGGAGAATCTCAACCGCATGATCGACGAATACTACGCTTCCCGCGGATGGGATTCAGCCGGTGTTCCAACTGAAAAGACCCTCAAAAAATATCAACTCTGAAAAGAGTTTAAACGAGGTATTTTGATATGCGAGCAATGGTTCTGCATGAACCGGGAGGCCCGGTTACGCTCGAAGAGGTGGCTAAACCCGCCATCGGGCCTTCTGAGGCGCTGGTGCGGGTCAGGGCCGCGGGTGTCGGGCTGACGATCGTCATCATGAAAAATACCCCGGGGCTGGTGACCCGCTACCCCCGGATTCCGGGACACGAAGTCGCCGGTGAAGTCGTTGAAATCGGCAGTGCCGTGCGCCATGTAGCGGCGGGTGACCGGGTTGTCTGTCATTTCTATCTGACCTGCCAGGTCTGCAGATTCTGCCGCAGCGGTCGCGAAACCCTCTGTGAGAATTTCAGCGGATATGTCGGTATGGCCTGCGATGGAGGTTATGCCGAATACATGAAGGTGCCGGCGCTGAATCTCTGTCCTTTTCCGGAAGCCATCTCTTTTGCGGAGGCCGCTATTATTTCCGATGCGGTTGCCACCCCCTTGCATGCCTGCCGGCAGGAGGCGCGCATCGGACCGGGCGATCGCGTTTTGGTGATCGGCGCCGGAGGCGGGGTCGGAATCCATGCGGTCCAGATGGCCAAACTGTGCGGGGCAAGGGTGCTGGCAGCAGATCTGTCCGGCGAGAAGCTCAAAATGGTCAAAGCACTGGGGGCCGATGAAATCATTGATTGCCAGGCCGCCGATTTGCAGGAACAGACCCGGCGTCTAACCGACGGCAGGGGCGTCGATGCGGTCTTAGATTTTGTGGCATCGACTGAAACCCTGGAGACCGGTTTGCAAAGTCTGGCAACCGGCGGCCGGCTTGTGGTTTTAGGCTATCGCCCACCCGAAGTCTTTAAAAAGAAGCCCGTATTCCGGGTCGACCCCATTGTCGTTTTAAGAAAAGGATTGGAAATTCACGGATCGCGCTACGTATCAATGGCCGAACTGATTCAGGCTGTCGATATCGTCAAACAGGGCCAGATCAAGCCGATCGTCTCCCAAACATTTCCGCTGGAGGAAGCCGAAAAGGTCCATCAACTGATCCAGGAAAATAAAATTACAGGTAGAGCGGCCTTGATTCTTTAGAAATTCATGGATAACAAAGCGACATCCAGTGTTGTATTTCGCATGTATTTTACAAAACACGGTTTTTAGGTTTCAGGTGTCAGGTGTCGGATGTCAGCAAACAGATGACTGGGGAAGAAACCAGTCTGCCTTTGGTCTGATGTCCTCCGTATCTTCCTGACACCTGAAACCTTATTAATTAGGGCTTTTGTAGTATTTTGGGGAGACATAACAATAGACGACAACGGCATAAATGGAGGATCGTCATTGACTCAAAATAACAAGCTGAAATTGGCCCTGATCGGCGCCGGTGCCTGGTCGGGAGCCGTCGGCGATGCCATAATGAAGAGCAAAAAGGTTCGGCTGGTGACCTGTTTCGATGTAGATCCCCAAAAACGGCAGGCGTTAAGCGAAAAGTTTGGCTGCAACCAGGAAACGTCCTATGAAGATGTCCTCAAAAGAGACGACATCGACGCGGTCCATTTGATCAGCCCCAATGCCGTGCATGCCGAACAGGCCATTCTGGCGGCCCGCCACGGCAAGCACGTCTTTGTTGAAAAACCGATTGCCAATACGATTGCGGATGGCAAAAAAATGATCGCCGCATGTCAAAAAGCCGATGTGGTTTTGATGGTGGGGCACCATCTGCGCCGATTGGCCGGGTTCAGAAAATTAAAGGCGCTGATTGCCGGCGGTGCGATCGGTGAACCGGTTCAGGTGGAGGCCAACTTCTCTCAGAATCTGGGGTTCGCATTGACACCGGAAAGTTTTCGGTGGCGGGGCGATGACAGCGGGTGTCCTGCCGGGGCCCTGATGACCATGGGCATCCATCACGCGGATCTGTTAAATTACCTGCTGGGTCCAATCGAGACCGTGTTTGCTTATTTCAACAAGCTTTACATTGAGGCGCCGGTTGAGGATGTGACCACGACCATCTTTCAATTTAAATCAGGCATTCTGGGTTATCTAGGATCCAATTACGCCTCATCGAAAGCCTGCTGGGTGTATGTCTACGGCACGGAAGCCAACCTGCTCTGCACGGTTACGTTGCAACAATTACCCTTTGAGGAGTATCTCCTCCGGTGGCAAATGATCGATCAGGATACCCGCCTGCAAATATTCCAAAAGAACCGAACGGGTGGCGAGGAGATTGCCTTGGATGTGGGCAACCCTATTTTGGAAGAAATCGATGAGTTCGCGGATTGCATTCGGACCGGCAAAAGGCCGGAGACCGATGGCCAGGGGGCTTTGCAGGCCCTGGGCTTAGTCCGGGCGGCGATCGAATCGGCACGTAGCGGAAAGCAGGCGAAGATCGTGATATAGTATTGCGTTGTGCAGGTAATTTACAAAACACGGATTGATTTTATCAATTGTCATTTTCAACAATACATTCGTTTAAATCTCAAATTTCAAGCACCAAATTCCAAATAAATCACAAATCTCAATTTTCAATGACCAAAACATTTGGGATTTTGAATTTTGGTCATTGTAATTTGTTTGATATTTGTGTTTTGTGATTTGGGATTTAATAGTTAAGGAGGATTTTTATGAATTCAAAGAAAATTGATGGTCATCGACACATACTTTTTTCAGAGGCAATTGCGGTTGCCAGCAAGTTGGACCCGGTCCGGTCGGTCAACATTTATCCAGCGGATATCCAGGCAGAATCCGAAGAAATTAATCGCAAAAAGGGCGTGGGATGGAACCGTAAGATGCATGATTTTGATGAAAATATCGCTGACCTGGAGGCGGCCGGCATGGATATGGGCGTCCTGCAACCGACCCAAACCATGTTTTTCTATTGGGCCGAATCACCTGCGGCTGCAGAGCTCACGCGTATGGTCAACGAATACACCGCTCAAGAAGTCCGCAAACACGCGACCCATTTTTTGGGCCTGGCGACCATACCCCTGCAGGACGTGGATCTGGCAGTAAAGGAACTGACTTACGCGGTCAAAGAACTCGGATTAAAAGGCGTGGTGACCGGCTCGAATGTGAATGGCCATGGCTTTGATGAGCAGCAGTTCCTGCCGTTCTTTGAAGCGGTAGAGGCCCTGGATGTGCCGATTTTTATCCATCCGAATGATCCGGCTGGCGTCGAGCGGGTGAAAGGCTATTACCTGGCAAATTTCCTGTCTTATCCCCTGGAATCAGCGATATTTGCAACCCAATTGGTGTTTGGTGGCGTGCTTGACCGCTATCCCGGACTCAAAATCTGCTTATCCCATGCCGGCGGGGTCCTGCCTTTTTTGCTGGGTCGCCTGGAGCACGGCCAGTCGGTACGCCCCGAAGCACAGGCACATTGCCGGCATCCTTTCCCGCATTACCTGAAAAATTTCTACGTGGACACCATTACCTTCCGGCCCGACACGCTGCGTTTTGTCCTGGAAGTGATGCCCGCAGGACATGTTTTTATGGGAACCGATTACCCCTATGATATGGCCGATACGGACCCGGTCGGTTCGGTTGCGGCGGCAGTTACAGATGAAACTCAGCGGGCCCGGATCTGCGGTGATAACATTGCTGCGGTGCTGGGTCTTTCCTAGTGTTGCACCTTCAAGTAATTTACAAAATACGGATTGCTTATATCAATCTTCTTTTTCAACAATACAGGTTTCAGGTGTCGGGTGTCAGGCAAATAGCTCATGGGCTGGGAAGCAAGGAAGCTTGGAAGCTATAAAGCTGAAGGGCTCGGAAATAATTTGGCTTTCCAGCTTCCTGGCCTTCCAGCTTCCCAGCTATCCGCCTGCCCTGACACCTGACACCTGAAACCTGACACCATTGGAATTTAAAAATATTCCTTCTGCCAGACCTGGGTTGCCTTTTTCACTTTTTTCTGAAAAAGGTTTTCTTCCACAATACCGGGAGGCGATACGACCACCAGTAGCATTAACATCTCATCTCCGGTATTTTCGATGCGGTGCTCCACCTCCGGCGGGATGAATATCGCGGTTCCCGGCCCCACTTCGCGTTGCTCATCGCCGACGGTTTCGATCCCTTTGCCGCGCAATACATAGAGCAGTTCTTCAACCGGGTGGGGATGTTTATGCAAGGGGAGGCCGACGCCGGGCGGAATTGTCGTTTCCCAAACACCGATCTGTTTAACGTCGTTTGTTTTCCGGTCAAACAATACCCGCAACGTCTCGTTCAAACCCTCATGCTCGTAAAGGGGTCCTTCGTCTCCCAACCATGAAGGTTTTTTAATGTATTTAAATGTCTTCTTCATAACAGTCCTCCGGCTTTCTCGTATTTTTTACAAAAATGTACTCTGAATATATATTATTGATTTTGCCGGATAAAAGAAATAAAAAACATTGTCTCCGGGTGAAAGAAATTGAGTGTTAAATGGATGCATAGCATTTTCTTCGCGAATTAAATATCTTGTCGGTTATTTATTAATTGTCCTTACTTATCAAAATGAGGAAATATGAAAGCGGAAATCATCACTATTGGAACCGAACTTCTTCTGGGTCAAATCATCGATACCAATGCGGCCTTTATTGCGCAGCAGCTCGCAAATATTGGCTTTGATGTTTATAAGAAAACGACCGTGGGCGATAATGAAATCCGCATATCCGCTGCCATATCAAAGGCGCTGAAGCGCTCTGATGTCGTCATTACGACGGGCGGATTAGGTCCGACAGTCGATGATAAAACGCGCGAAGCGGTGGCGCTAGCAACCGAGCGTGAACTTATGCTGGACGAAAAACTTTTAAAAGAAATCAAAGAATTTTTCAAGAGACGCGGTCTAAAACTGGGTGAAAATAATCCGCTCCAGGCCCAGATTCCCAGGGAATCGATTCCGATTCATAATCCTGTCGGAACCGCACCGGGTTTTATCGTAAAGTTTCGCGAAAGTTACGTTATTTCTCTACCGGGCGTGCCTCGCGAACTTCACCATTTAATGGATCTTACGGTGCTGCCTTTTCTAAAGAAAGAATTTGACATACAGGCTGTCATTGTAACGCGCGTGCTTCGAACCGCCGGCGAAGGCGAGAGCAATATTGATCGCCGAATTGCCGAGTTTGAAGAATCCAGCAACCCGACGGTGGGTTTAGCCGCTCACCCCGGCGCAGTCGATATCCGTATTTCAGCCAAAGCCCAAAATGAGAGTGAAGCCATGCAAATGCTGGATGAAATGGAAAGACAGCTTCGCGGGTGTCTCGGCAATATGATCTTCGGTAAGGATAAAGAAACCATCGAAGAGATCGTCATTAAAATGCTTGCGGATCAGGCCCTGCGCTTGGCGGTGTACGAGACCAATACCGGGGGTCACCTGACCTATCGTTTAACGGGCGTCCCGGGCGGAATTGAAGTTGTCGACCATTCCTTTGTCGCATCAATCCACCGAATTGATGAACTGGTGCCCGCTCATCCGGGCAAGGGAGTTTCCATATCCAAAGAAATTTCAGAAGAACTTGCCGAAGCAATTCAAAAAAAATCCGGCGTCGATATCGGAATGGCGCTGATCGGAGACGAAGATCCGGAAGTCGGCCCTTACAGTAAACGTACCGGAAGCACCTGCATCGGCCTGAGTGACGGCAACACAAATACAAGCCGGCAAGTCTTGATCGGCGGAATTTCAGCAGATGCCCGTACCCGCATAACGAATTCGGCCCTGGATCTGTTAAGAAGGTATCTGCAGATGCGATCATCCTGACCCGCTATACGCTTACACGCCAAATTCATGGAATTTTATAAAATAATCATCATTTTTTTTGTGGGCATGTTTGTTAGCGTTCTGAGCACCTTAGTCGGGGGGAGCAGTTTGTTAACGATACCGACGCTGATTTTATTGGGCCTGCCCCCGCACACCGCCATTGGCACGGATCGCTTCGGTATTATGGGCGTCTGTGCAGCCGGCTGGTATAAATTCCATAAGAAAAGGCTGATCAATTACAAGGTCGGGTTTATTCTAGCAATTCCGGTTATATTCGGCTCTTTTTTAGGTGCCCATCTTGTTTTTGAGATCAGCGAATCGGTTTTAAAGTTAATCATTATTGTCATATCCGTTGCATGCCTGTTTTTTCTGGTGTTGAATCCCAAACTCGGCACCGAGAGGACCAAGCAGGAGTTCGGAAAATATGAGTACCTTATCGGTGGCTTGATGACATTTGTCGTCGGGGTTTATGTCGGCTTTTACGGTGCGATGGGGGGTACGCTTTTATTGTATATTTTAATCCTGTGGTTCGGCCAAACTTTTTTAGTAAGCGCCGGGACCCTGAAAATAGCCGCCATGATGATGAATGCCATGGCGACTATTGTATTTGCCTTAAATGGGGCCGTAGCCTATTATCTGGCTTTCCCCATGTTTTGCGGTTGCTTCATCGGTTCGTATATTGGCGCGCATTATTCCGATAAAATTGGAAATACCTGGATAAGAAGGCTTTTTATCATTCTTTTGCTGATTTTAATTATAAAACTACTTATCTAGAAGCCATCTCAAAAATAGCAGTTTATCTTCGAAGGCAGAGAAAATAAGTTTTAAAGGTGCTCTAAAGTTAGAAGTGCCTAAAATGCCTAAAATGAGCTAAAGTGCCTAAAGTTATGGCATCGCTCGCGCTCTATCTTTTAATAAAATAGGTCGTTCGACCCAGTCGTTCGACCCTGTCGTTAGACCCTGTCGTTC
>JAQYWI010000055.1 GCA_030145015.1 Desulfobacterales bacterium
ATTTTATCTCATTACTTTTCACCCTTTGGGCTTCGCTTTCAGCTACGACCCAACAGGGCGGGCGAGCCGGAGGCTTCCATCTGCTGCGTTATTAAGGGCGAAGCATGTGCCACTATAGCTTCGCCCTTAAATGCCCCCGTTTCGCGGGATGAAGCCTCTAATTTTATTACACTAAGGGGCTCCGCTTGCATATGAAAGCCTCCGGCTCGTGCAAAATTCACGTTCTAACTTGGTCTCCTCTGCCGGTTAACAAGGACATGCTCTCTTCCTAATCTACCTGAGGCGAATAAATTTTCAAGATGATGCCCTTAAAAACTTGAGCTGTGAAAACTGCGACGATCACATTCTATTGATTTGAAATCAATTTCAAAACTTTAAACAGCGAGGGTTTAGCTATGGAACAGGAAAAAATCGGATTTGTTTCCAATTACTTTAGCAAAATCTCAGTCGCTGCCGTTGAGATAACGGACGGAACAGTGGCAGTGGGAGATACGCTCCATTTTTTGGGGCACACGACTGATGTTGAGTCCACCGTACACTCCATGCAGATCGAGCACGAATCTGTTACGGAGGTAAAGCAAGGTGATAGTGTCGGCGTAAAGGTACCGGAAAAAGTAAGAGAGGGAGATAAGGTATACAAAATAATCGCGGATTAAGGGGAAGAAGAAATGAAACTAAATCTAAAAGCATTAACGATTGCCTTTGCCATTTTATGGGCAGGGGTGGTTTTCATTGTGGGTGCGGCGAATTTAATTTGGCCGGGATACGGCAAGGCGTTTTTGCTAATGCTGGCTTCGATCTATCCGGGCTATAAAGCTTCCGGTTTATTTGGCGATTTGATCGCCGGAAGCCTTTATGCCCTGGTAGATGGGGCAATTGCGGGATTAATTTTAGGCTGGCTTTACAATTTATTCGCTCGCCAAAGAAGCAGCTAAATCAGCGTAGCATGCGAGCGGATTCGGGACGCCCATGGCGCAACTCAAAGCAATCCGCAGATTTCGCAGATTCACGCAGATTATATTTTTTAACACCACGATCAGCTTTTAATTTAATCTGTGTAATCTGCGTAATCTGTGGATTATTTTTTCGACCCTTTTTATTAAAAGCGCTATCCCAACCCGGGATAGCTAAGAAATGAAATAAAAACCCCATTTCTCATGGAGATGTGGGGTTTTTATTTAATCCTCAATTGACATCCTTACCCTTCTATTCCGAAAGCCATAGAAAATGCGACTCTAATTTGTTATGCTTAGATAAGGTAGAGAAACCCATTTAAGGCCATAAAATTGAAAATTGATTTTCTCATAGTACGCTCAAAAACCGTTGCTTTATTTGCAGTTGTACTGTTCATGCTGGCCTGCAAAAGCGATGGCGCCGGGGGAGGCATCTCCGGGGGTGGTACTGACAGCCCCGTTCAAGCCGAGCTTGTGCACGGTACCCTTTTTGTCTTAAGCGTTTTGGTCAACGATTCAATTCACCTCGATATGCTGGTCGATACAGGTGCTTCAGGAACATACGTACCGGCTGAAATTTTCGGAAACGACGGCGGGGAAGTGCATATCGCGAGCCTTTGTCTCGAAAACGACATATGTTTTAAAAATTTCAAAGCGCAGTCCTCTGATTCCGCCTTTACGCAGAGCACGCCGGGGTATTTTAACGGAATCATCGGGATGAACCTTTTAGAGAACTTTGATATTACCTTTGATTACAAGGCTAAATTGATCTACTTTTATGATGCCATTGAAAATGCTTCAGCTTCGGTTGTGTCGATACCTTTCAGCTATGAATCGGGCAGACCTTTTACAAATGTTTCGATAGAGGGCCAGTCGCAGGGCGATAATCTCCTCGATACAGGAGCGGCCTATACAAGGATAACTGATGCGATGCTTGATTCGCTGATTCAGGAACCGGAAATGCTTTTCGAATCTGTTGTCTTTACTTTAATTGGCTCTGAAATCGTCGAATACCTGCCATTAACCGACTATTGTTTAGGCATCGCATGTCCGGGGGAGATAATCGCGCAGCAAGGCGCCTGGCCGGCTATTGGAGGCACTTTCTTTAGAGAATATTTGACTGTTTTTAAATTTTCCGAAAAGGTGGTCAATCTCAGCCCTTACAACGACAGAAGCCACATCACCGAAAGCGGCTTACAGAGGATAGGCCTTCAGATTAGCATAACCGACGCAAGCGATATTGTTTATGTGAATGACGGCAGCTTCGCCTGGGAAGCAGGGCTCATTGAAGAAGACGAAATAATCTCAATAAACGGAATTCCGATTGATGCCTTGGGCTATTTTGGCATCTACGAGTTTCTTGGGGACATCACCATTATGGAATATCAATTCCTTATCAGGACGCCGGAAGGTGATGTGGTGGACATTATTGTACTGGCGCATTAAGGCACACGGCAGAAAATATAATCCACAGTTTACGTCGATTAAATTAAAAGCTGATCGTGGTGTTAAAAAATATAATCTGCGAAATCTGCGGATGTGTTTAAAGGTACACGGTGGCAGGCAGGGGCGTCTAAGGATTTTTCTTTGAGCATTTATTCAGTATCTTTTGTATAGGTTTGGCTGTATCTTTGAGGCTAAATTTCAGTACGTCACCTGTTTTATTAAATCGAATAATCAGCGTATAGGATTTAGCGATATTTTTGGTAAATTGGAGCACATCTCCTTTATATCCTGCATGTTGATGCCTCAAATAATTCATGTACCAATCATCTATCTGAGCATTCTTTTCTTGATCAAATTTACTGGTTATTGATACGCGATGTAGATTTAATTCAGTTGTACGACCAGGGTCAGGGGGGATTGTGTCTTTGGTGACAAACTGAACCATTAGACCGCGTTCCGGAACACAAGCCACAACAATCATGCCCGTGTTGATTCCCAAATCTCCATTATTGCCCTTGTAGGAAGGAATAGACAGACCGTAAGTTATGCCATCACTAAAATCGTCAGACTTTTCAAAATATTTAACACCGCAGAATCCGGTTAAAGGTAAGAAAAGAAAGATATATAAGACTGATAAAATAATTTTCTTTGTCATAAAGCCCCACTTTTTGAGAATTTAATTTAGTAATTTAGGGGACGGTGTTTCCGAAGTTGACTTTTGAATTATGAAACAATGGCGAAACAACAGGATTACATCTTAATTATTCATTATTTATACAAAAAGCAACATTAGCCTTTAGCGGTGATTGGTGGCAAAGGGAAAATAACGTCGTTGACGAATTGGACTTTCCGATAAATGCGAACATGACATCCTTCCCTTCCAGTGTTAAAATTCTTGACCTTATAGGGGATTTTTTATAGGTGTCGGAAGTTGAACAGTCGTATAAAAAAATTTCAAAGAACAGATCGGCAATGATGGATATGGATGAATGGGGAAGAGATCCTTCGGTACAGGCGATGAGAAAAGTCTTCAAAGGGATGGAGAAGTCTCTGGAGGAAATTCTGGGACAACTGGATATTGCTCCATATGACCAGCGAATCAGGGGATGGCTGGAAAAGGCCTTGGCAAAATTCGAGACATCATGGGGTGTCGCAAATCAAATGGGAATCATCATGAATGAAAAAACTGCCCCGGGAGTCTATACCCATTGCCTGGCGAAGGTCATCGGTTCTGATGGAATCGAGATCCCCGCAGGCATATTACCACACGAAAAAGATACAGCCAGACTTATTGATGAGGTTTTTAAATGATCCGTTTGCGTTTATTTGGCCGTTGCCGCATATATCATGATCCCGTCAGCCCTGTCTTAAAATCGCCGGCGCAAATCGGGTGGGCCGCCCGCTTCCGCAGCATTGATCTTGTCACACCACGAAAGCTCAAAGGGCGGGAGCTGCTTATGCGGACCCGCGGCTGGTGGACGGTCGAACCTTCCGAAGTACTGGAGACAGTCGAGGCGCACGGCACGCTTGCGCTGGGTGACAGTGGCGAGTTGATGGTGGAGTTTGCTGATCAAAAAGCCGCCGATACCCTCTCATCTTCGCTGTCAGAGAGATTTGGGGACCAAGTGCTCCTAGCGCCTTAATACGTTAACCCCAAACCCAGAGGTATTCGAATGGATTTGCACCGTATAAGATACAGAGGCGACAAAGAAGATGTTGAACTGTTGTTTAAAGATTACAATCTTGAAGGCATCATTTCCACTTCAGAAGAACGGCAGAAGATGGAAGAATCCGATTTTCGTAGTCAATTGCTAAAAGACGGTGCCTTTTTGTTGAGCAAGTCGATTTCTCCGCGCATCTTTGACATCATTACGGAAACAAAACAAAAGCTCCATCTGGAAGGTGACTATGAAGTCTTTTGTATAAATTCGAACAGTATCAACGCGTTTGCTTACGTCCAACCCGCCGAGGGTAGAAATTTTTTTATTATCGGAATTACCTCCGCAGCCCTGGAAGAATTAGAAGATTTGGAGATCCAATTTATTCTGGGGCATGAATTGGGACATTTTTTATTTGAGCACAACAGAATGAACTATCTAATCAATCCCAACCCGAACAGTCAGGGCGTTACGTTGTTGCCCAGCATGGGAGAAAGTATTTTTTTAAGATGGCGTAAAAAATGCGAAATCAGCACCGATCGTATCGGTCTTTTAGCCTGCGGTGATTTTGAAAATTCCGCCCGCGCGATGTTGAAAACAGCATACGGTCTAACCGGCAAAAATTTAAATTTAGACGTTGATTCACTGCTTCAACAGATAGATGATTTAAAAGAGCAGCCCGAGGCACTCGAGGTAAATTATCGATCCCACCCCTTGATGCCGTTGAGGTTGAAGGTCATGCAGATGTTCGCCGAGTCATCTATTTTCCCTCAAATCGTGAAGGGGGAGACTGACATTTCCGATCAGGAATTGAATGAACTTGAAGATCATACCGATCAGTGGGTTAACTGGATAAAAAGATACCCCCGCCGCCCGTTAGATTTGGCTGCCATGAAATTAGTAACCGCCGCCGGTCTCAAACTTGTCATGACGGAACCCGATATTATGGATGAAGAAATTAAAGTGGTTATTCAGATCTTACATAAATATTTTACCGACGAGCCCGGTGAGGTCATTCATGAGATCATGCAGGATATAAAGAATATTGAAAATATAATTGATAGTACTGTAAAAGAAATTTCCGAAAAAGGAGATGACAGGCATAAAACGTTTGTTATTTCCCGTCTGGCCGATATCGCCATAGCAGACGGGAAATTGGCGAAACCGGAAGCCGGAATAATTTTTGATATTGCAAAGGATTTTGGCATCCAGGAAAAAGCTGCCTATTCCATTGTGGTCGGAGGCATGAGTGCAGTTGGTTTAAAAATCGATTGGAAAATGAATTCCCTTGTCAGGGAAATAAAAGAACAGTTACTGAAAAGATATTGAGGCGAGCGCAATATGTGGCGGAAAATTAGTAAAATCTATTTTTTCGTTTCGGTTTTTGCTTTTCTTATGCTTTACAATTCTATCAGCAGCGCAGAAAGTGGTGTAATCTTAGATGAACTTCTGACCGAAGTTCAGAAAACACTAATTCAGGTGCGTGATACGATTGAAGCCGAGGATCTACCCCCGCTAAACAAGATCACTCTAAAACTGAAAAGCGCATTGGTTACAAAAGCGGACGGTAAAGTGTCACTATACATTGTGCAGTTAGGCGCTATGGTGACTAGCGAAGCCGTTCAAGAAATCAATCTCGAACTCAAACCCCCAAAACCAAGCGATGCTACACCTGTATTATCCATATAAGATACTTTAGCAACCGCCATAATCGAGGCAGCAAAAAGTGCAAATAAGGCTTCAAAACGAAAACCACCTCTACACCTTTCTAAACTGACTGCGAAAATTAGATTTATCGTTAAGCGAGAGGTGAGCGGCGGCGTGAATTTCAAACTGCTGCCGGTAACAATAAAGCTCGGTGGGCAAGTCAGAGATGTAACCACACAAGAGATAATTGTAGAATTTAAGAACTAGCTAAAGCATTGGATTTTAAATTTCCAAATTCGCCATCCCGCTTAATGAAAGGCGCGGTTTTTCTTTACAAGAACATATCTATATATCTATAAAGTTGCTGGATTTAAATTCCCTCAATATGCGGACAGTGAAAAATGCTATTAAAATTGAATATTTAAAATCTTATTCGGTTCATACGGTGGTAAAATTTTTCATATAAGTAGGCAATAAATTACATTAATAACTGATATTATTTAAAATTATTGACAAATTGATTTTATAATTTTATACCTGCCGGTAATCATTCCTTCTGAATCGATTATCCCTTTTTGAGTTCGTCTGGTTGTTGCAGAGACATCGTTACGACCGAAAATTTTAGAGTTTCGGTAAAGACGAGTTCAATGGTCAGGTAAGCGGAGGCTCATCGTAAAACATGCACCGCCAAAACACAAAAACAGCAGCCCGCCTGCATCAAAACAATAAATTATCGAAGACCCATAAACATCCGAAACCCCCGGTAGCCGACCGCCGCTCCGGGAACGATAGACGAAAAATATATAGTGCGGCCTATTTTTTAAACGGAGGAATTGAAAGAAGGAGCTGGAAGGAAAGAAGATTTTTTTGGTACATGACAGATTAAATCAAAATTACTTTATTAAAAATCCATTAGGCTTAATACTTTATATATTAAAAATCCCCGCTACGCTTCCTTATATCTTTTTTTGTCACCTGCCTTAACTTCAGTAGCCAAATTGTGGGCTATTCGATATTTGAGATCATTTTAGTCATTTTAGGTACTTCTAATCTTAAAGCACCTTTGGAACTTTTTTTCTCTGTCTTCGAGAGTCAGGTGCTAATTTTGCGATAATGTATAGCTCTCGTTTCGCTTTTACCGGGGTTTTGTATAGCTAGCACTTAAGTATTAATTGTCTAGCACTTAAGTATTATGACGCAATTACCCCAAAGTTAATTACTTCTTTTCACAAATTTGGGGTCAAAAAATTTAACAGAATTCTACTCATCTTATTGTATTTATATGTAATTTTTTCTTTTGACTACATTGGCACATGTCTTGCTCCTATTGTTGACCATTGCCCTGGTGCATTGCCTTGCTATGTTTTGCAGATAGTATATCGATTAAATGGCGGAAGCTTGTGGTGCGCATGGCAGGAAAGGATATGATGAATGGCTCGAGATTCTGAAAGAAGATCTGATATTCGCACTAATTATAAATCGCCGGCCAGAGTTGAAGACTCGAAAGGCATTATTTACAAGGCAAGAATCGTCAATTACAGCCATGATGGATTATATATCGAAACTGATTGGCCGTTACAGGCGGGTACAGAAATTTATATTGAGATGGAAAAATCACCATACGCTTCTTCTGCATTCGATTTCCTCGACCGTCGCCAATCAGTAATATTGTGGCAAACTGTATTGCAGGATTCTTTCTACACCTATGGTCATGGCATAAAATACATCCATGATTTTGAAGAGAAGACCCCTCAAATTAGCGTATTGAATGAAACAAAAAATGCTGCGGAAATGAGACGGTTTCCAAGAAAGCATTTTTCTAACTCGGTATATTTCACCTCACAAAATGATTACTTCGAAGGGTTAATTCATAATATTAGTAAAAATGGAATGTTCATTGAAACCAAGGATAATTTCAATGAAGGCCAAACCCTCAGGCTTGTTATTCCAGGAACCAAAATAGATAACGGCACTATGTTAAAAGGTGAAATTAAGCATTTGAACCGTAAAGGAATCGGTGTACAATTTAAAAAAATATTGAAACAAATCAAGAATAAATCTTCACATATTAAGCAGAAGCGCAATAAGAAGCTATCGTAAAAGGGGATAAGAATTCATTATGCGAATCCTAAAAATATTTTTATTTTTTTTGATTTTTCTTTCAGCACAGGTCTATGTTGCTAACAGCAGCGTTTCCCAATTAGGCTTAAATCACTTTGTTTCGGAAGTAAAAAAAACAGGCATCGCTAGCTTAGATTTCCGTATTGATGTAATAGAGCAAGACGGTATTCCCTTAGATGCCGTCACCATCACTAAGCGCAAGCTACAGCGACCATTCGCACCTGCCGATAGCGGCGGTCATTTGCTTTTGACCTCAAAAAACGTTTTCATGACTGTCACAAATGGCATCGTCGCGATGAATCTTATGGCCGGCAACGGTACGCTAATCAGCATAGTTGCGAGTTCGGGTAACAGCATTGAATTCGAGCCTTATTCCTTTACAATCACACCCTCTGTTACAAACACCAAAGCAGTAACAGCACTGATTGAAGGACTGGAGTTTTTTATACTCCCTGGCGAAAGCACTCGATTTATTGAAATTAACACAATACAAAATGATAGAGTCGAATTTCCCAATCAAAACAGCTATGCACTGATACCAATAGCCATATTGGGCAGTGCTTATCTGGATGTAAGCAGTATTGAAACAGACAGTTTGCTGCTGCAGCATCTTGCAATTAAGGGAGAAGTCAAATCGAAAGAACCGGCTGACATCCAATACGTTAACGATGATTCATACCCGGATCTTATTGTTAAGTTTGAAGCATATAAAAAATTTTTGGATGATGGCTTCAACTACACCATACTCAAAGGCCAACTGACTGACGGCACCATTATTAAAGGAATAACGGGGCCATATCTTCGCCAGTAACCATGGCGGGCATTGGCGCAACGTGGTCACATCTCAATTATTACCTGAATCTTGCGATTCCAGTCGCTTAAATTCAAATGAAAGTCTGTTTACAGAATTTATTTTGACGGTTAACCGTCCCGTATTACCTTTCATTGTTAAATCGACCTTTCTTCTCACCGTCATATGCGTTTTCGGGGGTATGCTCATCCATTCAAATGCTGCTGCCTCATTAAGGTAATCATCTGAGGAATTTACATTATACACATTTAAACCATCGAGCCCTTCCAACCGATTGACGATATCATCTCCTGATTCTACAAATTCTTTATCAGAAAAAAGGATCATACAATACACATTTCGGGCCGGAAATTCAGATCTATTTTTAATACTAAAATATAAGGATATTTTTCGGCTCTGTACGGGTAAAACATTTAAGGCCACATACTCATTAATCGGAGTTGGCGTATACCAGTCACCATCTTCAAGAGGCTTGAAGGTAAAATCATTTGGATTCAAAGCGTTTAAGGTTTTCTGGATGGATTCTTTATTTTCCCTTAACATTTGCCGGGTGGACGCATCAATTTTCTCTGATGATTTGGACCCCAGAAAATAATTTAGAAAAATACCAGCTGATGCGAAAAGGATAATTATTATAATCGCTGCTACGGACCACAGCATTGAAAGCTTCGATATCTTTTGCACCTCATCAACTATCGACTTCTCAGATTGACGCTCCCGCACCCATTTACCCCAATTTGTTGGGATTCTCTTTTTCATAAAGGGCTCTCCCTAAAACAAAAGGCGTGAAAAGATGAAGACCCAATAATAGACTTTTCCAAACTTTGGCGTTACTGACTTCCATGCGTACGTTTTCCCGTGTATAGAAAATAATACCGGATCAGCACGGCGGCAATTCCGACTATAATCTTTCAACAGCGCAGACGTATCACCCATGGCTTTTCGAAGTCAAGGTTTGACTCTGCCACCTCTAAGGCAAAACATGCAGTCCGGTTACAGATCTGGCAGGCTAAACCGGTACTATGTATAATATCTTGAAATCTTGACGAAAACCGATTATGTTTATATGGTGAACAGATAAAATGAGCCGCCGCAGATTTTTTCCGATTCGGGATGGCGCTTTTGAGATCTAGAATCTCAGCTCTTACTCCAGAAGGAAAAAGCAATTTTCCAGAAATGAACCGATGCCCACTTTAACACTGAAATTAATAAATAAATCCCTTGGAGAATATCAACTTCAAAAGGGAGTTTCTTTAACGATTGGTCGGCGGAAAACCAATGACGTCGTCATCGAAGATCCCGCTGTTTCAGGTCATCACGCCAAGATAGACGCCCTGGACGACAGGTTTGTGCTAATTGACCTGCAGAGCAAAAATGGTTCTTTCGTTAACGGGCAACTGATAAACTCGCACTGGTTAAAACACGAAGACATTATCACCATCGGCGGGTATACGCTTGTCTTTCATTATGATGATGAAGTACAGGAACTCCCTGGCGATTCGGATAAACTTGATGAAACCCAGGGGATGAACACAACCCAGCATCGCAGGATGATGATGCAGAGCAACCCCACCAAAAGCATTAATGTAGCGAGATTCTGGAATAAGAGCCAGGGTCGCGGCAAAGTGAGGGACCTTGAACCGAACGACCCCGGGTACGACACCCAAAATAAAGAAAAAGAACCGGTTGGCGCACTAACCTATCTGGCCGGCGGGAAGGGTCAGATCGAGCTCACCCAAAAAATTACCTCCATCGGAAACGATCCCACATCCGACATCGTGACCAAAGGCCTATTGATCAACCCAACGGCAGTCATCATTACTAAAAAAGCTGATGGTTTCTACCTGAGCAATATCGGTGGGCGGCCCAAGCCCAAAGTCAATGATGAGCCGGTTAGGAAATCAATCATCCTTTACGATCAGGATATCATTGAAATCGGTTCGGTCAGACTGCAATTTTCCGTCGAAAATTGATAATGAGAAAGGAAAGCATCGCATGATTGATGTCGTCAAACGATTTTTTGGCAAAGCAGCAACCGAAGTTTCCAAAGGCGCAAACCAAAATACAGAACACGACATACGCGTTGCAACCTGTGCCCTGTTTGTGGAGATCGCGCGCATTGATGAAAAGTTTACGGATGCGGAGATGGAAACTATTCTGGCAATCCTGAAAGAAAAATACGGCCTGTCCCAGGACCACGCCGACGCCCTTATCGCCGAGGCTGAAAAGGAGCTCGAAAAAAGCGTTGATCTCTGGCAGTTTACCAAACTCATCAATGAGAATTATTCAAACGAGGAAAAAATAAAAATTATCGAAATTCTTTGGCAAATCGTCTATGTTGATGGGAAAATGGACCAGCACGAGCACTATTTGATGAACAAGCTTCAAAATTTACTGCGCCTCACTCACGACCAACTGATTACGGCCAAACTAAAAGTTCTTCATTCGGAAAAATAGGGGACAATTTAAATATAAGAGACGACCCTAAAAATATAACTTTCTCAAATGTTAGACAGGGGGGTCGATTTCTCTATCTCTACCGATGCCAGATAATGGGAAGGATCTATTGAGTCGGTTGATGACCGGACCGCACACTTGAAGGGTTTATGTTCGGAACCATTCTTATTTCTGTTTGCACGCTGATGCACATCTACGTTTTTTGGAGGATCGCCTCTGTGCCGTTTGTGAATCGGCATGTGCCGCTCAATCTTCTTATCGTGACAGGTGTGCTCCTCTGGGCAATCTTTTTCATCGGGCGTCTATTTCATCACGGCGGCACCGGGGCGCTGTTCGCTACCATCGAATTGTTCGGTATGCTCTGGATGGGCACGCTGTTTCTGCTCTTCCTCCCGCTACTAACGATGGACATCATTACCGTGTTTGGCTTTCTTGTACCCCGGCTGGCGCCTACACTTCGAGGCTTGGCCCTGTTTGTTGGTGGAGTGCTTTCCGTAATTGCACTCGTTCAGGGCTTGCGTCCTCCGGTAGTGCAAAACTATGAAGTGCGCCTCCCGGGTCTTTCCAATGAGATGGACGGCAAGGTCCTCGTCGCCATGTCCGACCTGCACATCGGTTCCCTGATCGGGAAGCGTTGGCTGGCAGCGCGGGTCGCCCAGGTCAGTGAAGCGCAACCCGACCTGGTGGTCCTGCTCGGTGATCTTTTTGAAGGACACGGCCAACCCCGGGAAGAGCTGCTTCCTATTCTGCGCCGCCTCTCCGCACCCCTCGGCATCTGGGCTGTGGCCGGCAACCATGAGTTTCACGGCGCTGACAATAAGAGCATACACATAATTGATGCAGCCGGTTTTAAGCTGCTTCGTAATCGTTGGGTCGAAGTTCGGCCGGGCTTTATCCTGGCCGGTGTTGACGACCTGACCGCTAAATACCGTGCGGGCCGGGACGGCGATTACATCTCACAGGCGCTTGCGGATCGACCGCCGGGAGTGACCGTCCTCCTCTCACACACGCCCTGGCAGGCCGCAAGGGCGGCCGGTGCCGGCGCAGGCCTGATGCTCTCGGGCCATACCCACGGCGGCCAGATCTGGCCCTTCGGCTATCTGGCCCGCCGCGTCTATCCGCTGCTGGGAGGGCGCTACGAGGTGAGCGGTATGCCCGTTATCGTCTGCCGCGGCACGGGCACGTGGGGACCCCGAATGCGCCTTTGGCGTCCCGGCGAAATTCTGCGCGTGACGCTTCGAAAAAAATAAGTTGGTAAAAAAGGAAACTGTATGACTTCGTTGGCATCTGAAACATGGCCGCAAGATATTTACCGGGTACTGATTGAAAACCGCGTGCGCCAGATTGCCTACATACCGGACATTGGACATGCGTCTCTCATCAAAATGTGTCACAAAACTGATAACATGCAGACAGTGGTCTTGACCAGCGAGGAGGAAGGTGTGGCCCTGCTTGCCGGTGCATGGCTGGGTGGCGACCGCGGCGCCCTACTGATGCAAAGCAGTGGTGTCGGAAACTGCATCAATATGCTGTCTTTAACGCGCGTCTGCCGAATGCCTTTGCTGATTCTGGTAACCATGCGAGGCGAATGGGGAGAATTCAACCCCTGGCAGGTGCCGATGGGTCAAAATTCAAACCAGGTGTTGACCGCGGCAGGGGTATTGACTTTTGTGGTAAACGACAAAGACCGTATTAAGGAGACTGTAAAGGCTGCGGCCAGGATGGCGTTTGAGGGACTGGCAGCAACCGCCGTTTTAATATCACAGCGTATTCTGGGCGCAAAGACATTTGGGAGGTAGGGCATGAATCCAGAACGCAGCAAAAGTTACCCGCTTCGCCGCCGCGCAGTTGTCAAAGAGTTGCTGGCACAGCGGGGCGATGCCCTGGTGGTCGCCGGCCTCGGAGCGGCCGCATGGGATGTGACCGCAGCGGGTGACGCGCCATTAAACTTTCCTTTATGGGGCGCAATGGGAGGCGCTGTGCCCCTTGGTCTCGGTCTGGCCCTGGCCCAGCCGTCTCGACGCGTTCTGGTTATCACCGGTGATGGTGAGATGCTTATGGGACTCGGTTCGCTTGCGACGGTAGCCACTCAGCACCCCTCAAATCTTGCTATCGTTGTGCTGGACAACGAACGCTATGGGGAAACCGGCATGCAGCTCACACACACGGCGGCCGGTGTGGACCTTGGGGCGGTTGCCGCCGCAAGCGGAATCCCTATCTGCAACACCGTAAGTGACAAAAAAAGCTTTAAATCTGTAATACCGCAGATCCAAAAAGAGGCGGGCCCGCTTTTCTTCAATATCAAAGTCCGTGCAGAAAATCTACCACTCGTGCTCCCGCCCAAGGATGGTGCATTTCTTAAGGACCGTTTTCGATTCGCATTACTTGGAGAGGCAAACTATTGAATGGTTCCGCAACCTGGCGACAGCAGGCATTGGGAGTGATATTTGTCAACCTGGCGACCCTGTGCTGGGCCACCAATGCGGTTCTGGGTCGTTGGCTGCGCGATGATATCGGGCCCCTGACACTTACCACACTGCGCTTCACCGCCGCCACAGCTTTTTTCGGCATTCTTCTCAGGAACAGGCCCGCGCAGGAGCGCCGCTACGGAACGGATAAGTGGTGGATTTTGGGCATGGGCCTGGCCGGCGTGGTCGGCTTCAGCCCGCTGCTGTATCTGGGGCTGCGGTATTCCACTGCAGTTAATAGTTCTTTGATTCAAGGATTTTCGCCGCTGATCACGGCCTTGATCGCCGGGTTAATTATCCATGAGCCGGTCACCCGGCGGCAGCTGGTGGGCGCGGTTCTGGGCCTGGTCGGGGTGGCGGGATTATTGTCGGGCGGTTCGCTCACGTTTCTGCTGCGGCTCCAATTTAACCCGGGAGACCTGATCCTGCTGGCTTCGGCTGTGGTCTGGGCCTTTTACGCTGTTTTCGGCCGCCGAGTGATGCGCAACCGATCTCCGATTGCGGCGATGGCCCTGTCAAATTTCATCAGCCTGCCCCTGATTGCAGCGGCAGCCGCTTTTGAAGTTCAACACATCCCCCTTAACCTGCGAATGGAGACCATCGCCGCCATCGTCCACATCTGTATTGTTCCGACCCTAATTGGTTATTGGTCATGGAACCGTGGGGTCACAACCCTGGGAGCCGGCGGGGCCATGGTGTTCTATAACACCCTGCCCCTTTACGGCGCTGTCCTGGGCGCGGCCTTGCTTGGCGAGCCTCTGGGATTGATCCATTTTGTCTTTGGAGGGTTGATCGTAGCCGGGGGGCTCTGGGCCACCCTAAGCGGAGGCCAGTACCGCAGCTAAATGCGGGTCCATCAGGGTTTGCTGTCGCTGAGCCGGGCTTCAATGTCGTCGCTGCTTTTAATGAGCGCTTCTTTTTTGTGCCTGGGCAGATTCTTGACGATGCGCTCCGCTTTCAGAGCCTGGCCTTTTTTCCCGATCTGTTTTTTAAAGACCAGTTTCAAAGGACCCCGTCCGCGCAGATATTTGGCTCCTTTATTTGCGCGGTGATCGGCAAGCCTGTTTTCAACATCGGTGGCAATGCCGGTGTACAAACTGCCGTGGCGGCATCTTACCATATACAGGTACCAGTCAGGCATCGGATCGCTTAAGAAGAGCAGGCACAACCGGTGCCGCAGCCCGTGTGATCCTGGGTTGCCGTACTGCTGATACCCACGACTTCGATATCAAACGTCAGCGTTTCGCCGGCCAGGGGATGATTCAGGTCCACGACCACCTTTTCATTATTCACTTCAATAATCTGGGCGGGAACCCGCTGCCCTTCCGGCGAAGTAAGCGCCACGACCTGGCCGATTTCGGCATTCATTTCAGAAGGGACATCCGACCTGGCAAAAGAATGTGTGAGGCTTTTGTCGACATACCCGTAAGCTTCTTCCGGCTCGATCGTCAAAACTTTTTTCTCTTTCAACGACATGCCCAGCAGCGCCTTCTCAAGCCCGGGGATCAACTGCCCTGCGCCCATTTGCACTTCAAGGGGATGGCGCCCCTCGCTGGTATCGAACACTTCTCCATTTTGAAAGGTTCCTTTGTAATGCAGGCTGACAAACACGCCGTTTTCAACTTTTTCCATTAAAATCTCCTTTATTTAAATTATTAACCGGTTTCAGTAAAGATACAAGCGTAAGGCCCAGAGCGCTCATCAAGGTACAGATCCAAATGGCCAGACTATATCCGGCAGTGACGTCAAAAATATAGCCTGCCAGAAACGGGCCGAGAGCACCGCCAAAGGTGCCGCTGAACACAACGAGGCCGAATAGAGCGCCGTGCGCTTTTATCCCGAAAAATTCGGCCACCATAGGGGAGATAGCCGTAAAAAGTCCTCCGTGCGCAGTACCGTATACCATCGCAAAGAGGTAAAGCATCCACAGCTCTTTTGCAATTTGCAGCCACAAAAGCGCGATGATCAGCAGGATATAGCTCAAAATCATTACGATTTTACTGCCGATACGGTCAATCGTAAACCCGGTCATAAATCGACCGGCCATGCTCACGCCGCCAATTGTAGAGAGGACAGCGGCAGCTCTGGTTGCAGAAATCTTGAGGTCCTGTGCAAATGGCACAATGTGCACCACGACAAGCATAAGGCAAAAAACACTGCTCAGATTGGCAGCACAAATCGTCCAGAACTGCCATGTGCGCAGCGCCTCCCGCCGGGAAAGACCTTCCGGGGTTGAATCCAACTTGCCCGCCGGCCCTTCCTCACCCCAATCGGGTGAAAGACCCATCAGACTGGGGTCGCGCCTGAGCACTTGGGCGATTAAGACAAGCATGACCAGCACCGCTATGCCGATGATAACGCAGGAATCCCGCCAGCCGTATCTGATGATTAAGATACTCACTAAAAAGGGGATAACCATCTGCCCGGCACCGGTGCCGACCTTAACGATACCGGTCACGATTCCTCTTTTTCTGACAAACCAGCGTGCAATCGTGGTCAGGGGGATAACATCAATGGAACTCAAGCCGATGCCGAAAATGATCCCAAAAAACAGGTATAACTGCCAGATCGCATCAAGCCTGGACATGAGCAAATAGCCCAGGCCGAAAAAAACAGCGCTGACCGTCATCAACTTTCGCGGCCCGATTCTGTCATTTAATCGGCCGACAACGATGCTGAGAAAGCCTCCAAGTAAGAAAGCCATTGATGAGGCCCCGGCTATAGAGGCCCTTGACCAGCCGAACTCAGAGATTAACGGATTAAACAAAACGCCAAACGATACATAGGTGCCGATACCGATGGCCTGAATGCCAAAACAGGTCGCCGCAATGAAATAACTATAAGGATATTTTCTCTTTTGGGCCTCAACCATATATAAACTCCCTAAACCAGAATATGTCTTGTAAAAATACAGCGGCAAGAATAATTTAATATCGGTGTCTTGTATTATAAATTGATTGCAAAAGACAGAAAAATGTAAAAAAGATAATTTTGATGAGGAACGCCGTTTGCTTTTAGGCTTCTTGCTGCTGGCCGATCCAGAGACCAGCTGCCAGAGGCCAGGTGCCAGTAGCCAGCAGCCAGCGACCCGAAACTTGTATAGAGCTCAATTGGACTAAAATATCCCACATGAATTTTGGAACATATTTGTGGGACACAACACTAGTTTGCTTAATTTGCTTCCGGCAGCTGATGATAAAAAGGCAGCAGGGTAATGGGGACGTACTTTCTTATTTGCAGGGCTTCGAACGCATTCGGAATGTTGGCAAATCGTTAATCCGACAGGGCAAAAAACGACCCCATACTTTCGTTTTTCAGCTTTAGGTCTTTTTCGATGTCTCATTGCGAACGGAATCGCAACGATCTTCCGGTCTTTTCCCAGGCGTTCATTCCACCTTTAAAATTAATTACATCGGCATAACCCATCTCGATCAGCCTCTCGGCCGCGATATTACCCATGGGCCCTGCTTTGCAGTATACGACGATAGGGGTGTTCTTATCATTTGGAAGTTTAGCCTTATGCCGGTCAATTTCATTGAATGGGATCAAAAAGTCGGTGCCGTGAATCTCGCCTTCGTAAGGAATATGCGTATTAATGAGAATGAAATCTTTATTCGCATTCATCTCGACAAACTGATCAACGGAAACATTCCGGTAGCTATTCTTTTCTGCTTGCCTCCCCTGATTATCAGGACAGCCTGTCAGTCCCAAAATAATCACAACTATGCTTAAGAGCTCATTTCGAGTGCGCATTTTGCCAGGTCTCCTATTATCGATTGGGTGTTTTCAAACCCGCACCGATTAAGGCACTGCCGTGCCTTTGTTTTTTCCCGCCTATGGCGGAAAAATCCAAGCCACCCGCTCTGCGGGTGGTCGGTGACTCTCAGCACAAAAAATAAGCAAACGTTAGCGTCAGATCTTGATTTACGAATATGCTGGCAACTTGACGCCTTACGATAGGCTTGAGCGCTCGCGATATGTGCTTGCTGATTTTCATCATAAGTTCAGTGGTAGATGAGGCCTGTATCGATCCAGCCGTATGCTGCCACGTCTAACACCTCGCCCGCAAAAGGCATGTGGTGTTTTCGCAGATAAATGCCATTTATTTTTTCATAAAATCGCCGGTAAGGATTATGTTCGAGGACCTTTACGAGCATTGAATATATGCCGAACCGGTTCAACTGTTTTGCCAGGGCTGAAACCAGTTTTGTCCCGACCCCTTGGCGCTGGTAATTTTTCAGCACATACAATGCGTAAATTTCACCGTTGTAGATATGGTCACGATGCCTCTCGTAACCACCGCTGATAAATCCAATCACCCCGCCGGCATCTTCGGCAACATAACTGATGACGTGCTTGCTTTGCAGTTCATTTAAAAATCCCTGTTCAAGCCGGGGAACCGACATCGCGTATAAGTAACCATATGGAACAACGCCGAGATAGGTGTCCCACCAGGTTTGAACATAAACACGCGACATGGAATGCACATCATCTTTTTGGGAAGGACGAATCACCACTGAGTCCACCATCTGTCAGAATCAATTTTATTAACAAATATAATACTTGTAATCCAATTTGGAAATGAGGGTTCAAATAAAGGACATGTTTAAAGAAGATGGGAGTTTAAATGGGTTACCCTATACTGGAAAAGAAACAAAGAAAAAGCACGGTCATGGATTAAGCAGAAAAACGTTTACGGTCAGGTGTGGCGCGATATTGTCCCTTCTTTAATTGAGTCTGAAGATACAAAAAGTCCGAGATAAGAGATAGGGCGTCACTAGAACCCATCTGGTAGATGACGTTTATATAGACATGGCAGCTGTGAACTTATGTTTCCGGATATGGAAGACTTTTATGAGCTTAGCAGCAAATTGAATGATTTCACCGTGCCCCCCCTCAAAACGAACTCCGTTTTTAATCATACCAAATCCATTATCTTTTGAATAAACAACATTTCCTTTGATTTCGATCAAATTGTTATCCAAATCAACGGACATTAATGATATGTGTTCTGATAAGATCAGCTGGGTTGTTTCAAGAAGGATCCCGCCCTGACTAATATTCAGAGCTCTCCCCATACCTTGTTCCGTAATCTCGCCATTTGCCCTTATCAACAGATAGGAAATCAGATTACAGGTTTCAACTCGTGGATACTGCCTTTGTTCCATCTCAATCTCTCTCGTTTTTGTCTTCATTTGAAAATGCCCGCCCCCCGACAGGCTTATGCGAAAATCAGCAATTGAATTTCGAGAAAACCGAGACTAACGAAGCATATTCCATGCCATTAGGTCAGCAAGGGGGCAAGTTTTAGGTTTTAAAAATTATAATTTAATATCAATAAGATAGAGAAACTAAAACTTATTTAAAGGTCAGATTAAAATAATCTGCCTTTCTTTCAGATGCGAATTGTGAAATATGGGAAATAGTTTCTATGAAATAAAGTAAACAGGTGGGCGTCACCTTGGAAAGAATGGTTGAATGGATCCGACGGACTTTAACTTTTCTTGGTCGAGCAGCAGCTCGCTCCCGATGACTGGCCGCAGCCTCCGCCCGCTGACGGGTTCCGGCTTACGCGCTTAAGCTCCTGGTCATAAATCGTCACCTTGGACAAAACACGAGCCGTATTGAACCAGGCCTGATACTGATTTTGTTTATGATAATCGCTGGCCGCAGCACCCAGGACTTTTTCATCCAGGTAGCGGTTCAGAAGCACGCGATTTTCGAATTTTTTCATAAAATAATCAAAAGGATATCCGCTTTCTTCCAACGTGGCTTTAAGACCTTCCAGGTCGAGTTCCTTTTGCGTCAAAAATTTTTTAAACTCCCGGTCCACCGTCTTCGGATCTACCCGATAACCGACACGCTGCACCTCCTGCATCTGGATGCCTTCATTGATCAGGCGCGAAACGATCTGGGCCTTGATACTGTCCAGCACGGTTTTGCCTTTATCACCTGTAAACACATTTTCGCCGTAGGCCTTTTGATACCCCTTTTTGGCAAAAGCCAGCTCGGTGTTAAAATCCGTGCGCGCGATATCCCATCCGCCAACAGAGGCAATGTAGAATTTAGTGCGCGAAGCTGCAAGGGCTTCCTCTTTTTTTATCTGATCGGCCGTAAAAGTTTGGCTGACCCTGGCCGGATAACCGCTGGCGGTGATTGATGATGCCAGGCGGTCGACATCCTTAATTTCCCGGCGATCGTAATAAACTTCAGCCACACCGCCGGAAATATCCACGATGATATCCTGGATGCCCGCATAGCCGGCCAGGCTAGATTTAATCGTGGAAATACACCCGGAGCAGGACATGTTGTCGACTTGAAAAACGACTTTGGATGTATCTGAGGTAATTTCAGCCTTTTCAGAAGGTTGAGTTGTCTGTGCGGCAGCAAGCTGATCTTCAGCCCCCGGTTCATCGGCCGTTTTTATTATCGGCGCCGGGTCGGATGGGGTGGCGGCTGGAGTTGTTTTTTGGGCCTGAACGCGATTTTGTGCAAAAACAAAAACACTTACGCAAATAAACGCCAGCAGGGGCATTACAATGACGATCTTATTGGAAGCGATCCATTTTATTATTTTCATTTCGCAAAACCTCCACTTCAAAAAGCCGATATAATGATTATGATTTTAGGTGTCAATCGTGTCATCGGAAACAATTCACAAATGACGATTATATAAATTTTCGGAGCATTGGAGTGTCGAAATCGAAGCGTTTCGAGTTTCGCGTTGCGGGTTACGGGTTAAAATATTGCAAACTAAGCTCTGAAGTGCATGACCCGCAACTCGTAACTCGCAACGAAAGAACGAACCCATCACTCCATTACTCCAGAGCCGAGACTTTCAAGAATTTTTGGGATCCCCAAAATTACCTTTTTATTGGCCACTGTTCCGTGAAAACTTAGTATATTATACCCGACTAAACTGGTCAAGTATAGAAGTATTGAACCCGTAATTACCTATTTCCCGGAAAAAACCAAACCCATGAAATTAATAAATTCCAAAATAAAAAGTTTCGCGGGAAAGCACCTCAAGATGAGGAGCGATGATCTTAGCCTTGATTTTGCAAATGCAAAGGATATCGCCAAGCAAAAAGCAAAAGAAGTTTGCGAAGATCCCATGTTGCTGTCCTGGTATCGGGGAGATACTGGAGAATCTTATCCAAATATCGAGTGCGGTCGCGGCGATCAGCCTGCATGGATTTTGTATGCAGAATCAAGAGGGGCTGATATTGCCGTCGATATCAATGCGGGGCAATACATTTTTCTTTATCTGGCATTACCCTAACGCGGGAATCGCATCATTTTGGCCCGGCCCCCGTCTTCTTTTTTATCCTTTGCGTACGATCTTTTCGAGTTCGTCATCATAGCGGTCGATTAGATTCGACCAGGCAAATCGGCCCATTGCAATTGAAAGTTCACGGCGAAGCACTTGAAAACCGGGATAATTTGTGATGAGCCGGGTGAGTTTTTGGACGAGTTCGTTTTTGTCCTTATACAGGACATCAGAATGGAAGCCAGCCGGGATGATCTCCGGGTAAACCAGCCTTGCAGGCAAGAGCGGGACACATCCATAGCGAATCGCTTCGACCACTGAAATCCCGAAGTTTTCCTGTTGGGCGGTACTGATGACGATGGATCCGTGCTGAAGCCATTTTATATAATCTTCCCGTGATTCGACATACCCGTAATGAACGACTCGATCCCCGTAACGACCCTTGGCGCCGATAAATGCTTTCGGGATCGCCTGGCTATTTTCGCCCAGCAGCGCGAGACCAAACTCGGCCCCCTTTTCCAGCACCGCATCCAGGGCAGAAAAAAAATCATCCGGATTTTTGTCAAACTCCCAGCGATGATTCCAGATAATCAGGGGCGCAACCTCCCCGGGTGTATCGATCCCGCATAATCCGTTTGCAGGGAATCGGCACCCGGGATACAGAATGTCTGCCTTTGAACGGATTTGATTTACAACCCAATTGGGGCGGTACTCAGGCATCATCTTTAAAAAGCCCGGCAAACACGAAAAAAAAGCATCGCAGTGGGTCCGCGAATTAAATAAAACCCTGTCCGCCGCAAGGGCCGTGGTAATATCCGTAAATCCGAACTGATAGTCCATGTGCTCGCCCGGTGCCAGGGGGTAGGTGAGCTGATTTTCGTGGAAATAAACCAGGGCCGGTGGACAGACACCCGGTGAAAGCGTTTTGTAATCAGATAGGCTCATCAAGTCTGTGGTAATTAAGGCGTCGTAACTCTCGAGGGAGGGGATTTTTTTAGCGAAATAGAGTGCGGCGCCCCGCATGCGCCACTTCCAGAAGCGGGCCGGCAGAGTTACAAGATCAATATTGTGTTGTGAATGGGCGATCAGACCCTTGGCGAACTCCCGATGAGATCCGCCAAAAAAGGGTTCTATAAACAAAAAGTTTAATTTCTTCTTCACTTTTAATTCTTGGGTTTTATCTCTCATAAGCCACTTGATTAACTCAATGCCGGGATCAACCGGTGTCAAATCCAGGAAACATTTGTCCGATCTCTAAACGCTACACATAATCGTGGAATGTCGCTAATCCGCTGCCGGAGCTTTTTAGCGTTTTATCATGATAAATTTCAAAGGTTTTTCGATTCCATCGCTGTCGATTATCAGATTGGGAATCCTGCCAAAATATAAAAGCAGATGAGAATGGAGTCAACGCTTGAATTGTGAGCAGGAATGCTATAGGGTCGGTTTAAAAGGCAGCACTGTTTGTCCAAAAGAAGATTAAATCCTTGAAATCGATGGATTTAAAAATAATTTAAGACGATTTATAAACCTTTAGGAGGTCAATATGCGCGTCGTTAGAATGAGCAACGTAGATAAAGAAGGTTACGAGAGTCCCCTATTCACAGGTTCGGATGTGACCCGGCAAACCCTGTTGCCGGATAGCAAAGAATACAACTGCAATGTCGTAAATTTCGGCAAGGGGGTTCGCAACAAGTTTCATTCACACGACCATGAACAAATCTTGATCGTTACAACCGGAGAGGGAATTATTGCCACCGAGCAAGAGGAAAAGATGATCACAGTGGGTGATATCGTTCTGATCCCGGCCGGCGAGAAACACTGGCATGGCGCCACCGCGGACTCGGAGTTCGCTCACATTTTCGTATCGAAATTAGGGACCCGGTTAACCCAATTGGAGGAGTAAAAGGGACAACTATCAGGGAGGCAGGACATCATGTCCCAGCAGTTAAATCTATTCCCGAGGAGCTCTATTGATTCGACTGAAAGCGATCCAAATGATAGACTGGCAAATTTAACAGCAGAGCTCAATGCAATCGATGAGATGTTTGCGGCCAGCAGTTCCTATCGCAACAGTCACGAATTTCTGAAACTACTAAATTTTATTGCTCACTTTCCAAATTATTCAGCCTTCAACTGCTTTTTGCTTTACACCCAAAATCCATCCATATCATATGTGGCAACGGCCCGAACCTGGGCCCGCAAATTCAGAAGACGGCTTAAATTTAATGCAAATCCTTTGCTGATAATCGCGCCAATGGCCCCGGTGCGTTTTTTGTTCGATGTTAAAGACACAGAGGGGGATCCGGTATCACCGGAGCTATTAAAAGCATCCATGCTGAAAAAGAGATTCCGTGCCGACGTTTATGATAATACCGTTCACAACAGCTTGATTCAGGGAATCATCGTGCGAGAATTGGCTTCAGCGGATCCGTCTGCCGTAACGGCTGCCCGGATGACCCCTTCCATAAGAAAAAAGTATGAAGACCTTCATCTCAAAAAAGATGCCAGTTATTTAATCATTCTCAATAAAGCAAGCCGCCTGGAAGAAAAATACGAAAATCTTGTGCTGGAACTGGGTCATATTTTCAGCGGGCATCTGGGCATCGACAAAAATGCCTGGTGGTCAGAGAGGCACAGCTTAGCACCCACACAAGAAGAAATTGAGGCGCAATCCGTGGCCTTTTTAATCTGTCAGCGCAAAGGGTTAATTTCAAGCACACAGAAATATCTTTCGGGATATCTAACAGAGGATCAAGAGATACCGGTATTCAGTTTAAATGCGCTGCTTCAGGCTGTAAATTATATTGAAGAAATGGGAAAATCTCGCTGGGATAAACCCAAGAAGCGAAGCCGTTATTGAGAAAATTTTAAAAGGCGTTAAAAACAATTTCCTATGACGCTTCGCCCACATCGCTGAGCTGCATCTTACGGTTTTCCACGAGCCGCTCGTTTATATAGGCGGTATCCCCTTTGATCTCCTTTGCCAGATACTGCATCTGCCCCGCACTGATAATGTTCTCTTCGGCGAAGAGGTAGATAAGCGCCTTTTCCGCTATACAGCTCACCTTGAGCGCGTCCATCATGATCGGCTCCGGGCTTTGGGCCTTGATGAACTTGTCGATAAAATGACGGTGAAGCTCCGACCGCTCGATATCGTGGTTCAACAAATTCAGCTCCTTGAGTAAGGGTTTGATATTGCCCCCGTAGGCCAGCTCCCCAAGTGGTTTCAGTGTCATAAAAGTGTACTCTTTGCCCGGAAGATAATGGTGATGGTCGCAGCGCGTCGAATAGTTTGGAATCTTGGGGTCATGGATGCGCTTGTCTCCCCCCACGATGATGAGGGGATCGAAGTAAAGAGCAGGGCATTCCGCGCCCCCCACAGAGTAAAACCGGTAAGTGTAATAAGAATCAGCGATACAATCGGGGTGCTCGCAATAGGCGGTGAGGGGAAACACATCGGTTGACTCCTCCATAATGAGCCTGGCCGTCCGATTGAAAAGGTCTTTACGGAAGTTGAGGATAAGCATGGGAAATATAAAATTGAGGCTCTGCTGCTGGGCATGCTGTGCGATCACGTAAGCGATGCGCTCATCGAAAAATTCGACCTCGTCGATGATCCAGGTGCCGACGGTCGGATTGTTTTCGAAAATCCCTTCAAGCTCAAAGGAATCCTGGATGCTTGCAATATTATCCCCGGGAACCACATAACCGCCCCGGTAAGCGATGGAGTTGGCGGGATACTCTTCGAATCTTTTATCGTCGATTTTCGAACGAATATAAAACACGTTGCGGCGGTCAACCCTGGCGCTGGTCGTGAGTTGCCGAACCTTTTCGGACTTGCGCATGGCCACCTCAGAGTCACGATATATGCGGGCTGAAAACTCGGACTTGCCGGACCCCATGGGACCGATGATGAGGATTCTGCGGTCTGTCTTGGTAAAATCGAAATGATTGATGGAATGATGGATACGAAGATCGGGAAACCCCAGACTCTTCATGAAACTCTGGGCCTGTTCCATATTGTCGATGAGCGCCAAAATTGTCCCTCCCCAAAGTGTCAGTCCACATAAAAATGTTACAAAAGTCGTTTGGTATATCTTAGTCCAGCTGGATTCTTTAAAAAACACAATTTCTTTGGTTTCAGGTGTCAGTGTTCAGGTGTCAGGAAAAATAGCTTGCTGCTGGGGGACGGGAGGCCGGGAAGCACGTAAGCTTTCACCCCTTTAAGCCTTCCAGCTTACCAGCCTTATAGCTTCCTTGCCTATCCGCATTTTTTGAATCCTGACACCCGAAACCTGAAACCTACTTATTCCTGTAACCTAAAAAAAACCGTGTTTTGCAAATTACATGCTGGCGCAACACGAGATGCGTCATTATATTATAAGCTAAAGAGATGTCAATACGCGCATTATCAGGGCTAAGGGCTGGGGGTTCCCGGGATTTTGGGAACTCGATTCCCGTTTTGCGCAATAACCTGTTGACAAAATGGATCGGAATGCTTTAAAAAGGCCTTTTTAAAAATTTCATCAGAGGTGAAAAAGCACCATGAATATTGGACTTATCGGTCTGCCAAATTCGGGCAAAACGACGATCTTCAATGCCCTTGCGAGATTGCAGGCCGAGGTTTCATCTTACGCCAATTCCAAATCGGAGCCCAACAGGGCCATGCTGGAAGTCACAGACGACCGGGTGGCAACCCTTTCAGAGATGTATCAGCCGAAAAAAACCACCTATGCGGTGATTGAGCTGATCGACTTTGCCGGATTGAGCCAGGGCGCTGCCCGGGAGGGCCTTTTCTCCAGTTCATCGATGGGTTTGATAAAGAATACGGATGCAATCGCCCTGGTCGTGCGTCATTTTCGCGACGATCCGGCGGAAAGCCCCACGCCCCTGCGGGATCTTGAGAAACTCGAGGATGAGTTATTGATTTCGGATCTGATCATCGCCGAGAATCGATTGGAACGGATCCAAAAGGCCTGTCAGCGTGGCAAAAAAACGAATCTTCTGGAAACGGAAGAAAAATTATTGCACGGGATCATAGACCATTTGAGCAGCAATCGACCGATCCGCGATTTGAAACTGGACGGGGAGCCGGAAAAGATGATCCGCGGCTTTCAGTTCCTCACGCAAAAGCCGATCATGATTATCGTAAACTCAGATGAAAACAATTTTGGAAAGAATGCGAACCTGTTGCAAGAGATCGGGAAAAACCATCGGGTTATCGAATTTGCCGGCAAATTCGAGATGGAATTATCACAGCTAAATGACCCGGAAGAGATCGCGTTCTTTATGGCGGATATGGGTATCCGGGAATCCGCACGAGACCGATTATGCACTGCCGTTTATGAACTTCTGGGTTATATCAGCTTTTTCACTGTAGGTAGCGATGAAGTTCGCGCCTGGAGCCTCCAGGCAGGCCAGAACGTAATAACGGCGGCCGCTACGATCCATACGGATCTTGCCCGCGGTTTCATCCGGGCCGAATGCATCTCGTATGATGATCTGATGCTTTATGGATCTGAAAAACAAGTGAGCGAACGGGGTTTGCGTCGGCTGGAAGGAAGAAAATATATCGTGCAGGATGGCAATGTCCTGAATATCAGATTCAACGTTTGAGTATAGTGGTTACGGTTCGAATCATCCAAAATTGCTGAATGCCGAAACCGGTCAGTCCACCTAAAATGCGAATCGAGAAAACCCCATTGTGCAAATTGAGCGCCGGGGTTTTATTTTGTTAAGGTTTTTCATCCGGACAGACGCTCGACCACTGGCTTACTCTGGTGCAGCCATCGCGCCGCTCGTTTTGCTGCCGGCGATCTTTTGCCTGTCTTCTTTCAACACCACCGCTTGCAAAATAATCCGAATCATAGACAACCCGTCGATCTTCTCCGGATCGGCGATCAACGTATGGGTCGGCGGTTCTGTCATTTAGCGAACTCGTTTGTTCATTCACTTTTAGTTCCTCCCGAAGTTTTATTTTATAATAAGCTAATCACAAAAAATCAAAATGTAAAGCGCAGGCGGGCTTTTGTGGGTAAAAGCCTACTGCTCGGTGAGCAGATTCCCCAGATAGGAAACCGGTAATCCCTTCACAATACTCATTTGACGTCTCGGAATTTCCATAACATATTGAAAGTATGGAGATTTTAATAGCGCTGGGTATATGCCGCCGACACGGAATAATGGAACGCTGGATGAGCGAAGGGAACGAAGTTCTTTTTACTTACGTACCAACCAGTTATACGCTTTTGTAAAGCCCCTTAGGGAAAAGGTGGGATTTTGAGCGATTTGAGGATATGAATCGTATTCAAACTGAATTCGCAAGGCCCTTTTGAGGGTCTTAATGAACTCCCCCTTCATAGGTACATAATCAGTTAGACAATTGGATTCACAACCTTTTATGGCAGAACGAATCGTCAGGGTGTCAATATTGTCGATCCTGTAAGAAAAATATTCCGATGCCATTGTTTTTTTGGATTTTAAGGTAAGTTGGACCGTCTCCTCGTCGGAATCAGAGCCCGCCAGCCATAACGTGCTGATACCATCTTCGGCAAAGGTTCCAATTCTTTTGCTCTCCTTATTTGATAGCGGATCGGTCTCCAAAATGCATACCCAATCACCATACTTTAACTGTCCGGCAAAACAACTGCCGCAAAAAACCATTATTAAAATAAATATAACCCCAAACAGGCAACGTGGAGATACTTTAATCGTAAGTCTTCTCATCATGTAAGCCTTGCACCTTTTTAAATCTGATCAATAAAAAAAATAACCCCTTGAAATGGTTTCAAAATCTCATCTAATCACCGCTCACGATTACTTCAGCTTCATCTGTTAAAAATTTGTGCAGCTCCGCAATGTGGTTGTTCTCCTCGGTGATTATCTTTTCTAAGTTGTTCAGAGTGCCATTATCCTCGATAAACGGTTTAAGCGTCTCATAAAACAAAACCGTATCTTGTTCAAATTCTATAAAAACAGCTACCAGATCATGGGGCTGGTTCATTTTGGAAAAATCCACGTCCCGGTGCGAAAAACTCTTTTCACCCAATATATCAGTGAAAATCTCACGGCCCATCTCTTCCATGAAGGGATTGATGGACTCCGTCTCAAGTTTGTGCTTCAATTCAGAGAACCACAGGGCATGTTTGACCTCCTCATCCGCCATCCACACCAGTAAAGAAACCAGATCCGGTCCGGAAAGCTTCGCAGCCGCGTTGCGGTAAACGGATTCACCATTTTTCTCCAGCCGAATAGCCAAATCCAATATTTCATGAATCAAAAACATCGTTAACCTCTTTTTTTTTATGTATCACCACAAAGGCACAAAGTTCACAAAGGGCTTTAAAACTATTATTTTAAGTTAGATCTTTTTTTTATTCTTTAACGATACGTCATAAAGTCTTTCCTTAACCTGATCTTCGCAAAGACAGCGGTGATTTAATTATAATAAATTTATCCGGTGTTAAGTCTGCTTGTCAAATTCTTTTTTGCCAGGCAATATACAAAAACCCCATTTCGCGGAAAGAGAAATGGGGTTTTAATTTTGATAAGGATAGAAAATGGAAGTTTTATTTATAGGCTTGATACGATAAAATTTCGGAGTATTGGAGTTTCGGAGTAATGGCAAAAGGATTGATGCTTTTTTTTCAACACTCCAATACTCCATCACTCCAGTACTCCTGGGCCGAGACTTGCAGGAACTTTTGGCATCCTAAAATTTACCTTATTTATTGGTCATAGGAGCTTGTCGGAGAACTTATCCGAACAAGTTTTACTACAAAATATCAATTAACCAATTGTAATAATTACGATAATATGCTACTTTGGCT
>JAQYWI010000003.1 GCA_030145015.1 Desulfobacterales bacterium
CTCAACCAGATCGACAGCACGGCGCGTGAGGATAATACCGAGGAAGTTTTTGCATCCTGGCAGCGGGCACTGGCCCAATACGGACTGACGGCCGGGTGTTGCTACGCCATCTATGTTCCGGAAGTTGCCATACCCATTAAAGATGAGAGCCTTCGGGTTCGCTTCGAGAATAAGCGCGATTCTAATATAGAACAGATTTTCAATCGCATCGAACGGGTCGGGGAGGAAAGGGCCTATCGAATCGTGGGCATGCTGGAAGAAACCGCCCAAACGCTTGAGAACGACATTATACCCCGAATCGGGCAGTTTATTTCCCGCTGGCGGAACAAAATCATCTGGCTGGACGGAATCCTCTTTGGGGCCGTGTTGGCCGCCTTTTTGGTTGCCACCATCTGGGGTGGATACTGGAACGGAATGACGCTCAAGCTATCATTTCTAGACCATTTGCCGGGCGGAAATTACAGCAAGCTTGGCCTGTTGGCTTTGCTGGTGCTGCTCTTCGGCTATGTTCACTTCTGGATTCGCAGGGTAACTGCAAATTATGTATCACGTAAAGTGTTAGCGGAAGTTGAGGACTCTGATTTGCGAGTGAACTATGCCCGCGCCTTTAAAAAGAACAGCCGCTGGTATCGTATTTTGTTGAAGGGTAAACCAGCGGGTTGGGGTCGGCGAACTAAGCGCCGCCTGGCGAAGGTTTTGGAAGACACCAACACCTATATCCAGAAACTCAATGATATGTACACCAACCCTTCCGGCAGCGAAAGCGACCCTCCGCAGACGGGACCACCGGCTGAGGAACAAACGCAAGCCCCTGAAACATCCAGCAGCCCTCACAAGGAACCCCTTGAGACGACCGCACCCATAGATGTAACCGAGCTCTAACTGTAAATCACATCCATAAATGATCCCTTTGGGTTTTCCTTCAAACCTTTATGGGTGACCCTTCTCCCTCTTCAAAATATTAATGGCGGTTTTGAGTGTCAAGACCATTATACGGCCGTAATGAACGCGAGAATCAGTTCTTGGCAAAGCACCGCGTATGTCTGCGACCCATATTTTAGCTCCAGATGTATCGGGATAAAAATATGCTTCCTGCCCCAAAAAAAATTGACTATTTGGTCAGTTTAGACTATTATGTCAGATATGACCTGGTAGTCTAAAAGGCAGTGATTATACATACCGTTGAGATTATGGTGAAAAAAAAGAAAAAAACTCGGCAGCAACGACGCGTGGGTCGTACCCGGCAAAAGCTTTTGGAGGCCGCCAGCTGCCTGTTCGCCGAAAAAGGTCTGGACCTAACCACTATTGACGATATCACCGAACGCGCCGATGTGGGCAAAGGCACATTTTATTATCATTTCAAAAACAAGGAAGGTCTCCTTAAGGTACTGATCAACGAGGTGCTGGGAGAACTTATCGAGACGATAAATCAAAGGGCCGCAGGCATCAAGGATTTACCAGAACTGCTGGATACGCTGATCAGCGTTCACATCGAATTTTTCAGCGCGCGCTGGGAGGATTTCGTACTGTATTATCAAGGACGTGCTGACTTGAAGCTTAAAGAGGGTTACTCGGTTCTTGAAGCGCCTTTTTTGGAATACCTGGAGACGATCGAGATTTTACTGGATTCGGTCATCAAGCATCGTTTACCGAAACCCGTATGCCATCGAATTGCGTGCGCCACCGCCGGATTTGTTTCCGGATATTACTCCTTTGCGGTGATCACTGCGGAGGATGAGAGCGTCGACGCAACGTTTCGGTCCCTGCGAGGAGCGCTGGTGGCCAGTCTGACGAAGTTTATCAGCGAGGCGCTGCCTCAGGACAAGATAGGGTGACAAGGGCTGCGCAGGTCGGCAGCTCCTAATGGGAGTTGTGCGCCTGTGTGATTTTAGCGGCGTGAACACATTTTTCTTAAAGAGGCGACAGTGAACAGCTCAAAAATTATTCAACTATCGATTGACGAAAAAGAGGTGCCCGTAAACAAGCAAAACATTATGCAACAGGCGATTGACGAAAAGGTTTGGGGGATTGCATCGAGTTTCGACATCTATCATTGCAATCCGGAAACCATTCGCAACGCCGATAAAATCAAGCAGTTCGTTATTGAACTTTGCGACCTAATCGAGATGAAACGGTTCCAGGATACCCTGGTTGTTAACTTCGGAGAAGACGAGCGGGTCGCCGGATTTTCCATGGTGCAGCTGATTGAAACGTCCCTGATATCAGCTCATTTTGCCAATCTCACCAACGCCACCTATCTCGACGTGTTTAGCTGTAAACCGTACGATCCCGAGTTGGTGGCAGATTTCGCCAAAAATTTTTTTGGCGGTTCTGAAATTATTATACATGCCAACCTGAGACGTTGATGATGCGGCATTTTCGAACGGTTTCCGACCTGGACGAATGCCGGCAAATCTGGCAGCAGGTCATGCCCGCTGACTTTATTACCGATCTCTGGGAAGTTCGCAATTGTTTTCAGCAGCATTTCAGAAACCGGCCGAACTTTATCGTTATCGAAGACGCGGGGAGCATTTGCGGCCTGCTGCCTTTAAGCTGGATTGAGGAAAGTCGCTGCTATGGCTATTTTCCCGGGGAAATCTGGCACGGCAAGACCTGGCTGGAGCAAAACAGGATATGTTTTCGCGGTGACACACGGCCGGCAGACCTTCTGGCCCAATGTCCTTCATCGTATCACCTGCGTTACCTGTTGCCAAACCCTAGCCGGCCTCATGCTGAAATGACGGTAGATGAAATTGGATATTTGTTTTTGCCGCCTAACTATGACTATGATATGCAAAATTACTTCCGCGAGTTTTCCCGCAAATCGATTAAACAAATTCTGCGGGAGGTTGCTGCCATCGAGGCCCTGGGTGTTGCCTATCGATATGACCAAAGCTCTGATTTCGATTTAATGGTTGAAATGAATATCAACCGGTTCGGCGCCGATTCTTATTTTTATGACGCGCGGTTCAGAGAAGGTTTCAGAAGCTTAGCGAACTTTTTATACGAGAAGGAGTGGCTTCGTTTTACCACGGTCCTCATCAACGGAGAACCGGCAGCCGTCGATATGGGCTGCATTTATCGCGGTGTGTATACGGTTATGGCCGGCGGAACCCACAATCAATATCGAGGTGTGGCCAAGCTGATAAACCTGCACCATATGCAGCGGGCCTGCCAGCAGCGGCTGCAAAGGGTCGATTTTTTGTGCGGTGATTTTCACTGGAAAAAGCAATTCCATCTGACACCGCGGCCGCTGTTTCTTCTTTCCAGCTTCGCTTCAGAAATCAGTCAAGCAGCGAATACGGAAGTTTCACGCAAGGCAGTGCATGTTTGACAAGCGTGTTTTGGTTGTCGGGACAACCAGCGACTACATCAATCACATCTGCAAGCACTATCCGAGGCGAGCTTTGTTTATAACCGATCCGGCCGAAAGAGCTGCAGCGGTCGAGACAGATCCTGCGCCGGCCGATGAATTGCGGTCTGACCTGCAAGACTCCCGTCGGGTCCTCGACGACCTCAAGACCCATTTAAGCCGGTGGCGGATGGAAATCAGCGGTGTCGCATGTTATGATTGTGAATCACTGGGGCTCGCCGCCGGCCTGGCTGCGCAATTCGCCCTGCCGTTTCCTGCCGCCGCAGCGGTGGCCGCCAGCCGCAACAAGTTTCTATCCAAGCAAATCTGGCAAAAAGCGGGGGTGCCCTGTCCCCCGACAGGCGTTGTTCGAAACCTGTCGGATGCCCTAAAGTTCATGGATCGATTTGCAAAACCGGTTATCATCAAACCGTTGACGGGTTCCGGCAGCGAACTGTTGTTCAAATGTCATAATCGCCGTGACTGTTCCCATGCCATCGACACGATCGGCTTGCAGCTTGCAGCGCATGCGAACAGCCGCATGTACCGCCCGGAAGCAGGCGGGGCAGTGATAATGGACCCGCTACAGGATTTTGTCATCGAAACATTCATCGACGGCCGGGAATACAGCTGTGATTTTTTGCTCGACGCAGAACAGGTGGAGATCATCCGGCTGGCCAAAAAGATTCTGGCGCACGATCAAGCGGCCGGAACCACCCGGGCCTATGTTTTGCCGAGTCGGCTGCCTGAATTGCTCGATACTGCAAAATTCCGACTTCAGCTTCGAAATGCCGCCCGCGCGTTGGGCCTGAATCGAGCCCTTTGCATGGTGGATTTCATTTTGCAGGAGGACAGCGCTTATCTGCTCGAGATGACGCCACGACCCGGCGGCGACTGCATTCCGCAGACCATCTTTCAAAGCTGCGGGCTGGATATGCTGGGATTGGCGCTTGATTTTGCCGATGGAACGCCGATTGCCATACCGGCGGCATCGAGCTGGGTCCAGCTGGTCGGCTTGCGCTTAATTGCCCAAAAAAGCGGCATTATCAAAAAGATCGACGATCGCGCTTTGCGACGGGATTCGCGCGTAAAGGAGATTCGTCTAAAGCGCCGGCCGGGGCAGCGGGTGGTGCTGCCGCCGGATGATTACGAGTCACGCCTTCTGGGGCATGTTATTTTTAAGCCGACAACGCCTCAGTCTATTGAAACTGAATCCAATGAGCTTGAATCAAAGCTCATCCTTGAAATCGAAGCCGAACAATGAATAGCCTCGAAAGCCTTTTAAAAAAAGCTGCCGAAGTTCTGCAGCAGCCCAATTCTGTCTTAGATTACGATGAAGTGGCCGCACTCGTCGGATCCTTTTTAAAACGCGCCGACACCTTTGTCGAAACGGTCAAGCGGCATGGCTCACCCCTGTATGTTTTTGACGAGAAGGCTTTGCTGGAGCGCGCCGCGCAGTTTGCAGCTGCTTTTAAAGAAACGTTGGGCGAGATCCGTATTTTTTTTGCGGTTAAAAGCAACAACCACCCGGTACTGGTCGACAGCCTGGTGAGATCCGGGCTGGGATTGGATGTTTCCAGCGGGCTGGAGCTTGAATTGGCTTTACGCTGCAACTGTTCCAATATTATTTTCAGCGGACCGGGCAAAACCGAAAAAGAGCTGCAGCTGGCTGTCAGGCATTCCAACAAAGTCACCGTCCTGATGGATAGTTTTGGCGAGCTCGATCGTCTCGAAAATGCCGCAGCTGAATTGCAAACCCGGATAAAAGCCGGTGTGCGGTTGACTAGCGATGACCGGGGGCTCTGGCGCAAATTCGGTATCCCGCTTTCCAGACTGGATAGCTTCATGCAAAAGGCTGCGGGCTGTTCGCATGTATTGCTGGGGGGGCTTCAATTTCACACCAGCTGGAATCTGGATCCGGGCCAGCAGGTAAATTTTATTGCGCGTCTGGGAGAATCGCTGCAGAATCTCGCCCAAAACCGGCGGCAATTGCTCAAGTTTATTGACATCGGCGGCGGCTACTGGCCCCCCCAGGGTGAATGGCTGCAATGGGCGGGCACTTCCAAAGGACGCCTGCACCAGGCGTTGCTCAACCCCAGCTCCCCTTCAACAGAGCATTACAAGCTGCCTGCGTCGCCGATCACCACCTTTGCCGCGAAAATCGGCACGGCCATCCTGAGACATGTGGCACCCTATGTCGATTGTCGTTTTTACGCCGAGCCGGGCCGCTGGTTATGCAACGATGCCATGCACATTCTTCTGACCGTCGTCGACAAGAAATCAGAGGATCTGGTCATTACAGACGGCGGCACCAACATCATCGGCTGGGAGAGATTCGAAACCGATTATTTTCCGGTCATCAATCTCAGCCGCCCATCGAAGTCGGAGCACAAGTGCTTTATCCTCGGTTCGCTTTGCACCCCGCACGATGTCTGGGGCTATAGCTATTTCGGCAAGGATATTGAGCCCGGTGATCTGCTTCTGATTCCCAATCAAGGAGCTTACACCTACAGTTTGCGCCAGGAGTTCATCAAGCCCTTGCCTGAAGTCGTATCGCTGGGCGCCTCCGGTTAAAATTTCAACTTTGCATTCGTTCCGCTTTTTCCACCGTCAGGGTCAGCGCACCCCAGTCTTCTTCGACGTTGCCGGTCAGCAGATAGGGCCGCTGGCGGTCGATGATGTGGCAAAACCGGCGGTAGGCTTGCGGGAAAAAGGTGGTTTCCACAATCCCGGTTTCATCTTCGAAAGTTAAAAACTCCATGGGGTCGCCTGTTTTGGTGGAAACCACTTTACCGGTGATCAGCCAGCCGGCCAGGCACACTTTCCGGCCGACAAAGCGCGGCAGATCGACGGCTTTGATGGTGCGGCGTTTTTGCAGCTTATCGGCAAACAGCTCCATGGGGTGGCGGTCGCACAGAAAACCCAGCACGGAAAATTCGCGCCGCAGCCGCGCATGCGCATCTTCGGCAGGCAGCGGCGGCGGTTGGCAATTGCCGGCCGTGTCGGCACGCTTAAAGAGGGATTGCGTGGCGGCCTTGGGCCGTTTTGATTTCAACCAGCAGGCCAGCTCCCACAGCAGGGATGCGCGCTTGCCGTCGGGGTTGAGGGCGTCCAGGGCGCCGCAGCTGATCAAGGCGCGGGCCTCGTCTTCATCAGGACGCACACGTTCCATAAAATCCCGCAAACTGCGGTAGGGCTGCCGTCGACGCCCGGCCACGATGCGCTCCCGGGTGTCGGTTCCCAGCCCTTTGACGGACAGCAGCCCGACGCGGACGGTTTTGCCCTGACCAATCCAGCGAATGGCACTTAAATTGATGTCGGGCGGCAGCAGCGTCAGGCCCAGGCGGCGGGCTTCGGAGACATAGGCAAAGGTGCCGTAAAAACCCCCCTGGTTGCTGATCACCGCGGCGATAAATTCGGCCGGGTAATGGACCTTGAGATAAGCAGCCTGAAAGGATACCCGGGCATAAGAGGCGCTGTGGGGTTTGCAGAAGGAATAGCCGTTAAAGCTCATCATCATGTCCCAGATTTCGGCAACCTTGCCGTCAGGCACGCCGCGCTTGCGGGCGCCGGTGCAAAACCGCTGCTGAAAGTCCCGCAGCTGGTATTCGCGGTCTTTTTTGGTCAGAACTTTACGCAGGGTATCGGCTTCGGCATGGGAAAAGCCGGCGATGACCACGGCCGCGCGGGAGACGTCTTCCTGATAGACCATGATGCCGAAGGTTTCATCCAGCACTTCGGCTAAAAAAGGATGAATCGGGTCCCAGGGGCCGCCGTGCAGGCGGCGGATGTATTCCTGGATAAATTCGTTGGCGGCCGGCCGGATGATGCTGCTGTGGATGACCAGATGCTCGAAATCGCCCACCTTGGCCTTTTGCTGCAGCAGCCGCATGGCCGGGCTTTCGATGTAGAAGCAGCCCATGGTGCGGCCCTGGGCCAGGGCCTCCTGGGTGGCAAAATCGTCTTCGGGCTCCCAGCGCAGCTCGTCAAAGGGGATGCCGTTGTCGTGCAGGTTGGCCAGGGCATCGCGGATGACCCCCAGGCTGCGGTTGCCCAGCAAATCGATTTTGACCAGCCCGGCATCTTCGGCGGCATCCTTCTCCCACTGGATGATCGGCACGCCCTTGGGGGCCCGCTCAACGGGCACGTATTCTTCAATGGGCCGCGGCGTGATGACCACGCCGCCGGGATGCACGGACATGTAACGCGGGGTGCCGATGATGCGCTGGGCCAACTGCAAAATGTCGGGCCAGGGCGGGGGGAACGCCAGGGCTTTGGATTCGGGCCTTCGTTTCAGTTCGGTTAAAAATTCGGGGTCGGATTCTTTCACGCGCCAGAAATGCGGCAGCCGTTTGGCCACCTGCCCGATCTCGGCATCGGTCAGCCCGAAGACCTTGGCGACTTCGCGCACCGCCATGCGCGGTTGAAACAGCACGTGGCTGGACACCATGGCGGCATGGCCCGGATACTGAGCCAGGACCGAATCCAGCACGTCATCGCGTTCGTCCCAGGCGAAATCCACGTCGATATCCGGCGGATCCTGGCGGCCCGGATTTAAAAAGCGTTCGAAGTACAGGTTGTGTTTCAGCGGGCAGACATTGGTGATGCCCAGGCAGTAAGCCACCAGCGAAGCGGCTCCCGAGCCGCGGCCGCAGGTGCGCGGGCTGCGCCGGATAATATCGCGTACGATTAAAAAATAAGCGGCAAACCCCATGTCCCTGATGCTGCGCAACTCGTGTTCCAGGCGGTCCACCGCGGCTTCGGAAAGTTCAGCGCCGTAACGGCGCCGGGCACCTTCATAGGCTTCCTGCCGCAGGCGTTTCGCCGGATTGCTGCCGTTTGGGCCTATCAGCGGCGGCATAACAACGCCGAACCGGGGTCCGGTAAATGACAGGCGGTCGGCAATTTCGTAGGTGGCGCTGACCGCCTGCGGGCAGATCGCAAAGCGGCGCTCATATTCTTGAGGGCCCGCCAGCCAGGCATCTGCCGGAGCGACCTCAGCGGCTGCCAGGCGCGACAGGGAAGTGTTGCGCGCGATGGCCCGCAACATGCGGTGGGCCGCTAGATCATCGGGGTGTAAAAAGAAACTGCCCGGTGTGGCCACCAGCGGCAGCCCCAGGCGGGCGGCCGTGCGGCGCAACCGGTGAGTGGCGGGCAGGGGACGGCGCGGCATGGCTGCGGCAACCGAAACACCGGCCGCATGCCAGGCACCCAGCAGACCGGCGCTCCGGGTGAGAACCACCAATCCGTTTGCATGTGAAATTACGGCGGTTGCCAAATCAAAATCGTCATCCATGTGGCGGCGGGTGAGCAGACGGCAGAGGTTGCGGTAGCCGGTATCATTTTCCACCAGGCAGACGGCACGCTGTTTGTGCCGCGGGTCGCTGACCTCAGCCCCTACGATGGGCGTCAGCCCTTCGCGCCGGCAGCCGGTTAAGAAGGGCCACAGGCCGCACAGGTTGTCGGTGTCGGTCAGCGCCAGATGGGTATAGCCCAGGCGCCGGGCGGCCCGGCAGACCTGTTTGGCCGGAGCCGTGCCCCACATGAAAGAATAGTTGGATCGGACCGTTAAAGGGATCATTGTTCGTTGTAAGTTCGAAATCCGAATATCGAAAATCGAAACAAATTCGAAATTCGAATATTAAATGTTCAAAACAAATGTCCTATTCGGCGATCAGCACACCAGGAAAGATTTTTAGCTTCCTGGTCTCATTATATCGAAATGCCAAGTTTCGAATTTTGAATTTTGGTCATTCGTATTTGTTTCGTGCTTCGTGTTTCGGATTTTTCTGATTTAAATTATATAGAACTCCAAATTTAGTGCTAAGCGGCCAAGATGCGACCCATGCGGATTGACTCATTACCAAAACGGTGGCGGATGGCGTCGATGGCTGTGATCAGGCCGCAGCGCTTTTGATTGGCTTTTTGGTCGGCGGCAAACAGTTCCAGCTGAGCCGGCGGAAAGATCAGCCGGTCACAGACCAGGCGCATATGCCGGATGCGTACCCGTCGGACCCAGGCCAATTGGAGGGTGCGCCGGGCCAGCTCAAACAGGGTGAGGTCATTGGCTGTAGCGGGCCGGGCGGCCACCTGGCGGGCGCGGCGCATGCCGTCGGAATAGTCGAGGATGATGGCGATGCGGCGTGCGGCGCGCCGGCGCCGGCGCAGCCGGCTGCCGACCTGCTCCACCAGGCCGTAGAGAGCCGCTTCCAGGGTGTGCGCGTTGTTGGTATCATTGCCGAATTCGTGGTCCGCAATTACCCTGGGCGGTTTTTGCCCGAGCGGCAAAACCGGAGACGGATCGATGCCGCGTACCGCCTCGTAAAGCATCAGGGAACGGGTTGCAAAAGGGATCTCCAGCTGCTCCAGACTCAGCGCCGCGACCTGGAAAGCATGGGTCAGGTTAAATTCCCGCAAGCGCAGCTGATCGGGGTGCTCGATGCCCGGAACCAGACTGACCGGCAACGGAGCCAGCAGCGCTTCCTCTTCGCCGGCGACGACGATATACTCCCCGTCTGGCTTCACCAGGCGCGTGGCCACTTTGGCAACCAGCTTGTTGGGGGCCACCGACCAGATCGGGTCCAGGCCCAGATCGGTTTTAATCTGCCTGCGCAACCGCCAGGCCACATCCCCGGGCGGGCCGAAAAGGCGGGAGGTGCCGGTGGCATCCATGAACAGGTGGCCGTCGTCTTCGCCGGTTTCGATCAGGGGCGAATACGGCAGGGCGCGCTTGAGCACAGCGCGCATGGCCAGCTCATAGCGGTCCGGATGGGGCGGCAGGATTTGAACATCCCGGCAGAGACGCACGGCCCGGCGCAGGGCCATGCCCTTACGGATACCGGCCATGTAAGCCTCGTTGCTCATATCGTAAACAGCGGCCCGGGCGGCGCCTTCGGGTGCGATGATCACCGGACGTTCGTTGAGCCGGTGATCCACCGCCCGTTCCACCGCCACGGCAAAATCGGCCACATTTAAATGGATAATCGAACGGTTCATCGGTTGCTTTCAAGTGACAAAATCATCAGTGTATGGATCGAGGTTTCTAAAACTATCCAGTTTGCTTGAAAAAGTGCCTAAAGTAGGAAGTGACTAAAGTGCCTAAAGTTAAGGAATTCTGTCATTTAATTTAAAAAGATGGAGCGAAGCGACACCATAACTTTAGGCACTTTAGCTCACTTTAGTCATTTTAGGCACTCACAAAAGACCTTTCTCAATCAACTGACTGATCAGGCGCCGGGCATTTTTGGGTGCCTGGGCGCGGACGTGGTTGTTGAAAAAAATGACGCCGTTGCCGGCGTGCCGGGTCATCGGGGTGATGATTTTATCGGCCCATTCCCGCAACTCATCATCACTGTAGTCGTAGTCAAACTGTAGTTGCATATTGCCTGAGCGCCAGCCTTTGACGTTGCGGCCGTGAAACCGAATATAGAAAAGATCCGGATTGGTGACGACATCCAGCTGCGGGAACAGGCCCGGCAGATTGGGTTCGTCCACGGCGACCAGGGTGGTGCGGCGGCGTTCCAGTTCGGCAAAAACGCTGTCTGTGGCCCAGGAGGCATGCCGAAATTCCACCGCCAGGGGCAATCCGTCCAGTTCGTCCAGAAGGGCGGCCAGGTAGCGGCGGTTTTTCGGTGCCCGGGAAAAGCTCGGCGGAAACTGAAGCAAAACCGCCGTGAGTTGCCGGGTCTGGGTGAGCGGCGCCATGCCGTCGCGGTATTGAGAGACCTGTCCCCGCCACTGGTCGGGGTTCACCTCATGGGTTAAGGTGCGGGTCAGTTTGGCGGCAAAACGAAACCCGGGCGGCGCGTGCTGGCGCATGCGTTCGATGGCAGCCGCTTTTGGCATCTGGTACCAGGTGAAGTTCAGCTCGGTGATCGGAAAAGTCCGGGCGTAAAGCGGCAGCATCTGGCCGGAGCGGGTGCCCGGCGGGTAAAACCCGGCGTTTGCCCACTCCGTATACGAATAGCCGCTAGTGCCGATCCAGAGGCGGCAGGGAGTTTTTCTTTGTTCGGTTTGCATTTTTGTTTTCTGCGTCAAGGGGTGTTGTTAACGCTTGCGCAATGCCCTGACACCCTGCTGAGGATCGTTCCGCCGATGGCGGAACTAGAGGAGCGCTTCGCTTGAGGCGAAAGAATACTTATTGCTTGCGACCTCAAGGCCGCGAGGCCGCTCCTCAAAGCCCGCAGGGCTGCTCTTCAAGCGCAGCGCTCCTAAAGGCCCGCAGGGCCGGTCCCCAAACGCGCAGCGCACTCATTTTATTCCTTCCGGTCCGCGGTGGATGCCGATGACCTTGCCCTGAACCAGGACTTCGCCGAAGCCGTAGCGCATGGGGGCGTAGGCGGTATTTTCCGGACGCAGTTCGATGTGGTCTTCATGTAAAAAAAAGCGTTTAATGGTTGCTTCTTCGCTGTCGATAAGCACCACGACGATCTCGCCGTTTTGGGCGTACTGGCGCGGTTCGCAGATTGCCAGATCGCCGCTGAGGATGCCGGCATCCTTCATTGAATCGCCTTTGACGCGCAGGGCGAAAATGTTTTGGCTGCGGTAAACGGCGGCATCCAGCACGATACTGCCGTCCCACTCCGCCTGGGCGTACATGGGCAGGCCGGCGGCAACCCGGCCGATAATCGGGATTTCGCGCCAGCGCTGCAAAGCCGCCGCTTCGCGGGCACGATTTAACAGATAAACTTTGCGGCTGTAGCGCCCCTCGCGTTTCAGATAGCCCTTTTCTTGAAGCACACGAAGGATCCGGGCGATGGCGGCATGGCTGACTCCCAGATCTGCTGCAGCCTGGCGCAGGCTGGGACACAGGCCGCTTTTGGCGATTTCCCGCTGGAGATAATCCAGAAAACGCTGCTGTTTCGGTGTCAGCTGGGGTTGCATAGGACCTCCGATACAAGGTTTCGGGTTCTAAGGTTCAAAGTTCAACAATTCAAGCGTTCAGGGTTAAAGGACGTGTTCGATTGGTTTTATTGGTCTTATGGGTTGAATTGGTTGGCTTAAACCGAACCAATGGAACGAATTAAACCAATTAAACAAATGCAACGTTTGCCAGCTGGCTGACACCTGAACACTGACACCTGAAACCTTGCCAAGTGATAATGTAAATGTTAATGTAAATATAAATGTATATATTCTACGTGTCAAGATGAAAATTGAATAAGGGGATTTAAAGGAGTTGGAAGGGCTCAGGTTAACAATTGGGATAGGCGCTTTTCACCAAAGCGCATCGGCAGGGAAATCGCCAGCAGGCTTAGAATCAACACCAGGCTAAATGAGCCGACAATCCATATCCAGCCTGAAAGGGTGATTATGTTGTTGCGGATGTCGGCCATAAAAAGATTATAAACCGGACCGGCTTCAAGGATGACCACCAGGCCGATGTATCCGGCGCAGGCGATCATAAAGACCAGTCCTCCGAAACTGGTTATCGTCTGAGTCGGGTTTTCCGCCTTGAAATCCGGGTAGGCGGCCCCCAGGCCGACGCCCATGGCGACGATACCGGGGACAATAAAAAAAACCGTGAGAATTGAAAGGGTCATCATAAACGGGGTGACCTGAAGCAGGATGTTGGTTGCAACGATCAGAACCTCGGTTAAGATCAGCAGCGGTAAGTAATAGATAAAAAATTTAATCCACAAAAAAGTTCGTATGGATAGCGGGGAGGTTTTGACCAGCCAGAAGGCATCTTTTTCCTGGCTGACCGCCGGATAGGCAAACCGGGCTGTCACCGCTGTCAGAACAAACAACGCCAGGCCCATATTCAAAAATGAGAATAGGTTCTGAAGATACACGGTTTTGATCGGCGATTTTTCAAGGGGCAGTACCTTGAAATTATAAACGTAAATTACAACCAGGGCGGCAATTAGAAAAATTTGGGTCCACTGGGTCTGGTCGCGGAGGAACGTTTTGATCTCTTTGACCGTAAAGGATTTTACGGGGCCGGGCAGAAAATTAAAAATTTTGTCACTGGCGACATTGTTTTTAAACAGACGGGCTGGCGCATTCTGGGTTTTTGAAAATCCTTTAAAGTAAATGGCATCTGCAAGAAAAATCATGGCAATTACGATCATCCCGGCAAAACTCAAGGACAGCGCGGTGAAAAACAAACTGCTGCTGATCGAGCCGGAAAGAGCGGACCGAATGCTGTCATAGGCCCAGCTACTTGGCAGAAATGGTGATGACGGGGTCTGCAGGGAAGTAATATAGACCATAACGGTGTCAAACACTTCCGGATCAACCAGCAATTCCGGCTGTGAAAGGCGAATCGCCAGATAGATCACCACAAAAAAAAGGATCCCCGCGAAAATAAATACGCTCTTCATCCGGCTGGCCGGTATAAATATGACGGCGGCCATAACCATCAGAGTGCTGATCGCCGAAGCGATAACTGCCAGGCACATTATCGATATCATCGCATTGAAATAGTAAAAGACACCGGTTTGGTAAACGATGCCGTAAGCCACGAAGACCGGCAGGGTGTAGATGATGACCATCCAGGCGCTATCGATGGTGCTGTCAATCCAGCGCGTGATAAAAACCTTGTAGCTGGAAACCGGCAAGGAGTGAACCAGTAAAAGATCGCGGGAGAGATAGAGCTTGGAAAGGGATGTCAGGATGCTGCTGAAAAGAAGCAGGGCAAAAGACACGACCAGCATCATGGATAGGAGTTTATAACCCAGAATGTCGCCGATATCTTCAATGCCTTTAAAATAAATGAGAACCCGCCAGGAAACCGCAAATATGCCGCCCCAGAAAAGCAAACCGATGGCACCGAGCAAAAGCAAACGCACACGGCTGTTACCGTTGGCCCTGCGCAGGCCGCGCTTTCTAAGCGGCCAAATTCGGGGTTTTAATAAGGTCAGAACTTCGTTCATTTTACGCGCTGCCGGCTATTGGCTGTTTGCCGCTGGTTTCTGGTTGCTAAACTGCTAATTTTGCAGGTATGGCGTCTCTGAAGTTAAGTTCAGGAACACCTGTTCGAGGTCGGCTTCGGTGACATTGGCCTCGCGCTGCAGCTCCGTGGTCGTTCCCATGGCAATTAAGCTTCCTTTATGAATCACCCCGATGCGGTCGCAGGTATCTTCGGCAACTTTAAGGGTATGCGTTGACATAAAAATGGTGACACCTTGTCCGGCGAGCGTCCCAAAAAGATCTTTAACCATGATAATCGCTGCCGGATCGAGCCCCACCATGGGTTCGTCTACGATGATAACTTCCGGATCGTGCACCAGGGCGGCCGACATAATAAGCCGCTGCTTCATGCCATGGGAATAGGACTCGACCAGTTCATCGGCCCAGTCGGTCAGCGAAAAATTTTTAAGGATTTTAAAAGCGGTGGCCTCAAATTTTTCTTTGGAGACACCGTATAAATCAGCGGTGAATCTCAAAAATTCCATACCGGTGAGTTTTTCATACAGGTACGGGCGATCTGGAATAAAGCCGATTTTACCTTTGGCCTTTTCCGGTTCTGCCTGCATGCTGATGCCGGCAATGGTCACCGTACCGTTCGTCGGTTGCAGAATTCCACCCATCATCTTAATTGTCGTGGTCTTGCCGGCGCCGTTAGGGCCGATAAATCCAAAAATCTCTCCTTTATTAACGCAAAGGTTAAGATTATTCACTGCCCGGAATTCACCGTATTTTTTTGTCAGGTCTTTTAGTTCGATCATAATTTAAAATTTTAAAGTTTTTTATATAGTATAGCACAATTCCGGGTGATTTTGTCTAAGTTGTAAAAGTAAGAAATGGTCTGTTGTTGGTCGTCCGTTGTCCGTTGTTATTTATTTGAAATTATTATGTTTGCAAAGTTGCCCGTTTCGTTTTTTCAACGGACAACGGACCATAGATCACGGACTATTCTATAATCGTTAACTGTACCTTTCCAATGACACCCATTAAGTCCAGCTGCTGTTTAGGAGAGCCGGTTGTAAAACGCAGGTGGCTGACGTCGGCCGGCAGCTGACCGAAAAGGGAGTCGGCGGTGATCCACTGCCCGAGATACATCAGATTCCAGGCATGATAGTAAAATCGGCCCTTTAAATACACCAGGCCGGCCTCAATCCGGGTGGGAATTCCGGCTGCGCGGCCCAGGGCCGCCAGCAAGACGGCGTGTTCATTGCAATCACCCACACGATGTTCAAGGGTGGAAAGTGCGTCGGGCAGTGAAAGAACCGGCCGCTTTTCAATATGGGTGTGCACCCAATTCAGCAGTTTTTCGGCCCGTGTTAAGGGGGTGGCATCGGGGTCATCTTTTAGAATTTCCTGCGCCAGAGCCCGGATTTTTTGATGGTCGGACTGGATAAAGGGACCGGGCTTTAAAAATATTTTTTCCAATGCCGCCAGATTTTCAGGCTTAAGTTCAACGGCCAGATTTGACAGCTTTTCTTTTTGAACGGTCAGAACCTGTCCCTTAAATGTTTGTCTGCCGCCCTGGAGCCGAACATTTTTGGATGATATTCCCTGGATTTTAATCTTCAGCACGTCAAGTGCTTTGACGTTTTCAAGCGTGATGTTGGAGGCCACCGAGGCAATCTTTGTAAGATCCTGGCTCGATTCAATGGCCAGCCCGTCAAGGGCATCCTTGCGGTCCGTTTTTATCAAACTGATCCCCAAAATCCCCTTTTCCTTTAAGATGTCACCTTTTTTTCCAATCCAGGCCAGCTGAGATGCACCCTTAAAATTCAGGGAGACTTTTGTGGCCAGCTGGTTGAATCCCCTGATATCAACGAGTTCCTCGCCGATAACTTCCACAATTACAGCGGCCTGGCCCATTGAACCCGGATCGAATATATTGAAAACATATTTGTCACCGGGCTTCAGATCAGTGGCCGCAATCGCATCCATAATTCCGTTGAACAGGTAGGGTTTATCTTTGATCGGAATATCCAGACTGCGGCTGGAACCGGCACTTGCGGTTGTCACATGCAGTGTATTTCCGACAACCTTGCCCCGGACACCAAAGTGAAATCGACCCGAACTGATTTCAAAATCAAGCTCCTGAAGGGTAAAATCGGCATTAAGGCGGCTTTTGGTATTCAGGTTGATATCCTGAATCATACCCATTGTGTTTATGCGCATATAAACCGTTTCGGTCAGGCCATATCCGGTTGTATCCGTATAAAATCGGGTGTGGGAAAAGCCGATTTTGCGTTCGTTTTGGAAAATATTCATCCAGGTGTCGCGCTCAGAGACCGCATTGATGGATTCAATGGATAGGGTTTGAGGGTGGGATAATATTCTTTCCAATATTCCCAGGCGAATGATGAAAAGGACTGCAAAAGTCAAGGTAAAAATACTGCCGGCAATCCAGAATGTCCTAATTTTGTGGATGGTCATATTTAAAATTGTAAATGATGACCGCTGACCTGTCAAATTTAGTTGGACTCATAATCGGAGATTTTGCCATGGAATATGCAGGCGGTTCATGATATGGGCTGGTAAAACGCGGTTGTGCGAAAGGAAGGATTGATATGGTATCAATAAAGGACCTTGGCGCTTTGCCTGTTGCGAATTACGATCCCGATCGCAAAGGAATATTTATTCATAAAAATGAACTAAATGACAGCAGCTTCAAAGTGGGCGACCGGTTTTCTATAAAAGTGGGTAAACAGGATTTATTTGCCATTTCCATTGTCATAGACGATAAAGGTGATATCGTCTATGATAAAAATGGGATCTTTATCGAACGAACCCGCAGGATCGACATTTTGCTGGGCGGCATTTTTGATGAATATGTTCTTTATATCGAATCCGATACACCGGGATCCATAAAATTAAGGCCCCTGGAAGCGGTGATGAAAGATAATTACATGTAGAGGAGGAATGAAAATGGCACAGGACCCCAAAATCGGCTATGAAGTAAAAGCCACTATATTAGGTGTAAAAGGTGAATGCAGTGCCGGTCATCAGGAGGGCGAAAGCATTGAGATCAGCTGCCACAATCCGGCAGGTTTATGCGGCTGGTTTTACAATGATATTTTCCCCAGTCTGCAAACGTTTCAATTCGGCGGCAGTCTGCCGTGGTGGGAAGGAGACACGATTCAATTGCAATGCCCGGACCCTGTTAATCTTGTTACCATCCAATTAGAACGCTCCAGGCGAACTTAAAAGGAGGTTTGAGATGGAGAGTAAAATTGCGAACGCCATTTCTCTTAACTATCAACCGGTCGCATTGATCTGGTCTGATGAAAAACCAGCGGAAGCCATGCAGTTTAAGCAGGGAAAATGGGGCTGCATCATGTGGCTGGCCGCCAGTGCAGCCAAGGGCAAAGCGGCTGCCTGTGATCGCAAAACCTTCGGTTGCTTTGGCGGCGGCGTCGGTATGGGCTTTGGTGATCAGTATGTTAATTTCCCCGGAGGGAAAGATTGCTTTTGCCATTTTCTTTCTTGCGGCAACGAACAGTGGGAGCAGGGGCGCCAGGCGGCCGAGAAGGTAAAACCCTTTTTACGAAAAGAGTCTTATGACAATTTTGTTTGCGGTGAACGCTACATCAAGACCCCGGAGCAGGTTCATCAGTTTATTGAAAACTTACCGATAACCGACATCCCGGCTGAATATGTAATTTTTAAGCCGCTTGCCGACATTGATCCGCAACAGGAAACACCCCGGGTAATCGTCTTCTTTGCAGATCCCGATCAATTATCGGCTCTGGTGGTATTGGCCAATTACGATCGACAGGACAATCATAACGTCATTATCCCTTATGCCGCCGGATGCCAGACCATCGGCCTCTATCCATACGAGGAGGCCAAAGCTGAAAAGCAAAGAGCCGTTGTGGGGCTAACTGATCTTTCGGCCCGCGTCTCCATACGCAAACTGCTTCAAGACCACCTGATGACCTTTGCGGTACCGCTGGCGATGTTTGAAGAAATGGAACGCAATGTTGCCGACTCATTCCTTGAGCGGCCAACATGGCAGGCACTGCTTAAGACCAAAAGAGACTAGAACCTATCTCAATCCGCCGGCGGATTAACACCCAATGGTAAAGTTTTAAACCTATAAAAAGTGCTGATAACAGCAAGTGCGCTAAAGTGACAAGTGAACTAAAGTGACTAAAGTTAAGGAATTCTGCCCGTCGAGAGCCTCCCTTCGAGAGCCTCAGGGTCTATCGACTGGGTCGAACGACCAATTTTATTAAAAGATGGAGCGCGAGCGACGCCATAACTTTAGGCACTTCTAACGTTAGAGCACCTTGGGAACTTTTTTTCTCTGTCTTCCAAGATGAACTGCTAATTTTGAGATAGGTTTAAATAATTCTGCGGAGCAGAAATTGGCAAAAATCGTTTACGGCTTATCCGGTGAGGGTTCGGGCCACTCTTCCAGGTCCCGGGAGATGCTTACCCATCTCGAGGATCTGGGCCACCAATTAATAGTGGTCAGCTACGATCGCGGTTACGCTAACCTTAAAGACGATTTTGATGTGTTTGAGACCGAAGGGCTTCATATTGCCAGCCTCGATAACCGTGTCTCGCGGGTTAAAACTTTTACCGATAATTTGCAGCGTTTGCCCAAAGGCCATAAAAAACTTCAGATGCTGCGCAAGGATGTTTTTAAGAAGTTTCAACCCGACTGCGTCATTACCGATTTTGAGCCCATGACCGCTTACCTCGCCAATCACTATGACCTGCCGTTGATTACCATCGATAACCAGCACCGGCTGCGTTATATGTCCTATCCTTGTCCGGCCCATCTTCAAACAGAACGCAGGATGACGACCGCAATCATCAGAGCCATGGTGCCGCGACCCGATGTTTCATTGGTAACGACTTTTTATTATGGCGAGCCAAAAAATGAGCGAACATTTTTCTTTCCGCCGATTCTGCGCCAAGAAGTATTATCGCTTCAGCCATTTTTCGGCGAACATATCCTGGTCTATCTAACCAGCGGGTTCGAAACTTTTCTTAAAAGATTAAAATCTTTTAACCGCGAATCTTTTATTATTTATGGGGCCGATCGAGACTGTTCTGACGGGCACATGACTTTCAAGGCTTTCAGCAAACAGGGTTTTCTCAACGATCTGGCATCCTGCAAAGCCGTTATGGCCACGGCCGGCTTTACCCTGATGACCGAATCTTTTTACCTGCGCAAACCTTACCTGGCGCTGCCCATGCGCGGCCAGTTTGAACAGGAAATCAATGCTTTTCTACTGGCACGCTTAAAATACGGTATCAATTTAAGACGGACAAACTCAGAGACGGTTGGGCACTTTCTGTACCGCTTGCCCGATTTTGTCGAAAACCTGAAAACTTATCAGGCCCGCGACAATAGCGCCATCAAAGCCCGGCTCGCTGAACTTCTGGATGATAATTGCGCACTTGCAAAGGATTTTCACCGCAAACGGGCGCGACTGACTGGGTGATTTCAAACCGGGTGCTTTGCACCCGGTTACACCGTGTTACTTGCACCGATTAAGGCACTGCCGTGCCTTTGTATTTTCACGCTTATGGCGGAAAAATCCTAGCCACCCGCTCTGCGGGTGGTCGGTGACTCCCTGAGGAAATACAATTCAGGGCAACGTCTCAAGAAAACGACTGACAAAATAAAAGGAGGCCGGCTGTGTTAAGGAAAACCAGTTATCGGTTGGTGGCGGTTGCAATTATTTTTTCAATGCTGGCGATGGCAGGCTGTGCCACGACCATCGAGCGTAAAACCGTGAAAACCATAGAGCCGCCGCCGGCAGAAATCGCCTCATCTGATGGCTGGTGGTATGCCCGCTTTCGCATGCAATGGCCACAGGAAGAGGAGCCGTCCTGGCATACGGATTTACTTATGGCCCATAAAGTCGTGGCGCCGGTTCTCTTAAAATACAAAGATCGTATTCGTCTCTGGCGGTTTCACCGCCGGGCAGCCCGGGATGACGCCGGCCATCAGTTCAGCTTTATTTTCTATGCTTCAGCAGAAACCGCCTATCAGGTCCTTGCGATGTTGCGCTCAAATGCGTTGTTAATAGAAATGGCGTATGCCGGCAGGATCATTGAAGAAGTGTATGATAATCCGGACAGGATCGCCAAACCCCGAATCAAAGATACCAGTGATCCAAGCTGGCCTTCTTCAGTCCAAAAGAGCTGGCCCTATTTCATTATGGGGGCCAGTCAGATGTGGCTGAATTTAATTACCGAAACCGTTGCAGACATGCCGACCGCTGACACCGCTTTATCACTTGACGAATATGAGGAATTTTACAAAGAAGTAAATACCACCATTACCTCATTGTGGGCGAACGACGGCCGCCACGCATTTTTGCATCATTTAAACGCTTTATTCGGATACAAGCCGGTCATCTTTTATGAAAAACGGATGCTGAAATTTTAGTTTCGTTGATATGAACCCGATGAGGAGATGCTATGAACTGCACATTCGCAAAAACGATCTATACCGGAAAAAAGGTCGTCTCTAACGCCTATCTTCTATTTAATGGTAAAAAAATTGTCGCCGTCTCAAAATCAAAAAAAGGCCGCCAGATCGGCAAATTTAACGTGCTGACGCCGGCCTTTATTGATCCTCACAGCCATATCGGCATGGAACGCGCCGGCGAGCCCAGTACTGAAGGCGAGGCCAATGAGCAGCAGGATTCCATTCTGGCATTGACGGATGCATTGGATTCGATTCAAATGGACGACAAGGCCTTGCAGGATGCGGTACAAATGGGTGTGCTGTATTCATGTGTAATGCCGGGCAGCGGGAATATCATTGGCGGCCTTTCAGCGGTGATCCGCAATTACGCCGGGTCCAGCACAGAGGCCTTAATTACCCGTGCCGGTTTAAAGGGGGCGTTTGGATTTAATCCTATGAAAACAAAAGCCTGGAAGGGAAAGCGCCCCACCACCCGTATGGGGGCGCTTGCCATGCTGCGCAGTCGCCTGGATGAGGTGCGGCAGAAAATACAAAAACACCGTCGCGCCCGGGGCGGTAAAAAGGATGATATCCGCTTTTCGGCCGAAGATAAAGTCCTGCGGGATTTACTGGGCCGCAAAATTCGCCTGCGCGCCCACGTCCATAAAATCGACGATATTGCCGCACTTTTGCGGTTGGTCGACGAATTTAAAATTAATGTCAGCGTCGATCACGCCGGCGATGTTTACCAACCGGAGATTTTCCGGGAATTAAAAAAGAGAAAAATTCCGGTTGTTTACGGTCCGATTGATTCTTTCGCCTATAAAGTGGAACTCAAGCATGAAGACTGGCGCAATGTGCGTTACCTGTTGGAATCCGGGGTGGAATATGGCCTCATGACGGATCATCCGGTAACCCTTGCGCGCCAGCTATTGCTGCAAACGCGCTGGTTTTTGCGAGCCGGCCTATCCAAGCAACAGGCGATTGAATTGCTTTCGCTCCGGAACTCGAAAATCCTGGGTCTTGACGACCGTCTCGGCACACTCGAAAAAGGCAAATGGGCGTCTTTTATTGGCTGGAACGGAGATCCTTTTGATCTGGCCAGTTATCCGGTAGCGGTTTACGGGGAGGGGGAACTGCTTTATTCTGCGTCGTAATGATGCCGGTGGCCTTTTAATCAGTCACATTGCTAGAATTAGGTGTCAGGTTTCAGTTCCCGGGTTCAGGGTTTAAAGGTTCAGGGTTCTGGGTTTTTGGCAGCCGCAGAGGGCTGCCCTACGGTCCGGTTTTCATCTGTCACTTGACCTCCGAAATCTGTCTTTTGTTAGTTAACCTGTGAACCTCTGAACCTTGAACCCTGAACCTCTGAAAAATTTGTAAACAAATTAAAGAAGTTAAGCGTCTGTAAATTTGAAAGACTAAATGATCAACGGAGGAGCAGAATATGCCCGATCATGATAAACGCGTGGCTTTGGTGACCGGTGCCAACCGGGGCATCGGGTATGCGATCAGCCGACCGCACTCGGATGATTTTCGGTGTTGCAAATGCGATATGGATGGATATAATATTGATAATAAAAATCCTAGACTCCGGTTTTAGAAAGGAGGATCGTATGGGAAAACATTATCAACGTGTTATGGGATTTGTAATGCTTATCTTTGTGGCTGGTTTCATGGTGGGCACCGCGTGTGCTGCCGAAGAAAAAAATATGAAAGGTTGGGAGCTAGGCAGCTCCTATAACAGCCACTACGACGCCAAAGAATTTGAGTATTTCAGAGCCTGGGTAATCGGGTTCAAAGAAGAGCCGCCCATGGAGGGTATGTCGCCGGCCACGATTATGATTGTGAAGGATGGGGAAGATCTCATCGATGTGCACCTTTGTCCGACCTGGTTTGCCAAACCCGAGGATGTCGGCGTGAAAAAAGGCGATCGGGTTAAAATAAAAGGCGTTTGGGCAGAGATCGATGAAAAAGATGTATTTATGATGTCAAAGGTCAAAAAGGGCGATTTTTTTGAATTTAAGGTTCGTTTAACCAGCAACGGCAAACCGCTTTGGACCATGAGCAAAGAGGAACTTGCCTGGGAGCGACTTCCGGACGAAGAAAAAAAAGCACGAATCGCAAAAGGGGAAGGACCACCAGGAACGAAATCTCAATAAAAAATAGAAACGATGGCGAACCGAGAATGGAATCCCGGTGAGTTGCTCGAACTTGCCGGGATTTTATCTTCAATAATTCAATGGACGGCCCCCTTCACCCCGCACTTTTTTCCCTCAATATGCTGCTGGGAACTTATTCCGAACAGCAGTTAGTGGATATGTTGGCGGAAGCCGGCCTAAAGGACATTCAAGGCTTACCAGTTCAAACCCCCTACGATTCCGGTCTCATCACAGGTATTGTATAATTTCCAAAACTGGTTTTTCATCTAATGCGCGATATTTTTCTATCCAAACCTTGACAATTGGTTGGGTTGATGCTTTCTTTCAGGGTTTGAAATTGAAGAGGCCCGCTACCGGGGAGCGGCGGGAAAATGAAAGGAGCAAAAGCACGAATGGCAGAAAAAGCTTTCGAGCCGACCGGCATGATGGGGCCGCAGATTTTCGGACTGCCGATTGATCGGGAAACGCTGTTTTCCAATCACAAAAGTATATATAAAAAGCGCATTGAAAATCGACAGCGCAAATTAATTGTCAAATTGACATTTCTGAAGCCTTTTTTAAAACAAGGCGAGAAAATTTTACAGGTTTCGACCGGATATTCACCGATAACATCCCTGGCCCAATTTGCAACCGGGTTTTTATTTGTTTATCTGAAACGATCTGTGTTTGTATTTACCAATTACCGTATTTTTCATGTGCCCACGACCCCAAACTACAAATTTAAAAACGCCATCACTCAAATACACTATGATGGTTGTCGTTCCATTACCCTGAAGGGAGGGACACTGGTTGTCCAGTATGCAAAATTCGGTAAGGTGGAAAAATTTAGGGCCATCGGGCTTTCGGAAAGAAGAAAAATCAGGGCGCTGCTTAAGAGCAAGCCGCTGTCGGGGACCAAAGCCAAGTTAGGCGAGCGCGTCCACCTCTGTCCGCAATGTACCCATCCGCTATCGTCCGGAAAGTATGTCTGTGAATCCTGTCAGCTGAAGTTTAAAAATAAGATTGTGGCCTATATTATTGCCATCCTTATTCCGGGAGGGGGCTATTTCTATACGCGCTATTATTTAATCGGGCTGCTTAATGCGATTGTGGAAATATTTTTGCTGGCCTACATTGTTGTGATCCGGGAAGACGTGCTGAATAAGGTTGAGGGCAGCATGATCTATCTGACGGTGCTGGGTGCCGTTTTCCTGGCCGTAAAAATTATTTCCGTTATTCATTCTACTCATTTTATCGAGGAATTTATCCCCCGGAAAAAACAAATCCAAACCAATCCCGCCGCTGCCAAACCTCGGCCCCAAAACCAGGAGGAAGAAAACAGCAAATAGAAGATAGATGGCCGAAGACGGGTGTTTCATTTCTGTTCTCTGTCATCTGTTTTCTGACTTCTGACTTCTGTCCCTTATCTGTTCCACGAGAACAGGGAAGCCCCTAAAGTCAAAAAACCGAGCGTCATCAGCGTTAGGACAATGATCTCCGGTCCCACCTCGATCAATCCGGCCCCGTCATGCATCACCTTGCGGGCGGCGGTCAGCATGTGCGTCAGCGGGAAAATTTTAGCCGAACTTTTTACCCACTGAGGTGCGCCTTCCAGCGAAAACCAGACCTCGGATAAAAACATCATCGGCCAGGAGATAAAATTAAGAATTCCGGTCGTGAATTCTTCACTGGTTCCCCTGGAAGCCAGCACCAATCCCAGGGAGGTCAGACTCAGGCTGCCGAGGAAGAAAATTATAAACAAATCCAGATATGAGCCTTGCACCCTGAATGAAAAAATAAGATCGCAACCCGTCCAGACAATCACCAGGGTGAACATGAGCAGAAAGATACGCGAAATGGCCTGGGCCGTTAAATATTCAAATGCATTTAAAGGCGTCGCTTTCAGGCGCTTTAACACCCCGTTTTTACGATAGCGCACGACAACGTATCCCACTCCCCAGAGGGCGCTGAACATCATGTTCATCGCCAGGATGCCCGGGAACAGCCAGTCGATATAACGGACCGCACTTCCCTGTATCTCTCTTTTTTCAGCATTGAGTTTGCTTTCGACCGTAACAAGGCTGGCTTTAAACATTTGCTCGACGACGTATCCTTTGGGCGAAGCATCGCTGACCCAGTATTGATGAGGTCCATTGCCGGTTTTTAACAAAAAATCAATTCGGTGATGCCTTAGCTTTTCCAATCCGTCTACTGCATTGGGAAACCCGATAAATTTGAGATATTGCATATCTTTAAAGCGCTGCGGGATGTTGAGTTCCGCAACCGAAACCTGCTTTGTTTCGGATGGAAATATACCGATTTTATATTCGGTATAGGACTTGCCGCCAAAGATAATGCCGAACCCGGCGACCAGCAGAAACGGAAATAAAAAATTCCAGCCGAATGCCGAATGGTCGCGGAAGAACTCATAATTTCTGGCCTTAAAGATGGCCCACAGTCGCTTAAAGCTCATGGTTATTCTCGCAGCTTGCGTCCGGTGAGGTTTAAAAACACGGATTCCAGATTGGGTGAGCGCACCGTGATGTCCGATAAATCGACATCATGGGAGATCAATTGCTCCAAGCATTGATTGACATCATCGGTCTTAATTTCGATGGTGTCTTTTACTTCACGAACCGGCAGCGGGAAGCTGTTTGTTTTAAGAGCATAACGCTCCCGGGGGAGAACCAAGGTAATCCCGCGGCTGTATTGTCGAATAAGCGCATCGGGTGATCCCTGAGCGATAATTTTGCCGTAGTCCATAATGGCCACTTCATCACAGAGATGCTGCGCCTCTTCCATGTAATGGGTGGTCAAAATGAGTGTTTTACCTTCGGCTTTGATTCCCTGGATTAGATCCCATAAATTCCGCCGGGCCTGGGGATCAAGCCCGGTGGAAGGCTCATCTAAAAAGAGTAGTTCGGGCCGGTTAATCAGGGCCAGGGCCAGCAGGAATCGCTGGCGTTGTCCGCCCGATATTTTGTCGTTGTATTGATCGAGAAATTCACCGAGTCGGCACAGCTCCACGAGTTCTTCAATCGTGTTGGTCTTTGTGAAAAGGCTTTGAAAAGTTTGCAAGGTTTCGCGAACGGTCAGAAGATTTAACAGGGCCGTGCTCTGAAACTGAATTCCGACTTCTTCTCTAAATGATGATGAGCGGGATTTTCCTTTGTAAAGGATCTCGCCGGCTGTCGGCGGTACTACATCTTCAATGACTTCAATTGTTGTGGTCTTGCCGGCGCCGTTAGGACCCAGCAGACCAAAACAGACACCCTGTCGGATGGCAAAGCTGACCCCATCAACCGCAACCACAGCATCATATTTTTTTACCAGATTTTTGACTTCGAGGATGGGTTCCATAATAAGGTTTCAGGTGTCAGTGTTCAGGTGTCAGGAATTATAAGGTTTCAGGTGTCAGCGGTTCAAAAAAACGAATAGGCTGGAAAGCTATGAGGCTATAAGGCTTGGAAGCTCGCGAGCATCAGAACCTTCAAGCCTCCCAGCCTTCAAGCTATCATCTTTGAGCTATTTGCCTGACACCTGACACCCGACACCTGAAACCACAAAGATTTATCTATGATAAACCCTCAGAATAAGATATCAATACTTTTTTGCATCTGATTTCGATTCGGCTCAAAACGTTTTTCCGGGTTGCCATCAGAACGCGGCGAGGGTTGCGGGCTAAATGGCTTGACATTCTTTTTGTGGCAACTTAGTTTTTCTCTGCGGCATGGGCAAGCAAGCGCTCAACGGGTGAACGGGTAACGGGCTCAACCTTTTTGAGACAGCTTCTAATTTGACTAGAGTTGATTTATATCATAAATGAACGCACAAAATTACAGTTTAAAAGGTTAGACTTATGGCACCGGTTGTATCTATCGTCGGCCGTTCTCAGTCCGGCAAAACCACACTTATCGAAAAGCTGATTCCCGAATTGAAAAAACGCGGATACACAGTCGGCACCATCAAGCATTCGCACCATAACCCGGACCTTGACCGCTCGGGTAAAGACAGTTCCCGGCATAAGGCCGCAGGTGCCGATATCGTTATTTTTCATTCACCCGGGAAAATTGCCATGGTCAGAAATGATGACAGTGGCGACCTGGATAGCCTGTTGGGCTATTTTAATGATGTCGATCTGGTGATCACCGAAGGTTACAAAAAAGGAAACAAACCCAAGATTGAAATCGTGCGGTCCGCGCGGCATCGTGAGCCACTGTTAAAAGATGATGCGCTTCTGATTGCGGTGGTGACCGATGTGAATCTTCAATTAAGCGTCCCTAAATTCGGATTTGAAGATGTTGTGCCCTTGGCCGATATGATCGAAGAAAAATTTTTATGAACCTATCTTTATCTGCGAATGCTTGCGGGGGCCTGGCCTGGCCCGAGCTTATACCGGGTAAACTATTAAAACGTTATAAACGGTTTCTTGCCGATGTGAAGCTGGAAACCGGTGAAATTGTTACAGCGCATTGCCCCAATACCGGCAGTATGAAGGGGTGTTGTGAACCGGGCCGGCCGGTTTACCTGTCCATGCATGACAATCCCAAACGCAAATACAAATACACCTGGGAATTAATCGCCATGCCCGCTTCACTGGTGGGTGTCAATACCCTGGTCCCGAATCGGTTGGTCTACAAATCGATTGTCCAAAAACGGATCCCAGAGTTGTCCGAATATGACATTATTGCACGGGAAGTCAAAATCAGTGCGCATTCCCGGATTGACCTGATGCTGACCGGCCGCAAAGGGGATCACTGTTATGTAGAAATTAAAAATTGCACTCTGGTAACCGGAGGCATTGCGCAATTTCCCGATGCCGTTACTTCAAGAGGCCTTAAACATATAAACGAGCTGGAAAAGCTCGCAGAAGATGGCCATCGCTGTATGATGTTTTATTTTATCCAGAGAATGGATGCCCAGGCCTTTCGGCCGGCCCACCACATTGATCCCGAGTATAGCCGCGGGCTGCGGCGGGCGGTTAAAAATGGAATCGAGGTTCTGGCCTACGATGTTCGGATAGACATGCAAGGCATTGAATTAAATCAAAATATTCCCTGTGAGCTGTAAGGGGGAGGCGTTACAGGGGGTTTGACATCAGCACCAAAATCAGATAGCTTTTATTTTTTTATTGGAAAAATTGAATAAAGGAATTGCGGAGAGATGTCGGGTTTCTCACTGGAAAATTTGATGTGCCACCGGGACAACCTGGAAATTGTCCTGGACAATCTCAAAGAAGGGATTATTGCCCATGACATGGACCGGCGCATCTTCTTTTTCAATACTGAAGCCGAACGCATTACCGGTTACAGCCGCGCGGATGTATTAGGCCGGGACTGCCATGAGGCCTTCGGTAGTCCCTTTTGCGGGGAACGCTGTGTCTTTTGTGAAGATCCGCCCAAACTGGCCGAGAAATCCGAATACACCCTGAACATCAGCACCAAAAGCGGGGAGCAGCGACGCGTCGAGATGACGGTTACCAGCATGCGGGACGGTGACGACCAGTTTACCGGTGTGCTGACCTCGTTTAGGGATGTTACCGATATTTTTAGTCTTAAAGAGCGCGCCGGGGAACTGACCAGTTTTGGCAACATCATCGGCCGTGACAGCAAAATGATAAATCTCTTTAAACAGATCAAAGATGTAGCCGATTATGATTACCCGGTTCACGTATCCGGTGAAACCGGTACGGGCAAGGAACTGGTGGCTGCGGCCATCCACAGTGAAAGCCGTCGCGGCGGCGCACCGTTTGTACCGATCAACTGCGGGGCCCTGCCGGAGGGTCTGATTGAAAGTGAGCTTTTCGGACACGTAAAAGGTGCCTTTACCGGTGCCATCCGGGATAAAAAAGGCCGTTTTGAGCTGGCGGATGCCGGGACCGCGTTTCTGGACGAGGTGACCGAGCTTTCAAATAACATGCAGGCCAAGCTTTTACGTTTTTTGCAGGAAGGCAAATTTGAAAGAGTGGGTGGAGAACAAACCATAACCGTCGATGTACGGGTCATCAGCGCCACCAACCAAAACTTGAAAGAAGCGGTTAAACGCGGCAAGTTTCGGGAAGATTTATATTATCGGCTGAATGTGATACCGGTTGAACTGCCGCCGCTGCGCGATCGCAAAATCGATGTTCCTTTGCTGAGCGAACACTTTTTGCAGGAAGCCCGGGAACGCTATGGCAAGAAACTTCTTAAGATATCCAGCAAGGCCATGGCGTTGATGCTGGATTACCGCTGGCCGGGAAATGTGCGCGAATTGCAGAACGCCATCCAGTTTGCCATTGTTAAATCCAGCGGTCGGGTAATTTCTGCCGATGATCTGCCGCTGGAGCTTCGCGATCTTGAAAATATCTGCGTACGGAGAGGCCCGTCCCGCAAGCTGGATGCGGATTCGGTTCGATCGGCGCTTGAACGAACCGGCGGCAACAAGGTTAAGGCCGCCAAGCTTCTCGGTGTGGGCCGGGCGACGTTATACCGATTTTTAGGCGATCACCCGGACTTGCGCGAAACGGTAAATTTACCGTTTTAGGTTGAGCGCGTTTGCCCGTTAGCCGGGGAAAAATTAAAATCAGACATTTTCCTATTTTAACGGGCTCAACCGGCTTAACCAGCCAACCGATAAACATTTATCCGCATCGGGTGTATTGAATGTTGGAAGAAACTTGATAATGGAAAGGTGCTAGATGTGCTTACCCTGGAAGAGTTAAAAAAAGATATTGATTTAATTAATGAGATCGAATGGGAAATGACGCCCGAAGAAGCCGTTAAACAGTATCTGGAGTGGGGCAATACGGATTGGGGCAGCGGAAAATACGTCATCCGATCCAAAAGCGATTATACGACCTATTTTGTCGTGAATTGCTGGCGCAAGCCCTATTATATTTATCTGATCCGCCGAAACTCCGAAGAGGCGCTTGAGCTGGCAAAGTTCGAGCTCCCGGTCCGGTTTGAAAAGGATGTTTGCGAGCTTAAAGGCGTGTACGCACTGGAAGACGATGCCAAGGCCTGGTTGAAACAAGAACTGGGGGTTTAAGGAGATATTTATGGACATTGACAGGATCGAGAGCAGGGAACAGCTGGATCAGCTGGCCAAAGAATTCCGCTATATTATTACGGATATTATGTGCCGGGCGGGGGGCGGGCACATCGGCGGATCCCTCAGTCTGGTGGAAATTATCATCACGCTTTATTTTAGAATCTTGAATCTCAAACCGGACAATCCGCGCTGGGAAGATCGGGACCGCTTCATATTATCCAAAGGACATGCCGGCCCGACCCTTTATACCGCGCTGGCCTACCGGGGCTATTTTGAAAAAGACGTGCTGCTGACCCTGAATGCCAACGGCACAAATTTGCCGAGTCATGTGGACCAGGTCATCACACCCGGCATTGATCAGACCGCGGGTTCGCTGGGTCAGGGATTGTCCTGTGCCAATGGAATCGCCCTGGCCAACAAACTTCAGAAAAGAACAAACAATGTCTTCTGTGTTGTGGGTGACGGAGAATCCCAGGAGGGGCAGATATGGGAAGCCGCGATGTTTGCGGCCCAGCATAAACTGGATAACCTGGTGGCCATCACCGACTACAACAAAATGCAAATCGACGCCGAAGTCGAGCAAATCGTATCACTGGAACCCCTGGTGGATAAATGGCGGGCTTTTGGCTGGGAAGTGTTTGAGATGAATGGGCACGATTGGGACGAGATTTATGATACCCTCAACAAGGCCATTGCCGTCAAAGACAAGCCGTCCATGATCGTGGCCCATACGGTCAAGGCCAGGGGCAACGAGTGTTACGAGAATCGGGTTGAATGCCATTTCATCAATATCCCTGATGAAGACGAGCGCCAGAGGGTCATCGGAGGCGTTTGCACCGACGATGCTGGGGAACCGTTCCATTTTAACTGGATTGAAGGAAAAGACGAATGAATTTACACGAGAAAGAATTAAGGGCCGTCTATACGGATACAATTATTGAGCTGATGACCGAAAACAGCAATGTCGTTTGCCTGGAAGCCGACCTGGGAAAATCATCCGGAACGGTTCCCAGGGTTTGGGAAGCGTTTCCGGATCGGTTTTTTGATGTCGGGGTTGCCGAAGCCAACATGATGAGTATTTCGGCCGGCCTGGCAAACGAGGGATTGGTGCCGTTTTGCGCCACCTTTACACCCTTCGCCACCCGCCGGGCCTATGATCAGATCACCATTTCAATTGCCTATGCCGAAAACCCGGTAAAAATCGTCGGCACCGCACCGGGTATCACCACAGCCAAAAACGGTGCCACCCACATGTGCTTTCAGGACCTTGCGATCATGCGCGCCATGCCGAATATGCGCGTTTACTGTCCGGCGGATGTCTATGAACTGCGTTCCATGGTCAGATATATGGCCGTCAGCAAGAAACCGGAATACATGCAGCTGATTCGGGAAGTCAAGCCGGCGATATTTGACGAAAGCTATGAATTTGATCCCTATCAGGCCCGCGTGTTGGATCAGGGATCAGATATAACGGTGGTGACCACCGGTTTGACAACCATATTTGCGCGTGAAGCCGTTGCTATGCTGAAACAGGAAAACATCCATGCCGAGCATATCCATTACCCGTCGGTTAAACCGTTTGATGTCGAAACGCTTTTAGAATCCGTCAAGAAAACCAATGCGGTGGTGACCGCTGAAAACCAGAATGTGATCGGCGGGTTGGGCGGAGCGGTCTGCGAGGTTCTGGCCGAACACCATCCCGTAAAAGTCAAAAGACTGGGTGCTCAGGATCGCTTCGGGGAAGTGGGCGATGTACCCTACCTGTCGGAAACCCTGGGTTTCAGCGCGCCAGATATTGCCAAAGCCTGTCGTGAGATGCAGGCCGCTAAATAAGGATTTCACTGGATAATGGAAACGCCGACGCATCTTTTTTCACCCCCACCCGGACCTACACCCATCAGGGGGGAGGAGTTGTATTTTCCCTCGGGGTATTAAAATAGAAACCCCAGGGCCCCGTGCTCGCGCAGAATATTGAAACCGATCAGGAGCAGAACCACCCCTCCGAGAGCCTCGGCGTAGTGACTCATGCGCGTGAGGCTGCCAATCTTTTTTCCCAGGTGCATTCCGGCTGTCGTAAAAGCACCCGCCACCAGACCGATGATTAGGGCCGGCGTCCAGATCGAAACCGAGATCATCGAAAGGCTCAGGCCGACGGCAAGGGCATCGATACTGGTGGCGACTGACAGCATCACCATAGTCAGACCCCGGGTGGGGTCTTTGCGTTCATTCTCGTCTGTTTCCTTTTTAAACGCTCCCCGCAACATCCCCTGGGCCACAAAGGCCAGCAGGCCGAAGGCCACCCAGTGATCATAATCTGCGATCCAACCCCGGATGGAGAGGCCGGCACTCCAGCCGAGCACCGGCATCATGGCCTGGAAGAGGCCAAAATGCCAGGCGAGCCGGAAATTTTGACGGAAACTGATCTTTTTCAGGCTAACGCCGGCGGCAATCGCCACCGCGAAGGCATCCATGGCCAGGGCCACGGCTATGGCCGAGATATTGAGAAGCTGCACGGGTTGCACCTCAAAAAATCGAGAATTAAATTAGGCAAAGTATTTAGGGCTTCGCCAAGCAGGCGGCGGTGAAAATAGATCCACAGTCAAAATGCGTCGATATAGCATATTATTGACCTTAATAAAACAGCGAACAACATTTTCCGAAGGCAATTTCCCTCACAGGAAGTGCTATTTTCACTCTTGGTCGCGATAGCAGATTTTGACTATTAATATCTCATTATTAAGTTACTTTTATGCGCATTGTTAAGGATATAATCTGGACCTGGTTTTTACCTGATAATGAAAGGCCGCTAAATCGGGAGCTGTGGTTCGATCACGGCGGGAAGTGGCTAATTTTTGACCGTAAAAAAAAGATAATGGAATTAGCCCATAAACTGGAACCCTTTATCGATTCAGGGGATATCGAAAGCGCCAAGTGTTGGAACGGGGACCCAAGTGCTATCAATGTATACTCACTCGATAGCAATAGAGAAAAAGTCAAAAAGATTTTAGAAAAATTAGGTGCCAGGAAGCGCAAAGTTTGGGAATATGATTATGCCTGGGGAAAAAATTTGAAGGGACCCATCGATTTCATTTATTCCTGGTCATCAAAATTTATGACGATCCTGAAAAGCTATGGCATCATCGGGGCTTTTCATCTGTTCCAAGAAGCGATGAAGGCAAAGAAGGGACGTTGTTGACAAAATATACAAATCGGCCTATGGATGTGAAATGAGAAAAAAGGGCAGGGTCGGGATGGACAGGTAGAAAAAGAAAACAGAGATAAACAGCAGGGATAAAGTAAGGGAGCTGATATGCCACGAGGCCCGAGGCTGGATGCTCCGGGGACGTTGCATCATGTGATTGTCCGGGGTATTGAAAAGCGCGTGATCGTTGAGAACGATAAGGATCGTGAAAATTTTGTCACCCGTATGGGCTCAATCGCCTTGGATACGGAGACCTCTATCTATGCCTGGGCGCTGATGACGAATCACGCTCACATTTTGCTTCGCAGCAGCACCGCCGGCCTGTCGACATTCATGCGCCGGTTTCTTTCCGGCTATGCCATATCGTATAACCGAAGACACAGGCGCTATGGGCACTTATTTCAAAACCGCTATAAATCCATTGTTTGTGAGGAAGATCTCTACTTCAAGGAACTTGTGCGATATTTACATTTGAATCCATTAAGAGCAGGCCTGGTGGAGACCCTGGCAAAACTTGATCGGTACAAATGGAGTGGTCATAGCGTTATCATGAATCGTTGCCAAAACGAGTGGCAGGACAGGCATTATGTTTTAAAATGGTTTGGCCGCAAAGAAAGAGATGCAAAAAAATCCTATAAGGAATTTGTCGAAAAGGGCATCACTCTTGGGAAAAGACCCGATTTGACAGGCGGTGGTTTAATCCGATCCATGGGGGGCTGGTCAATTGTAAAAGCCATGAGAAACAGCGGCCTTAAAGAAGAAAGTGATGCACGGATACTTGGCAGTGGAGAGTTTGTATCAGAGCTAATTAAGCATGCCGAAGAAAAGGTAAAATATCAGCTGCCCCCCATGGAGTTGCGAAAATTCATCACCGCAGAAATAGAGATACAATGCAAAAAGGAAAAAGTAGCTGTTACCCTACTTCAATCGGGCAGTCGCCGTCCGCCTTTGCCGAGGCTCAGGAGGGCGATCGCCTTAAAACTGATCAACGAATATGGCGTGTCGTTAGCTGAAACAGCAAGACGTTTGGGCATATCGACATCCGGTGTGGCGCAAATATTAAGGCGGAGTGGGCGTGTATAAGTTTGTATAATTTGTCAACAACGTCCCTTTATACCCTTTATACCTATGATTGCAAAAAGTTCAGAGAAGTGCAATAAAACATGGCAACAATGATGCAACCAGAGAACGAAAAATCCGGCTTGTTCGCCCGTTACGTGCCCATTCTTCACTGGCTGCCTCGTTACAATAAAGAATGACTGACGGAGGTTTAGTATGACAAACCAGACTTTTAAGCAGATGATTAGCCTGCTTTGCATATCGGTTGCATTAACGGCATGCAAAGAAAAAACTGAGATTGTCGAAGTGGTCCGGGCCATCAAAACGATGACTGTCAAGGAGCAGGAGACCGAGAAGATATTAAAATTTTCCGGGCAAGTCGCTGCGGTCGATTCCTCCGGACTCAGTTTTCAGGTCAGCGGGCAGGTGGCGTCTGTGGAGGTTGACATTGGAGATCGCGTGAAAAAAGGGCAGGTGCTCGCAGTTCTGGATCCTGAGGCCTATGCGCTGGAGGTCGATGCGACCGAGGCCGAGCTTGTCAAGTCCAGGGACAATGTTACCAAAACAAATGCAGAATACGAGCGCCAGAAGCGGATTTTCGAACAGGGTGCGGGCGCCGAAAGGTATGTGGAGGTCACAGAATATCAGTACAAGGCCGCCAGGAGTGCGGTCAACTTTCAGATTGCAAAACTGGATCTGGCCAAACGCAATTTGCGTAAAACAAAATTGCCCTCGCCTTACGACGGCGTCATCGCCTGGCGGTCAGTGCAGCCCAACGAGGAGGTGCTGGCCGGACAAAAAATTCTCGAAATCAATGCCACGGGAGAAATGGAGGTGGAGCTGGCCATACCGGAGACCACCGTCGACCGCATACACATCGATGACCCGGCGACCATCACCTTCCCGACCCTGCCGGGGGAGTCCGCCAAAGGACGTATTTCCTACATCGGTGGCGCCGCCGTTAAGGCCAACGCCTTTCCGGTCAAAGTGGCACTGATCGATCCCAATGAAAAAGTCAAACCCGGCATGACCGCTGAAGCCACTCTTACAATAAAATATGAAAACCGCAAGCCCGGTTACCTTGTTCCGATGCAGGCGGTTTTGCCTTCCCCGGAGCCGGATCGGGGGTATGCTTTTGTGTATGACACCCAGACATCGACGGTCAAAAAAACGCCGGTCCGCTCCCGCGGCACACAAAATAAAGAAGCCATCGTGTACGAGGGTCTGGCGGCCGGGGACATTATTGCCGTGGCCGGGGTAAGTTTTTTAGCCGATGGATTGGAAGTCAAACTGTTGGAAGGGAACGGAAAATGAAAGGGATCACCGGATTTGCACTGAATAATTCGCGAACCGTCATCATGACCCTATTATTGATCATTGTCGGCGGTGTCTATGCGTTTACCGACCTTCCGAAACTGGAAGACCCTTTAATCACGATTCGCGAAGCGCTGGTGGTGGCAAAATATCCCGGCATGCCGGTGGAGCAGGTCGAACGCCTGATTACCCGGCCGATCGAAGAGAAAATCCGGAGCATGGGCGAGATCGATAAGATTAAGGATTCCACCTCCAAAGTCGGCGGGTGCCTGATCCATGTGATTATCAAAGACGAAGTGCCCTCCGAACAGCTCCCGGCGACGTGGAAACTGCTGCGCAACCGGATGAACGATGTCAAACCCGATCTGCCGGAAGACACCATCGGACCGATGGTCGACGATACGTTCGGTGATACGTCGGTGGCCACCATCGCGCTCTGGAGCGATGGGTTCAGCATGGCGGAAATGCATGAAAACGCCCGCCAAATCAGAGAACGCCTCAACATGCTGAAGGGCATCCAGAAGGTCGATCTGACCGGGGTGCAGGATGAGCGCATTTTTCTCGATGTGTCCAGCGCCCGGATTGCGCAGCTGGGAATCGATACCGCCGATATCGGCAAAAGTCTGCGGGAGCAGAACATTGTCCTGCCCGCCGGCAGGATAAACCTCAACGATGTGGAAATCATTGTGGAGACCCAGGGCCGGTTCACCTCCATCGAGGAGATCGCAGAGGTTCTTATCCCGATTTCCGGCACTCAGGCTTCGATTCCGCTGCGTGACATTGCAACCATCAGAAGAGCTTACGTGGAGCCGATCCACAACCCGGCCTACTACAATGGCCATCCGGCCATTGTTTTAAGTGTCTTTATCCTCAGAGGGGTCGATGCGGTTGAGTTCGGCGAGCGCCTGCAGAAAAAAGTCAAGGAGATGGAGGACGCCCTTCCCTGGGGCTACAGACTCGAATTTGCCACCTACCAGCCCGAGCTCATTCAAAAAGCCGTCAGCGGCATGGTGGTTAATGTGATCGAAGCTGTGGTTATCGTCCTGGTGGTGGTCATGCTGCTGCTGGGTTTTAGAACCGGTTTGATTGTGGGCTCATTTATCCCCCTGGTTATGCTTTTCGGTCTTCTGACGATGTACGCGCTGGGGATTGATATGGAACGGATGTCGCTGGCCACCATGATTATTGCCCTGGGTATGTTCGTGGATAACGCCATTGTGGTATCCGATGACATTAAAGTCAACCTGGAAACGGGAATGGAACGCAGGGAGGCCGTTTTAAAAACCGGCGGTTCCCTCGCGGTTCCTTTGCTCACCAGTACGCTGACGACGGTTTTTGCCTTCGGACCGATTCTGCTCCAGATCGGTACGACGGGTGATTACACCTCCTCGCTGGGTTCGGTGATGATCATCCTGCTGATGGGATCGTGGTTCTTCTCCATGTTTTCTTCCACCAGCATGTGCTACTGGTTTTTGAAGCCAAAACCGGCCGCCGGTGCTGATAAACAACAGGGGCACGATCCGTACCAGGGAAGATTCTATCGGTTCTATCGCGGGATCCTCAAATTATCTCTGCGCTTTCGGTTCCTGGTGCTGGCTGTAACGGCCGGCATATTTGTTCTGGCCCTGTATGCGCTGTCGTTTGTGCCCCAGGCCTTTTTCCCGAGCGGGGACCGCAACCAGTATTTGGTTTATCTCGACCTGCCGGCCGGAACGCGCATCGAGGAGACCGACCGGACCGTGCGAAAACTCAGCGCCTGGCTGCAGGATAAAGCGCAAAACCCGGAAATAACCGGAACCATTGCCTATGTGGGAAACGGCGGACCGCGTTTTTTCCTTTCCCTGGCGCCGGTGGACCCGGATCCGTTTGTTGGATTTTTAATCGTCAACACCGAGACAAGCAAAGAGGTGCCCGAACTTGTCACACGCACGAGCCAATATATTCTGAATAATTTCCCCAATGTGCGCGGTCGGGTGAAGTCCATGTGGCTGGGCGGCAGTGAGACCGGCCTGTTTCAAATCCGGCTCAGCGGTCCCGGCATAGAGGTGTTGCAGGCGCAGGCCGAGCAGTTGATGGCCGCGCTGCGCAAGATCCCCGGCAGCATCGATATCAAACAGGATTGGAACAACCGGGTCATGACGGCCATTGTGGATGTCGATCAGGCCCGTGCCCGCCGCGCCGGGGTGACATCGGAGGATGTGGCCAATGCCCTGGACTTTTTTATCGACGGTACCACGACCACCAATTACCATGAGGGCAATGTTCAGATCCCCATCGTCGGACGCGGCGTCAAGTCTGAAAGGGAATCCCCTGAAAGCCTGGGCACCATCGGCATCCGCACATCATCCGGCGGCAGCGTTCCGCTCAACCAGGTTGCCGATGCCTATACCGTCGGTGTGTTGAACCGTATCATGCGCTACAATCAGGAGCGCACCATCACCGTCAGCGCCAAGAACCAGGTGTTGAAGGCTTCCGAAATCTTCGCGGCGCTTACGCCGACACTCGAAGCGATGGATTTTCCGAAACACCACTTTTGGGAATTAGGGGGCGAGCTGGAGGATTCCGCCAAGGCCCAGAAGAACCTGGCGAAATGGATGCTGCCCTGCTTTGGCGGTATTGTGTTTTTGCTGGTATGGCAGTTTAACTCCATCCGGCGGGCCGCCATCATTATTCTGACCATGCCGCTGGTCATTGTCGGCGCCGTGGTCGGCCTGCTGGTGATGCAGGCCGATTTTGGCTTTATGGTCATCCTCGGGCTTTTGGCCCTGGCCGGATCGATTGTGAACAACGGTATCGTCATGATCGATAAAATTGAAGAAAACCGGCGCGACGGGCAGACACCCTATGACGCGGTGATCAATTCGGCCGTCAGTCGATTCAGGCCGATCCTGCTTTCGGTTTCAACCACCATGCTCGGATTCTTGCCGCTGATCGTCAACCATGATCCGCTTTTTTACGGCATGGCATGCATCATGTTCTTCGGTCTGGGCATCGGCAGCTTATTTACGCTAAACTATGTGCCGGCGCTTTACAGCATATTTTTTCGAGTTAAAATCCCGGCAGATAATGTGCCCCGCTGAACCCAAAAAGTCTTTAAGACAGTGATAATTCCGCGCTCCCTTCGCGGGATTTTCGGCTTTGTGGGAGTAAGCTGTCCAGATAAAAGTCAGCTTGTTTGCCCAAAAAAAGCAGCTTGCTACGGTGAATGACGAGTAATTGTTTACGAATAACAGATATCTGAAAGGAGCGATGCATAATGGCTAAAGAAAAGGTGAAACATTTGAGCGGCGTGTTTGCTTCCGTATTTGCCCACGCCGGCCACATCACCAAGGAAGACGCCAAGGAAATAAGCGGCCTGGCCGATGATGAATTCGAAAACGCATATGATAAAGCATCCAACATCGCTGAAAACGTCATGCAGCATGAGGGCGATAAGATGGATAAGTTCCTGGAGCATTTCGCAAAAGAGATTGATAAGCACATGGAACATTTTGGCGGAAAGTTGTTCAAGTAGGTCTGCTTGTCAGTCGTTCAGAGGCTAAAAAATATTAACGTCCAACCCTCCATAGGCGGACAGGCATCGAACTTTCAACGTTCAACTTCCAATACGGTTTATTAATTCAACTGTTGAATGTTCGACATTCAGCTTTTTCCCGTCCCTCGTTCGACGTTGGAAGTTCAACGTTCAATGTTGGACGTTCGTCTTTATGAAATCCTGAACCCGTAAACCCTGCATGTCCGTCATAGTCCCGCCCATTGGGCCGGAGGCGGGAACCTTTGATTGAGTTCGACCTCAGGCGTGAATTTTTATCCAATTTAAAAAATTTTTTCAAAAAGGTACTCCATGCGATGGAAATGGATAGCAGCAATTGGGGCTCTTTTGATCATCGCCTTGATGGCAGCGGTTTATGTATTCCTGCATACCTACGACTATAACAAACTCAAGCCCCGCATTGCCCGGATGGTCAAAGATGCCACCGGGCGCGAATTGAATCTGGGTGGCAAAATAGATCTTGCGATTGGTTTGTCGCCGTCGCTGGTGGTGGAGGATGTAACTTTCGCCAATGCGGCCTGGGGCTCGCAACCGCAAATGATCAAGGTCGAGGAGCTTCAAGCACAGGTGCGGCTGCCAGTGAAAGTTCCAGATCGGGGATAAAATCTTTATCCTTTGAAGATGCCATCCCGACGTTTGCGAGCGGCGATCCGTTCATGTTCAATAAATTTACGGCCCCTGCACCGGCCAGATATAAAAATTGACGTCGATTGATTATGTATTAAACCCTTTCGATCGGTGTGGTTCGCGCGTTCATTATTACGCGTTTGACCAGAGGGATCAGGGCCTGTTTGGCCGCCATTCGGTTGGCCAGATAACGCATCAAGAAAATGGATGCAACCAGCCCCGTTAAGGTAAACACCGCCATTCCCAGTGATGGATTCAAGCCAAGGGCTTTTGACAGGGGATCGGCTGAAAATGCGCCCACAAAAATCCCCAATACCGGAATCAGATATACAATCGCCGTGCTTTTGAGTTTGGTTTTGGTGCTCAAATACAGTTCCACCTCATCACCCTTTTTAGCTTGAGCGCTATTTTGGGCTTTAACCACCATCTGATCACTGCCCTGTGTCAGGCAATGATGGCGGCTGCCGCAGCTGGAACAGGCGCTGGAACGTTTGGTTTTTACCCAGGCCCATCCCGGTTCCACTTTTTCAACAATGCCGCGTTCTGCGGTCATTTTTTACCTCACTATCACTTTTATTTTCATAGTAGAGCAAAGTGCGTGCCTGATTTTTCTATAAGAGGCAATCTTTTCTGATATGCCTTAAGGTAGGAACGATCAGCCGGTTTTCAAGATAGCTATCTATTTATTATCATAATGAAATAAGTTTCATCCTGAGTTTCAGGGATTTTAGGGAAGCGACAAAAGGAAAAAGAATTACAATAGATCGATCAGAAAAATCCGGGTATTTTTTATGCGGGGTGAATTTTTAAATCCCGATACGTTTTACCCAATTTTCTAATTGGAAGCGTTAAGGTCTTAGAAGCACGGTTTCTATCTGGTCAACATGCTGGAAATGCTGATCTCGGGTTAAAAGGGTTCCTCCGGTTTCCATACAGCAAGCTGCGATCCAAACATCATTGATCGGGATTTTGGCTCCTTTTTTGACCAGAGATGAATAGATAATTGCATATTTTCTGGAGACATTCTGATTGATGTCTATAATTTCAATTTTAAGTTTCTTGATAATTTCTTGAAGCTTTCTCTCATTGAATTGTTGGCGGCTTCCTTTCATAAAGCCGTAAGTCAGTTCACCTATAAGAATGGAAGGAAGGAAAATATCCTCGCTGCGGGTAGCCAGAAAATCAACCGCGTGTGGCAGCCCCTCGGCATAATCGCAATAAATATTGGTATCGAGAACAAGCTTCACTCCCAATCTCCTTCGTGAATCCGGCTGAACACGTCAACTGCTTCGCGCAATTCGCTAGCTTCTTCATGGGAGAGCCAACCGGCGAGTTCTCGAATGGTTTGTTCGCGGTTTTTGGATAAACCCAGTTTTTCATCTACTGCAGAAAGGATAACAGCCGTTTTGGTAGTACCCGTTTTTTGGGCGAATTTTTGAATCTTTTTTTCTTTTTCGGGCGGGATCCTGAGACTTATGGGCATTGTTAAATCCTCCTTGTATCTCACTTATCAAAAATGTATCGCGTAAATTTAAATTTGTCAACTCCAGCGTAAAAGTTGAACAGGTTTGCAGGAGGGTCGAGATGGCCGAACTGGCCGAGGTTGTTGAAAACCTTCGCAATCGCAACGGAAGCATTAAGTCGTTTAAAGTAAGCCCGCCGATCTTTTGTTCTTAAAAAACTAGGTGATTTTAATCAGCCAGCGGGCCAGATATGACAGGAGAAAAACGGCGCTGAGCCCGCCGCACCAGAGTGCCGCAAACCACAACCACTGGCGCTGTCTGTCAGTAAGCGCTTTCATGGGATGCTTTGCCCCTGAAGATGTAGTAGCAGTAACCGACGTATGCCAGAATCAGCGGCAGCATAACGACCGTTCCGACCAGCAGCAGGGACTGGGACTCGGGTGCGGCTGCCGCCTGGCGGAAGGTAATCTCGAACGGCACGATATACGGCCACATGCTGATGGCAATGCCGAGATAGCCGGTTAGAAATACACCGAAGCTCAGTAAAAACGGGCGAACTTCCCGGTCTGTGTGCAGATCGCGCCAAATAGTGATCAGCATGATCAAACTGGCGACCGGTAACGGCAAAAGAAAAAAGAAGTTGGGCATGCTGAACCACAGCGTTCGAATTTCGGCATTCATGATCGGCATGCTGATGCTGACAATCGCCAGAAATACAGCCACAAAACCGATCGCATAGGAAGCGCTCTTGCGGGCCCAGGTCTGGGTTTCCCCATCGGTTTTCACCACCAGCCAGGTGCCGCCCAGTAAAGCGTAGCCAAACACAACTGCCACGCCGGTCATGACACTGTAAGCGTCCAGCCAGTCGAAAGCCCCGCCTGCATAGCTGCGGCCTTCGACTTCGATCCCCTGCACGATGGCGCCGATAATCACGCCCTGCATGAAAGCGGTAAAAAATGAGCCAAAATGAAAAGCCAAATCCCAGATGCGGCGGGATTTACCGGAGGCTTTAAAGCGAAACTCAAACGCCACCCCGCGAAAGATAAGCCCCAGCAACATGATGATTATCGGGATGTAAAGCGCCGGCATCAGGACGACAAATGCCAGTGGGAACGCGGCAAGCAGACCGCCGCCGCCCAAAACCAGCCAGGTTTCGTTGCCGTCCCAAAACGGGGCGATGGAATTCATCATACGGTCGCGGCAGCGGTCGGTCGGTGCGAACGGAAAAAGAATACCCACCCCGAGGTCAAAGCCGTCCAGCAGAATATACAGGAAAATTGCGGTGGCGATGATCCCGAACCATATCAGCGGCAGATCAACGATACTTTCAAAGCTAAACATGCTGGTCTCCCTTCTCGCGGGTCATGTCAGTTATGATGGGCGGTTTTTCGACGCCATGATCACCATAGGCCTCCGGCTCGCCCTCGGGGCCTTTGCCGATTAATTCTAAGATGTAGTAGCTACCCGCACCGAATACGAAAATATAGATTATCACAAAGGCGGTCAGGGAAATAGCGATGGATGTCCCGATCACCGGGGAGGTGGCATCTGATGTGCGCATCAGTCCCTGGACGATCCAGGGCTGGCGCCCCACTTCGGTTACAAACCATCCGGCCAGCACGGCAATAAATCCGATCGGCGTCAGCGCCATGCACCACAACTGAAACCAGCGGGTGTCAAACAATCGCTTTCTGAAATAGAGTATTATGGCAATCAACCCGGTTGCAGCCATTAAGGTGCCAATTCCGGCCATCACCCTAAAGGCCCAGAATACCACTGCCACCGGCGGGCGCTCGTCTGGCGGCCATTCCTTGAGCCCTTTGACTTCACCGTCGAGATCGTGGGTGAGGATGAGACTGGATAGCATGGGAATTTCGATGGCGTATCTGTTGGTCTCGGCTTCCTGATCCGGCCAGCCAAAAAGAACCAGAGGCGCGCCGCGCTGGGTCTGCCAGAGGCCCTCCATGGCAGCTATCTTGGCGGGCTGATGTTTAAGCGTGTTGAGCCCGTGAAGATCACCGAACAGCATCTGCATGGGGGCCACGAAAATGGCCATGATCATGGCCATGCCAAACATTACGCGGGCATGCTGCACATGGCGCTGCCGCCACAGATAATACGCACTGATGCCGGCCACGGTAAAGGCGGTCGTCAGATAGGCAGCAGTGACCATATGCACGAATCGAAAGGGGAACGAGGGGTTAAAGATGATCTCCAACCAGCTGGTGGGAAACAGCAGACCATCCGGGCCCACCCGGAATCCCTGCGGCGTCTGCATCCAGCTGTTGGCGGATAGAATCCAGAAGGCCGAAATCAATGTCCCCACCGCAACGATGACCGTGGAAGCAAAGTGCATTTTGGGGCTGACGCGGTTCCAGCCGAACAGCATTATCCCCAGAAAGGAAGCTTCCAAGAAAAAGGCTGTCAAAACTTCATAGCCCAGCAACGGTCCTATGATATTGCCGCCGGCGTCCGCAAATCTCGACCAGTTGGTGCCAAACTGAAACGGCATGACCACACCGGTAACCACCCCCATGCCGAAGGTAACCGCAAAGATTTTGACCCACATGCGATAAACATCGGCGTAGATCGGATTGCCGGTTCTGAGCCCGCGCCACTCTATCACCGCCAGCCAGCTGGCCAGCCCGATGGTAAAGGCCGGGAAAAGAATGTGATATGCGATGGTGAAAGTAAACTGCATACGGGCCAACAGGGTGGGATCTAAGTTTTCAAACATGGCTGAATCTCAAAACTATTTTGATGGAGTTTAAGGGGTTATGGCATAAAAGTTTTATCAGCATGCGTTACAGAGAAGTGTTTATATCGCTGCGAAGATCTTTGTCAAGGAGATACTTCCGCGCGAATTGTCACCCCATAACACGTACTTCTGTGCAGTTTTAAAACCTGTTAGAGGATAATAAGGCTACAGATTTCGTTCGGTAAGGAGACTCAAGGCAGTGGCGATAATTTTGGCCGCTTTTACGGCATTTGCCTCCGTATCGCGAAAACCGTTCTCTCTGATTTCAAGATGCATCGATTCGACCTTGTCAAACCCGTAACCCTGCTGGTTGAACCACTGGTTGAGGCGTTTGGCATCGCGTCCGCGGTAATTCGACCCCGCCGGATGGGTTAGAATGGTGGTCAGCCCTGCGGCACACAGCCGGTCTCGGAAGGTCTCCACCGTCTCATTGCGGGCTGTATAACGGCTCTGGGTTTCACCGGTTTTGGAATCCCCGCCCTGCCCATAACCGATCAGGGCGTGCAGCTTTTCAGGGGCTTCATCGAACAGCCCGAGGGATTTATGCGCCTGCCCCTGGGCCATGGCGACATCATCGGTGATCCCATGAACCCAGACCACGTATTTCTTCGCTCCGTTTTTAACGATCGTTTCGATGCAGCTGAGGTAGCCTGAGACCTTTTTTGAATGGTCGATCCTGTAGAGGTCTAGAAAGTAGTTTTCGAGGCTTTTGGTGATCGGCCCCTTCGGCTTGAAAAAAAGGTCATTGATGATGGCATGGCAGTCAAGCGCTTGTTGTATGTTTGCGGCAATGATGCCGGTGCGCAGATCGTTTTCAAATACACCATTGATGACCGGACTATGGGGAGAAACGATCAGAAGGTCGCGCTTGCCAGGAATGTATCGTATTCCGCTGGGTTTCCGGGCCACATTCTACTCCTAGTTATTAATTTTTGCAAAAAAAATGGGGCCCTGGTTGGGGCCCCATTTTTTTATGATCAGCGGCAAATTAGATTAAGCCGCATCGATCTCACGTCGATCGGACATATCCATCAGGACGCGTTCGCGGGCTTTGTCGATGCCCAGGGCTTTGCGTTTCTTGTCGATATGATCGATCATCAATTTAGCGATGTCAAATGGATCGGTGGCAAAACCCCACTTGCCCATACCCTTTCCCTCTAGCTCTTCAAACAGGTGTTTGTGGAATTTGGTGCCTTCGACAATCGGGAACGTAACACCGAAGACCGTAAACACACCGGAGGCCACAAAGTATTGTCCGATGGTGATGGCCTTTTCACTCATATACTCGGGTGCGCATCCGGCCACCGGAAGATCGGCGATGCTGTCACCCAGACCGCCGGTTTTGACCATTTCGGCGCAGGCAATCAGAATGCGGCTGTTGTCCACACAGGCACCGCAGCCCAGCACCGGCGGCATACCCACGGTCTCGCAGACTTCTTTGAGTCCGGGTCCGGCCAGATGGGCGGCTTCCGGCGTTGTCAGCCCGGCCTTGGCCAGCGCAATTTGCGAGCATCCGGTCTGAACCACCAGCACGTCGTTTTTGATCAACTCTTTGACCAGTTCCACATGGACGTAGTCCTGCTTCATGCGGGGATTGTTGCATCCGACCACCCCGGCGACACCCCGGATGCGGCCGTTGATGATGTTGTCGTTCAACGGTGTATAGGAAGCCCGGAAGGTTCCGCCGAGCATGTAATTGATATACTCATGGGAAAAACCGGTCACACCATGGTTGACAATCTTTGGGATATCCACTTCCACGCCCCGATTCTTAAATCGGCCGATGGCCTGGATGACAATTTCATCGGTGCAGTCTTTGGGTTTGTCTTCGTGAAATTCGACATGCTTTGCGCCTTCAATCTGTGCACGCGGGTTGGTGGTGATCAACTGGGTATTATAGCATTCCGCCACTTTGGCGAGGGCCTGCTTGATGCACTGCACATCGACCACCATGGCATCCACCGCGCCGGTGACCAGGATGGTTTCGGTGGACATGAAGTTGCCGGCATGCGGCGTTCCGTGGCGCACAAACATCTCCAGTCCCGAGCAGCACATGCCCACCAGATTGATTCCCTTGGCACCGGCATCTTTGGCGGCCTGGACCAGGGTCGGTTCGGCGACCGATTCGACCATGGATTCAAACAGATTGGGCTCATGGCCGTGAATGATGATGTTGACCTGGTCTTCCTTTAAGACGCCCATATTGACTTCAATTGCCATCGGCGCCGGTGTGCCGAATAAAATATCGGAAATCTCGGTGGCCACCATGGATCCGCCCCAGCCGTCGGCCAGTGCGGTGCGGCTGCACTGCTTGGTGATGTTGGCGTAGTGCTGGTCGACGCCCATGGTGGACCGATGCATGAGCTCCATGATTTCGCGCATGGCACCGCGGGGCACGATTCCTTCCTTGCGCCAGGTTTCCAGGGTCTTTTGCGGAACCCGTTTAACAAACGGAATCTCGCCATCTACCTGGGTATAGGTCCGCTCCAGCTCTTTATACAGATCCAGGGCGATATCCTTGACTTCGCGGCCTTCGGTCTCGATATCCATTTCCCGGGCGACGTATTCCAATTTTTGGACGTTTTTGATCTTATAGTCCTTGATGTGGCCTTCCAGAACCTCGCGAAATAAATCCAGCATGGCCATGCCGTGGTCGGTGTGAGCCGAGGTACCCGCGGCGACTGCACGCGCGAAATTTCGCGACATGATGGTATCGATGGTCGCACCGCAAACTCCCACTTTGCCATACGGGTCTTTGGAATTGAGCCGGCAGGGGCCCATGAAGCAGTGCTTGCAGCAGGCCGAATCGGCCCCGATGGGGCAGGCTTTCATGTTTTGCGCCCGATCAAAGGCGAGCTCGACGCCGTCATTGCGGGCCTTTACAATCATCCTCGCAGTGGCTTCGCAGGTGGTGAGATCCCTGGGATCCAGCTCCTTATTTTTGGAAACTACCTTCTTGGGGGTTACTTTTTCTTCGTCTGGCATATAATTCCTCCCTTCGTGGAATTGGAAATTTAGATTAAATAGGGTTGATTTTCATAAAGTAAAGATCATGAAAATTTACTCGGACCGCTCACACGGGTTGGCTAATTAGTAATGGTTATCATTAAAATAAATATAGATTTTTGTCAAGACCATTAGAAAACCAAAATTATTATAAATTTTCAACTATTTATTGGCAAATTTTGTGCCAAAATGATTTTAACTCGATGATCCAAACGTGAATTGTCCCCCATCCGCTATAACGTATTGGAATGGCAGATAAAATGATAGCTTTGAGATAACTGTAACCGATCGCCTAAACCTTATTTCAGAAGATGTTTTGATCGCTTTTCTGTCTTATGATACAGGTGTGTCTCATTCGCTTAATGAGACTGAGTCACAGAGTTCCCGGTTATGCTATATAGTTTCTATCGGAGGTTTCAGGTGTTAGTCTCCTAGTTCAAGCTTCAGAGGTTAGATAGCAAAAGACAGAGGTGAGAGGTCCGATGACTGATGAAAACCGGAGCGAAGGGCAGCCCGAAACCTGGCACTTTAATCCAGAAACCTCTGAACCCGGGAACTGACACCTAAAAAAAGCCGTGTTTCGTAAATTGCCTGCGGGACGCAAAACTAGCGGTGTATGTATTTTCTATTTGAATTAATTTGGATTTTATATTACTCTTAAAAATTCTAAATACTTCAACAGGGTGGGCGATCCGGTGAATCGAAATCGCATGAGATTGTTGGTTATGCCTGGTTGAGTGTTACGCAACTGGATGATAATACACCTCAACACCACGAAAGGACGTTTTTATGTCACAGCCCGATGTTAAAATTTACTCGTTGAGCACCTGCAGCCATTGTAGGGCGACCAAAAAATTCTTAGGTGAATGTACCATAAAATATGAATTTATTGAGGTGGATAAACTCGAGGGTGAGGAACGTAAAGCTATCATTGAAGATGTCAAAAAATTTAATCCGCGCTGTTCGTTTCCGACCATCATTATTGGCGAAACCATCATTGTGGGATATAAAGAAAAAGAAATAAGGGAGGCTCTGGGAATGGAATGACACCTCAAGAACTCTATGATCGGATGAAAAAAGTACAGGAACCAAAGGGCTATTATTTTAACAAGAATAAAGAGCGAACCTTTGAACTCCTGGAAGCGTTGATTGCCAACAAAGAAAACTACGGCTACATGGGCTGTCCCTGTCGCTTGCTTGTGGGTGATAAGGAATTGGACAAAGACCTCTTTTGTCCCTGCGTCTATAGCGTGCCGGATATCGAGGAGTTCGGCAGTTGCTATTGCAATCTGTATGTTTCACAAGAATGGAATGAGGGCAAAATCCCGCACGAATATGTGCCCGAGCGCCGCCCTCCGGAAAAAATGCCTTATTGATAAAGCGAACTCGTTGAATCGGTTGAGTCCGCGGTAGCGGACTCAACCGATTCATCTGCAATTACCTCTATTTCCTATCATTTTCCCCTTGACATTTCGCTATACAAAATCCATTTTTAGATAGGTAATCTAATCATTAAAAAAAACGATTCACTTTTTTAATCTCGAGGTGAGCTCAGAAGAAAATGAGGTGAATTATGGAAGAAGAATGCAGACCTATGTTGAATACAGGATTGCGCGGCGTGGTTATCGCCGATACCCGCATCAGCGACGTACAGGGTGCTGCCGGGAAATTAATCTACAGGGGTTATCTCATTCAGGATTTGGCGAATAAGGCGTCATTTGAGGAAGTTGCTTATTTGCTTCTGTTTGAAAAATTGCCGAACACAGCCGAACTCAAAGCCTTTAAAGATCAATTGGCGGCAGAAAGAGATATCCCGCCGGAGGTGATCGCCGCCTTAAAAACCCGGCCGAAGAACGCGCTTGCCATGGATATTCTCCAGGCCGGTGTCTCCCTGCTGGCCCATCATGATCCGGATGTTGCGGATCAAAGCATCGAAGCAGTCCTTCGAATGGCAATACGGCTGATCGCAAAATTTCCTACGGTTATTGCCGCCTGGGATCGCATCCGCAACGATAAAGAACCGCTGAAACCATCGTCCAAACTGGATCATGCCGCAAATTTCCTTTATATGCTGAAAGGCGCAGAAGCGGACGTTGAAGCGGGCCGGTTTATGGATACCTGCCTGGTGCTGCATGCCGAGCATTCCTTTAATGCGTCGACGTTTGCTGCCCGTGAAGTCGCTTCGACGCGCGCCCATATATATGCCGCCGTTGCCGCGGCGGTGGGCTCGCTTTCCGGAGAACTGCATGGGGGCGCCAATGTTCGTGTCATGGAGATGTTATCCGAGATCGGCTCTCTGGATAAAGTAGAAGCGTATGTCAATCAGCAATTTGATGCCGGCCGTAAAATATTCGGACTGGGACATGCGGTCTATGATACCGATGATCCCCGTGCCCATATTCTGGCGCCCATGTCTAAGGCAATGGGCGAGCGCAGGGGTGACACCAAATGGTATGAAATGTCGCAATTGCTTGAAAAGACAGGAAAAGCCGAGTTTAAAAAGCGCAAAGGCAAAGATATCTATGTAAATGTTGATTTTTACAGCGCTTCGCTTTATTATGCGATGGGAATTCCAATGGACTTATTCACCCCGGTATTTGCAATTTCCAGGATATCGGGTTGGAGCGCCCATGTGATCGAAGAATATTTTGCCGGCGCTGCACCCAAACCGATGCTGTATCGTCCGGAATCCGATTACATCGGTGATTACTGCGGTCCGGATGTCTGTGAACTGGAACCCCTTGAGGAAAGAGGGTAATCATTAGCAGGAGGCCTATCGCTTTGCAAAAACAATCAAACCTGCGCATGACGCGTCAGCGAAAGGTCATTCTGGAAGAACTGCGGAAGGTCAATACCCATCCGAGTGCGGATGAACTTTATGAGATGGTCCGCAAAAGCCTGCCGCGCATCAGCCTGGGAACAGTGTATCGCAACCTTGAGATACTTTCTGAATCCGGTAATATTCAAAAGCTTGAACCCGGCTGCTCCCTGAAGCGGTTTGACGGCAACCCTTCCGAGCATTGTCACATTCGCTGTGTAAGCTGTGATCGGATTGTCGATGCGCCGATGACACCCGATTTGGAGATTGATCTGGAGCAGGTCAATTCGACAGATTTTAAAATTATCGGGCACCGGCTGGAATTTCTCGGTCTGTGTCCGCAATGCGCGCATAAATCCAATTCTGCTGAAATGCAAGCATCGCAAATTTATTGATATGCAGCTTTGCAATTTCCGGTAAAAACGTCGTGTTTCATCTCATCAATCGACTGGCGGGCGATAAAGCCCGCCTTTCTTTTGTTTTGCAGGCCCATTTTGATCGGGGGAGGTGACCTATGAAAATTCTTATCACAGGTGGTCTGGGGTTTGTCGGCACAAACCTTTCGGATTATCTTCTTGATCAAGGGCACTCTGTCATCGCGGTCGGTCGGGCTTCGACTCAAAATCGGATAACCTCCGAGCGGTATCGATACATCTCAGCGGATACAACCCGGCCGGGAGACTGGCAGCAGGCGCTGGGTGAAGTGGACGGCGTCGTTAATCTGGTCGGCAAATCAATTTTTAAGCGCTGGAGCAAGCGCTATAAGAAAGAGATTTATGACAGTCGAATATCAAGCACCCGCAATGTGGTCGATGCCCTGCCGGCCGGGAAATCGGTTGTCCTTTGCAGCACATCCGGTGCCGGTGTTTACGGCAACAGAGGTGATGATTTTTTGAAAGAAGACGAAAAACCCGGTGATGATTTTTTGGCAACCGTTTCGGTGGACTGGGAAGCAGAGGCTTTCAAAGGAACGCATAAAGGCATCCGGGTTGCCGTGATGCGGTTTGGCGTTATTCTGGGAAAACACGGCGGGTCTATGGCGAAAATGATCCCGGCGTTTAAATCCTTTGTGGGGGGTCCCATCGGCCGCGGGACCCAATGGTTTCCCTGGATTCATCTGGCGGATCTCATGGCAGCCATACTTTTTATTTTTAAAAATCCGCAGGTCAACGGCGCCATTAATTTTTGTGCCCCCCAGCCGGTGAGAAATCGCGAGTTCGCAAAAACACTGGGTGAAGTATTGCACCGGCCGGCGGTTATGCCCGCACCGGCATTTATGATCCGAATGCTGCTTGGAGAATTCGGAAACGTCTTACTCTACAGCCAGCGCACGATTCCCGACAAGCTTTTAAGCTACGGTTTTGAATTTCAGTACCCGGATGTCCGGTCGGCTATCAAAGAGGTAGTTTCCTAAAAGTTGCCTCCTAAAATGCATCTGATCAGGGGCTGAAATCTTGAAGGCCTCACGCAAAGACGCCAAGCCGCAAAGATTTTTTAATTGTAATGTTTAGATTTTTTTCCTTTGCGAGCCTTGCGGCTTTGCGTGAGAATTATTCACTTTACCGAACGTCTTAATTGAAAGGATGCGATTGATTCTATGAGCAATAACGAACTCGATGAAGACGGCCAGCAATTTTTGATTCAACTGTTCGAACAAACCCGGGGGGATACATCTGCGCAAGTATCCATGTATGACGTCGGTAATGATCTAGGATTGGACCGGGATACCAGCTCCCGGGTGGCGGAAACCCTTATGGGATTGCAGCTGGTGGAAATCCGGACCCTTTCCGGCGGGATCGGTATTAGCACGGAGGGCGCCGATGAGGTTAAACGCTTGATGGGAGGCGCCGCTACGACGGGCGAGTTGCACCGCAAGCTAACCGATCAATCCATTATGGATCAAATAAGCTCTCAGGCGGTAGAACAGGCCGCCGCTGAGCTTAAAATCAAGGCCGGCAACCTGGGCCTGGATTTTGAGGGCCTTTCGGAGTTGATGGCAGATTTAAAAACCATCGATGCCCAGCTGGGTTCGTCAAGGCCTAAAACAGCAATTATCCGTGAATGCCTGTACTCGCTGAAAGAGACTCTGGAAGGACTGGCGGACAATGAAAGCCTGATGAAGATCAAAGTATTGTTGGGACCAGAGGACAGATGACAGAAGACAGATGTCAGAAAACAGATGACACGGGGGATGATCTCATATTCCGTACTTTTTCTTTCTTCTGTTATAAACGTCATTATGGCAAGGTATTGTTTGTTAAATTTAAAAAAACAAAAAGACCTAGTAGAGATGAGAAGGGATGACGCATGCCTAAAAAGAAAAAAAAGATCAAATTAATCTCCTGGAACGTAAACGGCCTGCGCGCTGCTATTAAAAAGGAATTTTTTAGATCCTTTAATCAGCTGGATGCGGATATTTTTGGCATTCAGGAGACCAAACTTCAGGAACATCAGCTGACCGATGAAATGAAGAATATCCCAGGCTATGAAGCCAGTTGGTCGCATGCTTCGGTGAAAAAGGGTTACAGCGGAGTCGGCACTTACAGCCGGATCAAACCCAAACGCGTCAACACGGAACTGGGTATTTCCAAATTCGATCAGGAGGGCCGCATTATCGAACTGGAGTTTGATCATTTTAATATTTTTAACGTCTATTTCCCAAACGGCCAGATGAGCGCTGAAAGACTTGAATATAAGCTTGATTTTTACGAAAAATTTTTCGAATATACCGATTCCCTGAAAAGTGAAGGACGCAGCCTTATCATTACCGGAGATTATAATACGGCTCACAACGAAATTGATCTGAAAAACCCAAAAGCCAATCAAAATACCTCCGGTTTTTTAAGAATCGAACGTGATTGGCTGGATCGAATCACCCAAAACGGTTATGTGGATACTTTCAGGCATTTTTTCCCGGATACCGTAAAATATTCATGGTGGACCTACCGGTTTAAAGCAAGGGATCGGAATATCGGGTGGCGCATCGATTACTTTTTTGTGACCGAAGATATGATCAAAAAAGGCTGGATCAAAGAAGCGTTTATCGAAAACAATATTTTAGGTTCCGATCATTGTCCGATCGGGCTTGTTTTGGAAATCTGAAGGTCAAAAGTGCCTAAAGTGACTAGAGTGACTAAAGTGCCTAAAGTTAAGGAATTCTACCCGTCGAGAGCCTCCCTTCGAAAGCCTCCCTTCGAGAGCCTCCCTTCGAGAGCCTCAGGGTCGAACGACAGGGTCTATCGACAGGGTCGAACGATCATTTTTATAAAAGATGGAGCGTTGCGACACCACAACTTTAGGCACTTTAGCTCACTTTAGTTCACTTTAGGCACTTGTTTAAACATTAAAAAGAGAGCGCGAATTGAAACATCCCAAAATAGTGGCCATCTATGGCAGTCCCCGGCGCAAAGGCAATACAGCCACACTGTTAGAAAAAACCATCGAAGGGGCGCGGGATTCAGGTGCTGAGGTCGAAGAAATTGTGTTACGCGACTTAAAGATTTCTCCTTGCCTTGAAATTTACGGGTGCATGCAAGCCGGAGAATGTGCCATCAAAGATGATTTCCAAATTGTCCGGGATAAAATTCTGGCTTCTCAAGGACTTATCCTGGCCTCCCCGGTCTTTTTTTATGCGGTGAGTTCCCATACAAAAATCCTGATGGATCGGTTCCAATCCCTGTGGGTTAAAAAATACTGGGTGGATAAAACTCCCAGGGACCAACAGACACTCAAACGCAAAGGGCTTTTTATATCCGCCGGCGCCACCAAAGGCAAAAAGCTTTTCGATGGAATGCTTCTGAGTGTAAAATATTTCTTCGATGTTTTGGACATGGATCTATGGAAAACGCTTTTATACCGCCAGCTCGATTTTCAGGAAGATGTTTTAAAACACCCCGAATATCTGGAAGAAGCATACACAGCCGGTAAGGCATTCACCGAAGCCATTGAAAATGATTTCAATGGCTGAGGTTCAAAGGTACAGGGTTCATGGACTTGTTCGATTGGTTTGATTGGTCTTATGGGTTGAATTGGTTGGCTTAAACCGAACCAATTGAACGAATTGAACCAATTAAACAAATGTAACGTTTGCCAGCTGGCTGGCACTTGAAACCCGCAACCCGTAACGCGTAACTCGTAACCCGCAACCAGAAACGATAGAGCAACTTTATGACACTCCGCTTTGAACCCATCGGTCTTGAAAGACAGGAAGATTATCTTAAAGCGCTTTCGCGATGCCCCCAACTTACCTCTGACTATAGTTTTTTAAATCTGTGGGCCTGGGCCGAAGAATACGGCCTTCGTTGGGCCTGGGATGGGGACTTGATCTGGATCCGCCAAAGCTTGCCCGACGAATTCCTCTGGGCGCCCGTAGGTCGCTGGGATGCGGTCGACTGGCAAAACCGATTCAGGGTGAACCAGAGCGCCCGTTCCGTATTTACGCGGGTTCCGGAGATGCTATCAAATCTGTGGCGCGAAAAAATGCCGCCGGAGACGCATATTGAAGAAGAGAGGGGCAACTGGGATTATCTTTACAATGTGACGGATTTGGTTGAGTTGAAAGGCAACCGTTATCACAAAAAAAAGAACCTGCTAAATCAATTTAGCCGTAAATACGATTTTACCTACCTGCTTTTCGGGCCTGAGATGGTGGATCAGGCCATGGCGATGCAGACGGACTGGTGCACGTGGCGGGATTGCGAATCGTCCGATATTCTCTCGTCGGAAAATCGCGCCATTTTTAAAATCCTGAAAGAATGGAGACAGCTGGCCGGTCTGCTTGGTGGCGCCCTTATGGTTGATGGTTCGATGGTGGCCTATACCGTCGCCGAGGCCTTGACCCGTGACATATTGCTTATCCATTTTGAGAAGGGGGATACAGCCTACAAAGGCATTTACCAGGCCATTAATCAGAAGTTTTTAGCCAATTCCGCCAGCCAATACACCTTTGTTAATCGAGAGCAGGATTTAGATGACGAAGGGCTTCGGAAAGCCAAACTGTCCTACCATCCGGTCGATTATTTACGAAAATATCGCGTCACGATGACCGGTACATTCATCTAAAAATAGTTTTAAATTAAGACGGATTCTGATATCGTAAAAAGTTTAGGCTGGTAAAGAATCTGTGGCATTATTTCCAAGATATTACCTAGATTGTGCACAATTGTTGAATCTTCCGACTCAAACCTATCAGCGATTTTGATTTGTAGAGCGGTGGAAGGGCTAAATGAAGATTGTAAGAAAAAGTACGGTTGTTTTCCAGTTACTGTTTTTAATCTTTTTGCTTGCCGTGTTTTGCGTTAATACTGCGACCGCAATTCAGCCAAAACATCCTGAAAAATCAAGCGCTCAGTCCTCTGAACAGGTTGATGACCTGAAAGCCCATAAAAACCCTGACGACACTTCAACACCCCACAATAAAGCCGACACCCATCAGGGGGCGGGACATGCAAATATCGGTGAAATCCTGCCCCTCTGGAGCTGTATACCTTTTGCCTTTATCCTGCTTTCCATCGCGCTTTTCCCGCTTTTTTGGCCTGATTTCTGGCATCATCATTTTGGAAAAATTTCCGGATTCTGGGCCGCAAGTTTAGGGGTACCGTTTCTGATTGTATTTAAAGGCGCTGCGCTGTACGAGATTCTACACATTATCCTTGCAGACTATGTGCCTTTTATTATCCTGCTGTGGTCTTTATATACGGTTTCCGGCGGGATTTTATTGCGGGGCCGGTTGCGCGGAACCCCGATCGTGAATGTGGCGATACTTATCATCGGTACATTGCTGGCCTCCTGGATGGGCACCACCGGTGCAGCCATGCTGTTGATCCGCCCATTTCTGCGGGCCAACAATTACCGTAAAAACCGAACCTTTATGGTGGTATTTTTTATATTTTTAGTTGCCAATGTTGGCGGATCACTAACCCCGCTCGGAGATCCACCGCTTTTTTTGGGTTATTTACATGGCGTCTCTTTTTTCTGGACGGTTAAAATCCTGCCTCACATGCTGACGGTTGTTATCATACTTTTGGTGATCTACTTTATCCTCGACACGTATTACTATCGCAAAGAAGGCCTTAGCGCCCCTGAGGAGGAAGGTGTCAAAGAGCCTCTCAAACTTGAAGGGGTGTACAATTTTTTATTTTTGGCCGGGATTGTCGGATCTGTACTGATGAGCGGTATCGTGGACTGGGGCGAAGTCAATACATTGGGCGTGCACCGAACTGTTCAAGACTGGACTCGCGATGGCTTGCTGATTTTGATGGGAATTGGATCGCTGGTAACAACACCCATGCAATTGCGCGATGACAATGATTTTACCTGGTTTCCCATCATTGAAGTGGCCTATTTATTTGTCGGAATTTTTATTACGATGATCCCCTGTTTGCTGATTTTAAAAGCAGGACCCCATGGCGCCCTGGCATTTTTGACAAGCGAGGTCACCCGGCCCGTGCATTATTTCTGGGTAACCGGTGCACTCTCCGGTTTTCTCGACAATGCCCCAACCTATCTCACTTTTTTCAACAGTGCCCTGGGCGCATTTTATGCCGGGATGCCCGAAGCCCAGGCAGTCCCGCTGCTAATGACCGAAAACGCAATTTATCTTAAAGCGGTTTCGGCCGGTGCTGTTTTTTTTGGCGCTTGCAGCTACATCGGCAATGCGCCGAATTTTATGGTCCGCTCCATTTCCGAAGAAGCCGGTACACCCATGCCGAGTTTCTTTGGCTATGTTTTAAAATATGCGCTGGTATTTTTAGTGCCGACTTTTATAATCGTATCTTTTATTTTTTTTAGATAAGCAAGAGGATCGACATTATGCGAAAAAAAGCTCTGGTCGTAGATGACAATCCGGATGTGCGGCTTTTTAGTGTAGCGGTTTTGAAAAAAAACGGCTATACGCCATTGGTGGCGGAAGATGGCGAAAGCGGCCTGCGGATGATCAAAGCAGAAAAACCGGATCTGGTTATCCTCGATGTTTTAATGCCGCGACAGAGTGGAGTGCGATTATATCGTGAACTGAAGACCACCAAATCTTTAAAAGATATTAAAGTAATCGTGCTGGGAGAGATTGCCAAGAAGGCATTTCTACGATCCCAGAAGGCCTTAACCGAATTTGGCGATGCGGAAATACCCGAGCCGGAGATTTATTTGGAAAAACCGGTGGAACCCGAAGAGCTGGCTGAGGCGCTTAAAAAAATACGGGGCTGACTTTCCGGTTTTTGCCGACAACACGAACAAGAGGTGCCGACAGCATGGAAATTAAAAAACTTCTTTTTGTGACCAAGTTTGAAGAGCTGAGCTTTGATTCGCTCCGATCCCTGCTGAATTTGCGCGACGGCGCACTGGAGCATGTGGTGTTTGTTAATGTGATCGAAAGAGATCGTGTGGCGATGCGCAGGGGCACCGGATACCAGAAAGACGAAGAGATTCGGCTGCGGGAGGCGGCCAATATACGGTTTATCGACTGGGCCGAAAATCTTTTCGAGCAGGGCATGGAGGTCGGCGTTTATATCGTGGTCGGCAGCCTGGTGCCTGAAGTGATCAAAGCCAGCCAGAAGGAGGATGCCGATCTGATTGTCATCGGACGCTCGCACAAGGGTGTTCTGGAACACCTGTATTCGGGTTCGGATGTTATCGAACTGCTTCGCAGGGCCTGGATACCGGTCCTGGTATACAAACACCTGTCGGAGACGGCCATTTCAGTAGAAGAACCGTTTGACCGTCCGCTTCTGGCAATTGACTGGTCTCCCAGCAGTTTACGGGCGGTCGAATATATAAAAGCCTTAAAAGGCGTGGTTGCAGAAGTCAATCTGGTGAACGTCGTCAGTGAAAAGGATTTAAATGGCGCTGCCGCAACGGCCCTTTCAAAAACGCGCAAAGAAGCCCGCAACAAACTGGAAAAAATCTGCGAGGGTTTCGAGGCCGTCGGAATCAAGGCCAAAGAGCATGTTTATGTCGGCGATCCGGACGAGGAAATTGAAAAAGCAGCAAAAGACTGTCAGACAACCCTGATTGTTTTAGGCTCTTCCGCAAAATCAGCCTGGGTTGAAAAATGGCTTGGTAGCACCCCCCAAAAGGTTGCTGAAGAATCCATCTATCCAACCCTGATCGTGCCACCCGAACGCGATCCTCAGGCCGAGACGGAATAATCCGCCTAGGCGGATGAATACGTCTGAAGTGAATTAAAAAGCTAGCGTTGTGTCCTTTATGTAATTTGCAAAGCACGGATTGGTTTTACAGCAAATTAAATTCCAAATTTCAAGCACCAAATTACAAATAAATCTCAAATCTCAATTTACAATGACCGAAGTTTGATATTTTGAATTTTGGTCATTGTCATTTGTTTGATATTTGTGTTTTGTGATTTGGGATTTTCCCGGTTAAAGAACTCAACTGACTAAAATATACCAGACGGCTTTTGTAACATGTTTGTGGGACATTATAATAGAACCCATTTCAAAAATGTGGATCAGGGTCCAGGGTAAGGCGTCCCATGAATTGATAACGGAGCGGACACGCAGTACGTGAGTATTTCAATTCAGGGGACAACGCAGCCCTGGGCACTTAGACGCATTTTTGAGATGGGTTCTAGCTGAAGGTTGTTTCTGCCGGTGCGTGCTCAAACAAGCATGTTTGAATCATGGCCATAATCTGACCGGTGTCGAACCCTTTCAGATGAATGGCCCCGGAGCGGCAGGATGCCACACACAGTCCGCAGCCCTTGCACAGGGTGGCTTGAATTTCAGCTTTAGCGGTATTTTCATTGAATTTAGGGGCCGAATAAGGACAAACGTCTACACAAACCCCGCAGCTGCTGCAAAAATTCGGATCGATTAATGCAACCGTTCCGCTTACAGAAATCTCGAGCTGTGATAAAACCGTCACGGCCCTGGATGCAGCTGCTTGAGCCTGGGAAATAGACTCCTCGATGGGTTTGGGCGCGTGCGCCAGGCCGCATACGAACACGCCGTCGGTGGCAAAGTCATTCGGCCGCAGCTTGACGTGGGCTTCGGCAAAAAATCCGTCAGCGTTCTGAGATATTTTAAACATTGGCGCCAGCGGGTTGCTTTTTTCGGGCACGATGGCACTGGCCAGGACCAAAAGATCGCTTTGGATGACCATCTGCCGATGAAGCACGCGATCTGAGAAATTAATTTCCAAACCATTTTCGGCTGTGCTAACCGAGATTCCCTTTTCGTTATGATAACGGATGAACTTGATTCCCTGGCTGCGCGCTTCCCGATAAAGATCCTCTCGCAAACCATAAGATCTCAAATCCCGGTATAAAATAAAAATATCCATATCGGGCTTTTTGGATTTAAGGCTCAAGGCACTTTTAATGGACTGGGTGCAGCAAACTTTCGAACAATAGGGCCGCTCGGGAATACGGGAGCCCACACACTGGACGAACACCGCCGTGCAGCAGGCGTCCAACTCATTTCCATCTCGAATTTTCTTCTGGAGCTCTAAACCGGTCAGGACCCGCTGATCCTGACCGTACAGATAATCATCCGGTTTAAACTCTTCTGCGCCGGAGGCGATCAGGGTGACACCATGTTCAAATACCTGGCTATCACCGTTGGCCTGGAGCGTTGTTTTAAAATTTCCGATAAATCCATCGACGCTATCGACTTTAGCATTTAAAAATATCTCGATGTTTTCATCGGATTTGACGTCATTTACCAAATTGTCCAGAAACGGGCCGACGGGTTCGGCCTGCCAGGTTTCATTAAGGTTGAGGGCCTGCCCGCCGAGTTGCGCATTTTTTTCAACCAGATAGGTTTTATATCCCTGCGCGGCCAGGGTTTTGGCTGCGGTCATGCCCGCAACACCGCCGCCGATGACCAGGGTTGCCTGGTTGACTTTCATCCTGGGTTCCACCAGGGGTTCATGCAGTGCAACCTTGGCCACCGCCATTTGAAGCAAATCTTTGGATTTTTCGGTGGCCCTGTCCATGTCGTCTTTATGTACCCAGGAACACTGGTTGCGAATATTGGCCATCTCAAAAAGATATTTATTCAGCCCCCCGTTCGTCAGGGTTTCCTGGAAAAGCGGTTCGTGGGTTTTAGGGGTGCAGGCGGTTACCACCACCCGGTTGAGGCGGTGCTCTTTAATCGTTGCGGATATCTGGGTCTGGGTATCCTGGGAGCAGCTGAACAGGTTTTGCTCGGCATAGACCACGTTCGGCAGGGTTTTGGCGTACTCCACCACCGCGGGCACATCCACAAATCCGGCGATATTGGTGCCGCAGCAGCAGACAAAAACACCGATCCGCGGGGGCTCGCCTTTGACATCGATCTCCGGGGGCAGCTCTTTGGTTTTCGTCAGGGTCCACCTGGCATCCGCAAGACGGGTCCCAACTTTTCCGGCCGCGGCACTGGCATCGATGACCGAAGTGGGTATATCTTTCGGCTCCTGAAAGGCACCGCAAACATAGATGCCGGGTTGCGAGCTCTGAACCGGATTAAAATTGCCGGTCTTTGCAAACTGATAATGGTTTAAATCGACATCCAGTTTTTTGGCCAGGGAGACAGCCTGATCCCGGGCCCCCAGGCCCACCGACAGCACAACGATATCAAATTCTTCAGCCCGGCTATGGCCGGCCGCATCGACGTATTGAATGATGTGCTTGCTGTTTTCGCCCATGGGCTCGACCTGGGTAATGCGTGATTTGACAAAACGAACACCCAGATCGTCTTTAGCCTTGTTATAATAACGTTCAAAGTCTTTGCCGAAGGTTCGAATGTCGATGTAAAAAATCGCCGTATCCAGACCATTTGTGCTGTGCTCCTTGGCTAAAATGGCTTCCTTGACGGCATAGGTGCAGCAGACGGCGGAACAATATCCCCGGGCGCCATGATGGGTATCTCTGGAACCCACGCATTGCAGCCAGGCAATTTTTTCAGGCTCTTTTTTATCCGAAGGTCTGACCAGATGCCCGCCATAGGGTCCCGAGGCCGATAGGATTCTTTCAAATTCCAGGCTGGTGACGATATTGGCTGATTTTGAATAGCCGAATGTGTCGTAGGTGCGGGGATCAAACGCCTCACTGCCTGAGGCTAAAACCACAGCACCGACATTTAAGGATATTTCTTTGCCCGGGTCTGCGAAGTTGATGGCACCGGTGGGGCAAAATTTTTCACAGGCTTTGCATTTGCCTTTGAGAAAATAGATGCAGGTATCGGCATCGATCGCGTATTTTAGCGGGACCGCCTGAGGGTACTGCACGTAAACCGCCTTGCGTTTGCTCAGACCGCCGTCATAGGCGTTGGAGACTTTCTTGGGGCATTTTTCGGCGCAGGCATTACAGGCAATGCATTTGTCCATATCGACGTAGCGGGGGTTTTGGGTCAATCTGACTTCAAAGTTGCCCTCTGCGCCGCTAATGCCCTGTACTTCGGTAAGCGTCAGTAGTTCAATGTTGATGTGCCGGCCGACCTCGACCAGTTTGGGTGATATGATTCACATCGCACAGTCATTGGTCGGAAAGGTTTTATCAAGCTGCGACATCATGCCCCCGATAGAGCTTGAACTTTCCACCAGGTAGACATAATAACCGGAATCGGCAAGATCCAGGGATGCCTGCATTCCGGCGATACCGCCGCCGACCACCAAGACTGCGCCTGTTCCTGTTTTTGACATAATTACTCCGCGGTTAAGAATGAGGTAATATCGGAAAGGCTGATTTTATTTTTAGAGATACCCAGGGTCTTTTCATCAATGCCCATACTTAAACCCAGCAGTTGCGGATAAAGAATGGGTGCCAGCGGTTGGCCGTTTTTTGAATCAGCCGCCAAACGCATTTGAACCCCATCGAACTGAAGCTGGGTATAGGGACATGCGGTACAGATAAATTGAGCACTCGCTTCCCGGGCACTGCTAATCTTTTTTAGCGCCATATCCATCGCCAGCCGGTCATTGATGCCGGTTAGCGGGGCCCCGCAGCAGTCTAATTTCCGGGCCCACTCCACACTGGACGCGCCGGTGGCCTCCACCAGTTCGTCAAAGATTTTCGGTGATACGGGATCGTCAAAACCCGTCACCGTGCTTGGCCGCAAGGCATGGCACCCGTAGCTGACGGCTATCTGCAGTCCGCTGTAAGTTTTTGATATGTTATCTTTTAAACGATCAAGGCCCACATCATGATACAGAACCGACAGCAAGTGTTTGACCCGGACCTTATTGTTATATTCCAGATTTTCTTTTGCCAGAAGACGATTGATATCGGCTTTCAAGTCCTGATCTTGATTTAAAAAATATTCGGCTTTTTTCAGGCTGCCGTAGCAACACTTGCACATCACCAGCATATCAAGGCCGGCGCTTTCGGCCACCGCTAAATTTTTGGCGGCCGAAAGAACATAGGCGCGATGATCCGTGTTGCGTGCCGGATACCCGCAGCAGCAAAATTGGGTCTTTTCAACCAGTTCAATTCCCAGCCGGGTTAAGACCGCTTCAGTGGCATCCGCGTATTGCTCGACGCGCGCCGGAATATTGCAGCCGTGGAATAAGGCGAATTTCATAAAGTCTTCCTAACTCTCACAAGTCCGTATAAAAAGTTTGTATTATCTTCTGTGCTTCTGCCAGTGCATTAAATTCGAAATCCGAAACAAATCCCAAATCCGAATGTTTCAATGACCGAAACAATATCATTTGATCACATCAATGCCATGAACCCCTTTTCTGTTTTGGTCATTTGAATTTTTGTTATTCGAAATTGTTTCGACCCATTTTTATTAAATCAGGCGCATTTCGATATTCGGATTTTTGAATAAGCACTCACAAATAACCAATAAATTATAACGAATAACCCTCCATTGAGCGTTAACGCTCAATGGAGGCTACCGCAGTATTTTTCAAGCGATATAGAACGTCACACACCTCGACTTGCTGGGGGCAGTTTTCCTGGCATTTGTAACAGGTCAGGCAATCCCAGTTCATGCGGGCACCGGATGCCATTTCGGTTAATCCCAGGCCCAGGCTGCACATGATTTGATGCGGCAGCAATCCAAGCACCTGTTCGGGGTCATCATAGTTGGCGACCACCGGGCAGACCGTTGTGCAGGTCTGACAGCTAAAGCAATGGGTATAGGTGCTGTCTTTTATGGGCAGCTGAGATTCTGCGGCTCTCTGAGCATTTAACGGGATAGGGGTATCCGGCTTCATCAAATGGGTAAATCGACCGGAAACCGCCTGCCGGGCATCTTCAATCGGGTGGGCGTAAATATCCGCCGACAGGGTTTCCTGAATGTTTAATCCCCGTGCGAAGGAAAAGGGGGTTAGAACATGGGGCAGCGGCGGTCCGCTTTCCAGCAACGCTTCGCGTACACTGTACCACAATTCCTTTAAGCGGATTCCGGAAGGGCAGCGCACGGTGCAGCGGTCGCAATTGGTACACAGATAGATGCCTTCCTGGATGGCGCGCGTCTGAGCTTCATTGAGTTTTTTGCCGGAAGCCAGCTTCTTTAACAGCACCATTTTCTCGGAAGGCAATATGTATTCATTACCGATGGCTTCAAACACCATGGCCGCAGAACAGTTCAAGCTGCAGCTTCCACAGTGGGTGCAGGCATCCAGTTCCATGATCTGGCGCGTAAGGATGTTGGCCGATAAAGATTTGTCCGGATCCATGACCCGGTTGGTCATCAGGCTTATGGGGGTGGCAATCAAATGGAACATCTTGCTGAAGGGAAGATACGCCAGCCCGATAAAGCAGGCCAGGATGTGAATATACCACAGCAGTGTGACACCGTCTTTTTCGTCCAGCCATAATACCATCGGTTTGATGAGTTTGGCCGTTGCAAAACCGTTAAAGGCCCATTTTGCAGATGCATGACAGTCCATGCAATTGCTCTCGTGCACTTCGATGCCGGCCTCGATGAGCTCCTCGTCAAAGGGTGCCTCGACATTGGGTGAAACCGTGCCGTAGTCTCTTGCCCAGACCGCCTCAAGGGCTTGAATCTCATCGTCATCATCTATGCTGGCAAATTCATCGACCATTCTCATAAATTCGGAGTGCGAGGCGATTTTAAGACCTTCCAGAGCAATTCCGGACAGCATAATAACCGCCACAATCATGATGGCATAATGATCCATGCCGCCGGTTCGAAGCCGCTGCGGCTTTGATAGGTAACGGCGAATTGCCGCCAGGATCACACCGGCCAGCACCATGGCACCGAAAAAATCCCTCAGAAAGAAAAACGGATTCAGCGTCGAATAGTACTCGCTAAATAACGCTTCGGATACCACGCTTTCCAGGGCATGCATCAGCAGCAGCAGCATAAACCCGTAGAATATCAACATGTGCGCCAGCCAGCGGACGAAGCTTTCTTTGAAAATACGGCGTTGAAATAAAAAATCCAGCACGAAAGCTTCAAGCAGCAGGAATATTTTAAAGCTGAAAATTACCTGTATAAAACCTTTGGCGGCCGACAGCACCCGTTGAGTCGTCGTGGTCGTTTTTCCTAATATGCCGATATTTCTGGTAAACCAGGTTGAAATCTTATAGATTAAACCAAGGGAAAAAACAGTGAGAGAAGTGTAGAAGAGATAATCGAACATTATTAAATGTGTTTAAATAACCTTTAGTTTTTATCTGATCGGAATATAAAATCACCTGGGCGCGAAATCGGGCGGCGGCGGTTTCACCTGCAGGCATTTTGTGGGTCAAACAGGTTAATTCCCGGAAAATAGCAATTAATTTCTTTTTATTGCTGAAGAATATTTCAGCTGCGTGCCGGATTCCAGCGGGACGCCTTTTTCGAGTTTGGCAATATCGTCTTTGACCGTTTCAATTTCGCTTTCGACAGCTTCCAGGGCCTTGCGATGCTCGGCGATCTTTTTTTGTTCAATGGTCTGCCGCGATTCCAGCTGTTTTAGCCGGTCCCGCAACATTCTGACCTTTTCTCCCCGGAGGGTATCATTGATTCGGTCCATCAGGTGACTGTGCTTACCTTCCGGATCGGTGATAAAATACCAGGTTTTGGTTTGATAACTGTACCAGGCTTCTCCGGATACGTGCTTGCCCTTTAATCGAACACCGGCTTTCCAGACCCTAAAGTCACCTTCCTCTGTTGGAAGTCCTTGGATGCGCGCCTGTCTGCGGCGCCCGTCTTCACATTGAACCATTTGTTTTTCCATATTCGTTCTCCAGCAAATTCGGCACAGAGCCAATTATTTTATACCGCTTTCCATCATAATGTACCGATATTACGGAATTGCGGCATAAGAGGTTGTAGAAAAAAACGTTCAATACCGGAACGTTTTTTAACAACCTCTACATATGCGTTTTATGGCAGAACTTTTCGGAAAAGGCAATAGGTCGCAGTCATTTTGGGAAATTTAAGCGCTGATAGGATAACCTGAAACGCTGCCGATAAAAACAATCGCTTTTAATCGGTTTGGGTCAACGTCTGGGGCGTGTGCGGATAAGGACAATAGGGGCAATAGAAAGGGTGCCGGTTTCTAAGCGGCACCCTTTGCTGATCTTCGTTTTTAGGCGATCGGTTCTGGTACTTCAGCCGCAGCGCTGCCTCCGCCATTTTTCAGACCACCCATGGCTTTGGTCAATTCCATCAACACGCCCAACCCCTTGCGGGCCTCTTTACTGGATAATGCGCCCAGCATTCCAAAGGGGCCTACGGGTTTGGCCTTATCCAGATCCACTTTTGACGGCAGTTCGGCCATCTTTTGGAGGAAGGCGGTCGCCTGAGGATCGCTGAGTTTTTGGGCCAATCCCAGCAGAGCCACCAGGCCGTCACCGATCTGGTCGACATCCTCGGCGCTGTATGCCGCTGCGATTTTGGCCCGCACATCCAGGGTCGATTGAATAATTCGCAGGACCCCTTTTTGCTCGAGGTCATCCAGATAGTTGATCAGCTGTGGTACCGATGATTTGAGCAGGGGCTCGATGGTGAGCACAAAGTCCACAATGTTTTCCAGCTGTTCAAGGCAAAACTGCAGGTGCTTTACGCTGTGTAAAGAGCGCTTCATCAGCGCCAGCAGGTCTTCCAGTTGAAAGCCGGACTCCACATCTTCCAGCTCCCGGATCAGCAGCCGAAATGCCTGACCGCTCAAGGGAATTAAATCTTCTTTGAGTTCATTGAGGCCTTTGGCCGATGCGGACATCGGCGCCAGCTGAGCCTCGATGCGATCGAGTCGCTCAAGAATTTGTTCTTCGGTTGTCATGGCGCCCTCCTTATGCTTGTGTCAGGACGTGGCGCATTTTTCCGGCCATCGTCATTTGTTGTTCCAGGGGCAATTCCACACCCTTGAGCATCATGTTAAAGTAAACCCACTTGAACATCATTTTGCCCCAGTAATTCATATAGCTGTCGCCGAGCAGGTTGAAGGGACCGAGACCCGGAAAGGGAAATTTGCCGGGCAGCGGTTCATATTCATAGTTAAAATCAATCAAAAATGCTTTTTCATAACCCGAGCAGATGAAGCAGGTCGCATGACCGTCAAAGGTCCCATGCGGTTCCTGACCGTCGATTTCCCGTATTAAATTTTCGACAACCGTTTCGGATTCATAGTGGGCTACCGCACCGGCCTTGGAAGCCGGTACGTTGGTGGCATCACCGACAACGAAAATATGGTCGGCATTTTTGGCTTTGAGAGTGAAATGGTCGGTTTCAACGAATCGCAGGGGATCCTCAAGGCCGCTGCCTTCCAGGAATTTGGCACCGAAATTGGGCGGAATCGACACCAGCAAATCATAGTCGACTTTGTCGCCCTTGTGCGATTCAATCGTTTTTTCATCTGCATTGACCTGGGCGATATCAAAATTCGGGGTGACTTTAATGTTCTTCTGAATGGCAATGTCGCCCAGGATGCTGGAGGCAATCGGCTTTGAAAATGCACCGGCCATGGGTGTGACCAGTTCAACTTCTACGTTATCGCGGGCACCTTTTTCACCAAAAAACCAGTCGGCCATAAAGACGAACTCAATGGGAGCCACCGGGCATTTGTAGGGCAATTCGGCGATGTTGAGCACCACCCGGCCTTTATCGAAGTATTTCATCTTTTCGCGCAGGGCCAGGGCACCCTCCAGGGTGTAAAAATCATGAATATTTTTATGCCAGTCATCCATCATGCCTTCGACTTCTTCAGGCGCGATGTCGCAGCCGGTGGCGATAACGAGCCAATCATAGCTGTAGGACCCTTTTTTTGCTTTAACTTCGCGTTTATCCATGTCGAGTCCGACGACCTCATCCAGAACAAAATCGACGCCCTCGGGGATAAACTCCCGCTTGGGTTTTTGGCAATCTGCTGCGGAATAGACACCGAATGGAATAAACAGCCATCCAGGCTGGTAGTGGTGGATTTCATCATTGTCGATGATCGTAATCTGCCACTCTTTGGGGTTTAATTTTCTGCGCAATTGGCTGGCCACCATGGTTCCGCCAGCTCCTGATCCTAAAATGACAATTTTTTTCATGGCATCCTCCTCTAAAGTTTGGAATGTTGGGAAAATGGAAAAATGGGAAAATGGGTTTTTGTATCCTGGAATGTTGGGTTAATACAAAAATTCGTCTCAGACCGTTGATTAAAAATCAATAATATCCTTTCCGAGTGTGGAGTAGGTTTATTGCATTAATAAGGTCCTGCGTTTTCGGCAGGGGTCAGTCATTTCGGTTTTACGCTTTTTCAGCGTAATCTCCGTTTATCAGATCAGAGATGGTGGTGGCGTCCAACTTGTCATACAGGACCTCGGTGGCGTCCCGCCAGGCCAGGCGAACCTGGCAATCGTCAGACATGGGGCATTTGTTGGGAAAACTGACACATTCGACCAGGTCGGTCTGACCTTCAAATAATCGCACCACCTGCCCCAGGGAGATATTTTCCGGATTTTCAGCAAGCAGATGTCCCCCCTTGGGGCCGCGCACGCTGGTTACTAGATTCGCCTGCTTCAGGGGTCGGATAAGCTGCTCAAGGTATTTAACCGAAATATCCTGGCGCTTGGATATCTCGCCGATTTGGACCGGGCCCTGGTCTTTATGGCGGGCCAGATCGACTAAAATTCTGGCCCCATATCGGCTTCTTGTAGATAATTTCATGTAACCCCTGCCCTGAATTTCCAGAGTTTTGCAATCTATATAGTTTTAGTATGAATTAACCGCAAAATTTATCTTTGTCAAGCAAAAAAAAGGGAACATTTTTAGAATAAAATTAGAGCCGATGAAGGTAATTTTGTATCCCGGCAAACAATATTTAACTGAGGCGCCGCCGGCTGCAACAACCTTCGATGCGGCATTGATGATCGCTGCATTGACATGGCAAGGATCAGTTTTATTATTAGGTTATTAAACGAAGTACGTAAATTGCAGGATTGCATATTTTTCCGGATAATTAATTTAGAATTTTTTTGATAATAAACATTTCTTTAATCTTTGTGAATCTGTGAAAGGAGGCAATTATGGATGTAAAAGATTATTGTCGATCCATTGAGGTCGAACTGAAGGACTGGAAGACGAAAATGTATGACATGGTCCGCAAAGTCGACAAACTCAGAGGCGCCGATCAGGATAAGCTCACAGCCCAGGTTGACGGCTTGCATAAACATATCGAAGACATCGAGCGTATTGTCAGTACCCTCCAGACCGAGTGCCCGGCAGATTTCGGTCCCCAGAAACAAGAAATCGATGCATCTCAGACCGAGATCAAGAAACAATATGAAGATGCAATGGCGGCTGTCTTGCAGTTTTAAATCCGGTCCGGTGATTATTGCCTTTGCCTTATTTTTGCAAAGCGATTTAACAATGAAAAGCAGAGCGCCTAAAACCGTTTTGCTTTTTTGTTAGCATCCAAATTTAATCATTTGAACAAACAAGAGGTGAGCCCAAGGTGGAACGAAAGAAACAAGATAGGTGCAAAATAGATTTCCAGGATCTGAGCTCGATCAAAGCCCGTTTACCCGAGATTGCTGAAGACATTATTAAGAGCTGTAGCGATCAGGAGTGCTACACGCACATTGATTATGAGCCGATTCCATCCAAAGAAAGCGTCATTGATATCATTGAACGTCTCAGAGAGATTCTTTTCCCGGGGTATTTCAGCCGCGGCAAAATTGATCCTGTGAATCTAAAATACGCCGTGGGTCAGTCTGCGGTCGCCCTGTTTGATATGCTTTCCGAACAGATCTGTCACAGTATCCGGCATGACTGTTTACGATATGATCAACCCTGCAGCGAGTGTGATGAACAGGGATATCAACTGGCCCTGCAGTTTTTAGAAGCAATTCCTGCCCTTCGAAAAGCGCTGGCGGCCGACGTACGTGCAACCTATCATGGTGACCCGGCTGCCAAGAGCTATGATGAGGTTATTTTCAGCTACCCCGGGATATTGGCCATCAGCGTGTATCGGATTGCCCATCAACTGGTTAATTTAGGGGTGCCGCTGTTGCCCCGCATTATGACCGAATATGCGCATTGTATTACCGGTATCGACATTCATCCGGCCGCAAAAATCGGAAGAAGCTTTGTGATTGATCATGGAACCGGTGTGGTCATTGGCGAAACCACCGAAATTGGGGGCAATGTCCGAATCTATCAAGGGGTAACCCTGGGCGCCCTATCTATTCCCAAAGGTGCCAGTGACGAATTCAGAGGCCAGAAACGTCATCCCACCATTGAGGATGATGTCATCATATATTCCGGAGCGACGATTCTAGGGGGTGAAACCGTTATCGGGGCACGCTCGGTCATAGGCGGCAATGTATGGCTGACCGATTCGGTGCCGCCTGATACCACCGTTGTTATCGAGACACCGCGATTGATCTATAAATCGAAAAAGCAAAAGCAGCTCAGGCAGAAGCTCAAGGCAGCCCGCTAGAATGAAGTTAATGATTATTTGTTATTCGCTTTTCATCAACTCTTTTTTTCCCCATTAACTAATAACCAATAAGGAATAACTAAAAAGCGCAGCTTTTTACAGGAGGCCAGCCATGAAATATCATTCCATCATCAGCAGTACCATCGGCGCAACACCATTGGTTCGACTGAACCGAATTAATGCAGATGTGGATGCTGAAATATTTGCCAAACTGGAGTTTTTTAATCCCCTCGGAAGTGTGAAGGACCGCATTGCGGCCTCGATGATCGAAGCCGGTGAGCTGGATGGCTCGATCTCCTCAAAAACGCTTATCGTCGAGCCGACCAGCGGAAACACGGGCATTTCCCTGGCCTTTATCTGCGCCGCTAAAAATTATCGCCTCTGCCTGACGATGCCGGATACCATGAGCATCGAACGGCGCAAGCTTTTAACCCATATGGGCGCTGAGCTGGTTTTAACGCCCGGCGCCAATGGCATGCCGGGGGCTATTGAGAAAGCTGGGGAGATCCTTGAAACTGAAAAAGGCGCCTTTATGCCAAATCAGTTTGCGAATCCGGCCAACCCAAGAATTCACCGGGAAACAACCGCTCAAGAAATCTGGCGGGACACCGAAGGCCGGGTCGACATCCTCATCGCCGGTGTCGGCACCGGCGGCACCATTACAGGGGTATCGCAGTTCATCAAACCCCGCAAACCGTCTTTTAAAGCCATCGCGGTGGAGCCTACCGATTCTGCGGTACTCTCCGGCGGCCAAAAAGGACCGCACAAAATCCAGGGGATCGGAGCCGGCTTTGTCCCTGATGTACTGGATCAATCCCTGCTGGACGACGTGGTGACCGTGTCCAACGATGACGCCTTTGAAACTTCGCGCCAACTGGCCAAACTGGAAGGTATTGTTTGCGGCATCTCATCCGGTGCGGCGGTGAAGGCAGCCCTTGAGGTGGCCAGGCGTTCCGATTCCGGCGGTAAAACCATCGTGGTGATCATCCCCAGCCCGGCGGAAAGATACATCAGCACGCCCCTCTTCAATGACGATTAGAAATACTCAAAAAAAAGTGCCTAAAGTGAACTAAAGTTCGAAGTGACTAAAGTTGTGGTGTCGCTACGCTCCGTCTTTTATAAAACAGACAGGATGCCTTAACTTTAGTCACTTTAGCTCACTTTAGGCATTTTAGGCACTTTTTTAATAAAGCTATTATTTTTGAGACAGGCGCCTGTTTATAAATACAAAACTTAAGACGCGTAAATGGAACATTTTTGCACCGCCATGGCGGCCTCCTGCAGGGCCTCGGCAAATGTTGGGTGCCCGTGCACGGTGCGGGCAATATCTTCCGAGCTGGCCCCAAACCCTACTGCCAGTACGCTCTCGGCAATCATATCCGCTGCCCGGGGTCCGATGATGTGCACCCCTAAAACCCGATCGGTTTTTTCATGGGCCAGGACCTTGACAAACCCTTCTGTTTCTCCCATGCAGCGTGCACGTCCGGCGCCGGTGAACGGATAGGTCCCCGCGCAGTAGGGGATATCGCGTTCTTTAACCTGCTCCTCGGTCAGCCCCACACTGGCCACTTCGGGCCAGGTATAAATAACCGACGGCATGGCATCGTAATTGACTTCACCCGGGCGCCCGGCAATGATTTCGGCTACGGCGATACCCTCGGCCGAGGCCTTGTGAGCCAGCATGGGTCCGGGAATCAGATCGCCAATAGCATAAATTGACGGGATATTGGTGCGATAAGCGCTGTCCACTTTTACCCATCCGGTTTGCGGATCGGTTTCCACACCGACGTCTTCCAACCCCAGATCACGGGTGAAAGGACGCCGGCCCACGCACACCAGTAACTTGTCACAGGTTACCGTTTCTTTTTTGCCTTTGGCTTCCAGTTCGACCTTAATGTTTTTGGTTAACGCTTTTGCCTGGGTTACTTTCGAATTCATGAAAAATTTAAATCCCTGACGCTTAAGGACGCGCTGCAGTTTGCGCCCCACCTGCCCGTCGAGTCCGGTGGCGATTTTAGGCAGCATTTCAAATAAACTCACCTTGGCGCCCAGTCGCAGCCAAACCGATCCGAGCTCCAGCCCGATATAGCCGCCGCCCACGATACCTAAATGTTTGGGTACGGCGTCGAATTTTAAGGCCTCCGTCGAGCTGATGATCCGGCTGCCGTCGAAAGGCAGATCGGGCAAAGGCACGCTTTCACTGCCGGTGGCCAAAATAATGGCCCTGGCCGTTAAGATAGTGGTTTGCTTCTTTTTCCCAGAGCCCGAATCGGATTCGACATTTACCTGATCCGCTCCTGTCAGGCGTGCGCTGCCATGAATGATTTCCACTTTATTACCTTCAAGAAGTCTGCGGACATTTTCAGTCAGGTCCTGAACCACTTTTTCCTTGCGAGCCATCATCACTGCAATATCAAAACTGATGCGGCCGGTTTTGATGCCGTGATCACCAAACTGGTTTTTAGCCAGCTGGAGATATTCGCTTGAGTCCAGCAGGGCTTTGCTGGGAATACAGCCGACATTGAGACAAACGCCTCCCAGGCGAGTTGCTTTTTCAATACAGGCGACTTTCAAACCCAGCTGGGCCGAGCGCACGGCGGCCACATAACCGCCGGGTCCGCTGCCGACAATGATCACATCGTAGGTGCTGTTTGGAGCCATAATTAAATCTCCATCATAATCCGTTCCGGGTTTTCAATACATTCTTTGATGCGCTTGAGAAAAGTGACGGCTTCGCGGCCGTCAATAATACGGTGATCGTAACTGAGCGCAAGATACATCATGGGCCGGATCACCGTCTGATCCTCAATGGCGATGGGCCTTTTTTCGATGCGGTGCATCCCGAGAATTGCACTTTGCGGCATGTTTAATATGGGTGTGCTCAGCAGTGAACCGAAAACGCCGCCGTTGCTGATGGTAAACGTGCCGCCTTCGAGGTCGGACAATTCCAGCCGATTTTCTTTTATTTTATCGACATAATCGACAATGGCCTGTTCAAGCTCGGCGAAGTTAAGCCGATCGGCATGACGAATGACGGGAACCACCAGCCCTTTTTGCGACCCGATGGCAACACCGATATGATAATAATGATGGTAGACGATGTCTTTTTCATCGATAAAGGCATTGGCTTCGGGAAATTCTTTGAGCGCTTCCACACAGGCTTTGATAAAGAAGGACATCATGCCCAGCGAGATACCGTATTTTTTCATAAAACTGTCTTTGAACTGCGCCCGGAGTGCCAGCACCCGGGTCATATCGACATCGTTAAAGGTGGTCAGCATGGCGGTATTTTGCTTGGCATTCAGCAGATGCGAGGCAATCCGCTGGCGGATGGGGCTCATCGGTTTGCGCGTGATCCCTTCTTCGCCGGCCTTTGGTGTTTCAACTGACGGCTGCGGCGGGGTTCCGGCGGGTTTTTGAACGGCGGCAGCACTCGGCGCCGGCACCGGGGCAGCTGTCGGTGCTTGAGTGCTCTCAAGAAACAAAACAACGTCCCCCTTGGTGATCCTTCCACCGGGTCCGGTTCCGCTGATCTGTGAGGGGTCTAGACTTTTTTCAACGATCAGCCGGCGCACAGACGGCGCCAGGACATCTGAACCCAACAACGGCCGGGTCGCAGACACCGGTTGCGGTGATACCGGTTCCGGCGCTGCCGGAGCAGAAGGTTCCGAGACAGGTTCCGGCGGTTTTTCGGGCGCTGCGGCTTGCGGCGGCGCTTCTTTTATTTCAGGTGTTTTCGGAGCCGGAGGAGGTTCAGCAGGTTTCGAGACACCTGCGGTATCAATGCTGCCGACCACCGCGCCGATGGCGACCGTTTCACCTTCTTCAACCCTAATCGATAGTATGCCTTCGGCCTCGGAGACGACCTCTAAAGTGACTTTGTCGGTTTCAATAACAAAAAGCGGCTCGTCTTTTTTAACCGTATCACCATCACCTTTGAACCATTGGGCGAGTAGCGCTTCAGTTACCGATTCGCCCACGCTGGGGACTTTTACTTCAACTACCATAATAGCCTCTTTTTCGTTTACTACAATTTATCAGTATCAGCACCTGGCTCCTTGCTTCTGGCTGCCGGCAACTGGCTGACAAGGGGCAGAATAAAGAAGCCAGCTGCCAGCGGCCAGCAGCCAGCGGCACCTGATTTACCCCACGGCCGCTTTGCCTTTGCTGACTGCCGGCGGCCCCAGGGCCTGCGCGATGATGGCCTGTTGTTCCAATTTGGCCAACCCGGGAAAACCGGTTGCCGGGCTGGAAGATGCTTTTCGGCCGATATAGCTGAATGATTTTCCGGAAACGGCCTTTAAGCGCGGCTGTATAAATTGCCAGGCACCCATGTTTTGCGGCTCTTCCTGGACCCAGAACCATTTCTTGGCCTGACGATATTTTTGGAAGACCTTTTTAATTTGTGATTGTGGAAACGGATAGAACTGCTCGAGCCGCACGATGGCAATACCTGTTTTTTCTAATTCGTTGCGGTTTTGAAACAGTTCATAAAAAATTTTTCCGCTGCAGACCAAAACAGTTGTGGCCTGCCTGGAGCCGCCGGGATCATCCAGAACGGGCTGGAAATGGCCTGCCGACAGGTCATCCGTTTTTGAAACCGCCAGCGGATGGCGCAACAGGCTTTTGGGCGTCATGATAATAAGGGGCTTGCGAAACCGCGCTTTAACCTGGCGCCGCAACAAATGAAAATATTGAGCCGGTGTGGTCGGATTGCTCACCTGGATGTTGTCGGCGGCGCACAGCTGTAGAAACCGCTCAAGCCGGGCACTGGAATGTTCGGGACCCATGCCCTCGTAGCCGTGGGGCAGCAGCAAAGTCAGGCCGCTGAGACGCTGCCACTTGGTTTCCCCGCTGGCGATAAATAGATCGATGACGGACTGCGCATTATTAACGAAGTCGCCAAACTGAGCCTCCCACAGAACCAGGCAGTTGGGTCGTGCCAGAGAATAACCGTATTCAAAGCCGAGTACACCGGCCTCAGACAAAAGGCTGTCATAAACGTAAAACCGGGCCTGATCGGCATCAATTGAATTTAAGGGGAAATGGCGCGTTTCATTTTGAATGTCGACCAATGTGCTGTGGCGCTGGCTGAAGGTGCCGCGGCCGCTATCCTGGCCGCTCAGGCGGACGGAGATGCCTTCTTTCAGCAGGGATGCGAACGCCAGTGTTTCGGCATTGGCCCAATCAATGCCTTGGCCCTGCTCAACCGATTCCAGGCGCTTTTTAAGCAGGCGCTGCAGTTTCGGGTTTATGGAAAAATCGTCTGGAACCGTATTCAATTTCCTGGACAAGGAAATAAGAACATCCTTATCGACACCTGTCGCTACCGGGTCGTGAGTGTAGGCAGCGCTGATGCCGTCCCATTCTTCATAGAACCGGGACTCCGGAAAGGGGCATTCACTGCCGTGAACGGTTGCATAGGCCTGGTCCAGCTGGCTGTTGATTTCTGCCGTCATCTTGTCGATATCATCCTGGCGGGCGATACCTTCGGAAATCAATTGGTCGGCGTAAAGTTGATGCAACGAAGGTCGCTGGCGGATGCGGTCATACATTCCGGGCTGGGTAAAATAGGGTTCATCGCCTTCATTATGCCCGTAACGGCGGTAACAGACCAGATCAATGACAACATCTTTGCCGTACTCGCGGCGGTAATCAGCGGCCAGTTGCATGACATGCAAGACGGCTTCGGGGTTTTCACCGTGCACGTGAAAGAT